>NZ_JBAIYT010000010.1:0-102916 GCF_036763125.1 Nitratidesulfovibrio sp. 1201_IL3209
AGTACCTATTCACGGTCTTCCGGTTGAGCTTCAGGAGCAAGGCAGTTTTGGTGGCATCAATATCGATGCAAAAGCATTCAGCAATTTTTCCGATTTTGTAGCGGCTTAATTTGCTGTTTTTAAACATAATTCTAGCCTATCAGGGCTTGGCCTGATGGTCTAGAGCCTTTCGCGCGGATCATGCTGCTGGACCATGCGCAGCGGGTGGTGTTCTCGCTGCCGGACGGCCCCGTGATGGTGGATTTTCCCGTGCTGCGCGGCAGGGACGCGCACCGCCACGACGGGCGCGGCTACCGGCTGGGCAGCCCGGCCCCCCTGCCCGACACCGGCGAGGTGGTGGTGTACATCAGCGAATCCCTCGAAGGCGGCGGGCAACTGGTGGGCGCGCTGCGCCTGAACGTATTGCAGGAACACGTGCTGCACCTGCTGCCGGGGAGCGACAGCGCGGTGCTGCTGGCCGACGCCTACGGCAACCTCATCGCCCACCCCGACCTGACCCGCGTGCAGCGCCAGGAGAACATCGGCCACCTGCCCTTCTTCAGGACCGCCGCCCGGCCCGATGCCGACCAGACCGTGCAGCGCGTGCGGTTCGAGGATGAGACGTGGTTCGCCTGCACCGCTGCGGTGGCCGGGCCGGACTGGACCATCGTCACCCTGAAGCGGCAGGGGGCGGTGCTGTCCGAGGTGGCCAGCGAGATGGCCATCTTCCTGCTGCTGCTCACGGTGCTGCTGACCGTGTTCGCCGTGTCGCTGCTGGCCGAACTGGAGTGGAGCATCGCCCGCCCGCTGTCCGAGTTCTGCCAGTCCATCCGGCTCGTGTCGGGCGGCAGCTACGACCTGCCGCCCCCGGACGGCGGGCGGCTGGCGGAACTGAACGAGGTGGACCGGGAATTCCGCGACATGGCGGCCACGGTGCGCCAGCGCGAGGGGGCGCTGCGCCGCACCCGGGCCTACGTGCAGCAGATGATGGACGCCATGCCCTCGGCCATCATCGCCCTGGACGGGCATTGCCGGGTGGTGCGCATGAACCCCGCCGCGCTGCGCCGCACCGGCCACGCCGTGACCCCGGCGGGCATGCCCCTGGCCGAACTGCTGCCCGGCCACGAGGAGACCGCCGTGCGGCTGGCGGCCGCCATGGCGCGCCGCATCCCCGTGGACCGCGAACGCGTGGTCACCCTGCACGGGGGGCAGTACCGCTACGAGGACGTATCGCTGTACCCCATGGGCAGCACCGGCGAGGATGACGGGGGCGTGCTGCACATCGACGACGTGACCGACCGGGTGCGCATGGAAGAAGTGCTGGTGCAGTCGGAGAAGATGCTGTCCGTGGGCGGGCTGGCGGCGGGCATGGCCCACGAGATCAACAACCCCCTGGGGGCCATCCTGCAGGGGGCGCAGAACATCCGGCGGCGGCTGGCCGACGGCCTGCCCGCCAACGAACAGGCCGCCGAACGCCTGGGCTGTTCGCTGCCGGTGATCCGCGCCTATCTGGAGGAGCGCCGGGTGCTGGAATTCCTGGACAGCATCCGCGAGGCGGGCTGCCGTGCCGCCAACATCATCACCAACATGCTGGAATTCAGCCGCAGCAGCGGGGCGCGCCGCACCACGGTGAACCTGCACGCCCTGCTGGACCGCACGGTGGACATCGCCGCCAGCGACTACGACCTGAAGAAGCGCTACGACTTCCGGAACATCGCCATCGTGCGCGACTACGCGCCCGACCTGCCGCCCGTGGTCTGCTCCGAACAGGAAATCTCCCAGGTGCTGCTGAACCTGTTGCGCAACGCGGCCCAGGCCATCGCGGCGCGCCCGGATGCCCAGCGGGCCGACATGCCCGAGAGAGCGCCGCAGGACGAGCCATGCATCGTGCTGCGCACGCGCAACGAAGAGAAGTGGGTGCACATCGAAGTGCGGGACAACGGCACCGGCATGCCGGAAGAGGTGCGGCGGCGGGTGTTCGAGCCGTTCTTCACCACCAAGGAGGTGGGCGTGGGCACGGGGCTCGGCCTGTCGGTGTCCTACTTCATCGTCACCCGCAACCACGCGGGCACCTTCGACGTGGCCTCCGAGCCGGGCCGGGGCTCCACCTTCACCCTGCGCCTGCCGCTGCCCGGCAGCGACCGCGCCCCCGAAGCGCCGCGCGAGTATCCCGGCTGCCCGGTGTAACGGCCCGCATCAGGGGACATTTGGGGACGGTTGGGGACGTTTCCGGGCGGGGCACGCTCTGCCCCCACCGCACGCACCCGCCGGCCGGGTGCCCGGCCGACTAGTAGCGGGCGGCATCCGCCTCCTGCCGCTACCCGCGCAGGAAGGACACCACGCTCCACCCCGCCAGGAGCAGCAGCAGCGCGCCGGTCAGCCGCACCAGATGCAGGCCGTGGCGCTCGTAGAAGCGGCGCATGGGCGCGGTGTCCAGAAAGCGCACGAAGATGGTCCAGCCCACCAGCGCTTCCAGCACGATGACCGCGCCGTAGGCCACCCGTTCGCCCGTGGGCGTGCCGGGGGCCACGAATTGCGTGAACACCGAGAGGATGAACAGCGTCACCTTGGGGTTCAGCAGGTTGCAGAACAGCCCGTCGCGGAACCCCTCGCGCAGGGTGGGCGGCGCGGTGCCCTCGCCCCCTTCGTCGGCCCGCGCGCGCAGGGCCTTCCACCCCACCCACGCCAGATACCCGGCCCCGGCCAGTTGCACCGCCTGGAACGCGCGGGGGCTGCCCTGCAACAGGCCGGTGCCCAGCACCGCCCAGGTCACGTGAACGGTGAGCCCCAGGCAGATGCCCAGCACGCAGGCATACGCCGCGCGCGTGGGACCGCCCGCGCCGTGGCGCACCAGCAGCATCATGTCCGGGCCGGGACTCATGCGGCCCACCATGCACAGGCCGAACAGGGCGAAGAGATTGTAGAGCATGACGGGAAGAGGCGGGTTGATGATTTGTCGTATGCTTTTGGCGGCTGGAAAAAAACGATGCCCGCGCGGCAATGCCCTCACACGACAGGATTTTCGTTCTCCGGCAAGGAAGATGAGCCTTTTACGGAGGGAGCATACTCTGGTCGTACGTGACCGGAGTAAAAGGCGAAATCTGACGCTGCCGGAGGGCGAAAAGACGGAGTGTGGACGACTAGAAACCCGGCTCCAGCGGCGGCCACACCAGCCACGGGCCATCGGGCACGCCCGGCACGGTCGTGCCGTCCCCGCGCGGCAGCACCCGCACGGCCCGGCCCTCCACGCGCAAGCGCCCCTCGGCCAGCCACTGCAACGCCTGCGGGTAGATGCGGTGCTCCATGGCGTGGATCCGCGCCTTGAGGTCGTCCAGCGGTTCGCCGGGGTTTACCGGCACGGCCGCCTGCACGATGACCGAGCCATGGTCCATCTGCTCGTCCACGAAATGCACGGTGCACCCGGCCAGGGTCACGCCATACGCCTGGGCGTCGGCCGCGCCGCGCAACCCCGGAAAGCTGGGCAGCAGCGCCGGGTGGATGTTCACCACCCGGCCCGGAAACGCCGCCAGAAACCCCGGCGTGAGCAGCCGCATGTACCCGGCCAGGGCCACGGTGTCCGCCCCATGGGCGCGGATGGCCGCCACCATGGCCGCGTCGAAGGAT
The DNA here is from genome assembly GCF_036763125.1 of Nitratidesulfovibrio sp. 1201_IL3209. Classification (NCBI taxonomy): domain Bacteria; kingdom Pseudomonadati; phylum Thermodesulfobacteriota; class Desulfovibrionia; order Desulfovibrionales; family Desulfovibrionaceae; genus Nitratidesulfovibrio; species Nitratidesulfovibrio sp. 1201_IL3209. The sequence continues at coordinate 3,604 of NZ_JBAIYT010000010.1, forward strand.
TCCCGGTCCGGATGGTCCGCCGGGGCCAGGGCCAGATGCGCCACGCCCGCCGCTCGGGCGCGCGCGAGGGCGCGGGCCTCGGGCTTGTTGCACAGCACAAGGCACACCCTGGCATCCAGCGCGCCGCCGGCGATGCGGTCGAGAATGGCCTGAAGGTTCGACCCGTTGCCGGAGGCGAGCACGGCCAGTTGCAGCGTCATGTGGCTCCCTGAAAAACGGATTCATTGCCGGACGGCCGGGGCCAGGCCCCGCGCGGGGCTACCCCGCCGTCACGTCGATGGCATCCCCGGCCCGCAGCACGCCGCCGCGCAGCACCCTGGCGAACACCCCTTCGGTGGGCATGATGCAGAAGCCCACGGTCTTGTGGATGTTGCACTTGGAATGACAGGTCTTGCCGATCTGGGTGATTTCCAGAAGGATGTCCGGCCCGGCGGCGAGCCGGTCGCCCACCGTGCAGCGGGTCAGGGGCAGCCCTTCCACCAGAATGTTCTCCGCGAAGTCGCCCGCCGCCAGTTCCGGCATGCGCGGGCGCATCACGTCCACGCTCTCCACGGCCAGCAGGCTGACCTGCCTGCCGCTGCCGCCGTGGGCGTCCTCTTCCACGCCGTAGTCCTCGCGCAGGGTGATGGCGTCCACCACCCGCTTGCGTTCGCCTTTCCGCTCGCTGATACAGACGGCACGTACGATGCCCATGCGGTGTCTCTCCCTTGTGTGTCCGTAAGGATGCCGCGCCCGGCGCGGGGCCGGGCGGGATTGCGGACCGGAACGCTCCGGTCACGCGTTCCTCACAACACGGGACGTTTCACCTGTCAAATGGCGTCGCACTGGCGCACGGTCCGGCACCGGACACAATCTGGTAAAATCCGGCACCGGACGACATCCGGAAAGACCCGGCTAGAGCTCGGGCAGACGCCTGACCAACTCATCCACCAGCGCGGGAATGGTGAAGTCCTCCGGCTGGATGTGGCAGGCCAAGCCGTAGCCTTCCAGCGTTGTGCGGGTGACAGGGCCGATGCAGGCCAGCTTCACCTCGGGGTGGGCTTTCACCGTGTCCACGGGCACCAGCGCAAAGAAGTTGTCCACCGTGGACGAGGAGCCGAAGGTCACGCAGTGGATGCGCCCTTCCTGCATGCGGGCCAGCACGTCGTCCTTGCGGGCGGTGCTGGGCACGGTTTCGTACACCGGCAGCACGTCCACCACGGCGCCGGCCTTGCGCAGTTCGTCGGGCAACACCTCGCGCGCCTCGCGGGCGCGGGGCAGCAGCACGCGCTTGCCGCCCATGCCGCGCGCCAGCATGCCTTCCACCACGCCTTCGGCCACGTACTTTTCGGGGATGAAGTCCGGCTCGATGCCCTTTGTCCGCAGCACGTCGGCCGTGGCGGGGCCGATGGCGGCCACCTTGCGCCCGGCCAGTGCGCGCGAATCCTGCCCGCACGCGGCAAGGCGGTTCCAGAAGTGCTTCACGCCGTTGACCGAGGTGAACACCACCCAGTCATAGCCGGGCAGTTCGCGGATGGCCGCGTCCACCGGGGCGTAGTCGGCAAGGGGAATGATTTCGATGGTGGGGAACTGCACCACGTCGGCGCCCAGTTCGCGCAGGGCTTCGGCCAGGCCGCTGGCCTGCTCGCGGGCGCGGGTGACCACCACGCCCTTGCCCAGCAGGGGCTTCTGCTCGAACCAGTTCAGGCGGTCGTGCAGGTTGACCACACCGCCCACCACGATGAGCGAGGGGTTGGTGAAGCCGTGCTTCGGCCCTTCTTCCGGCAGGGTGGCGATGGTAGCCACCAGGCTGCGGTGGCGGGCGGTGGTGCCCCAGTGCACCAGGGCCGCCGGGGTTTCCGGGGGCATGCCCGCCTCGATGAGCTTGCGCGAGATTTCGGGCAGGTTCTTCATGCCCATGAAGAAGACCAGGGTGCTGGCGCTGTCGGCCAGGGCCTTCCAGTTGTGCACCGAGCCGGGCTTGGTGGGGTCTTCGTGCCCGGTGATGAACGACACGGACGAGGAGTAGGAACGGTGCGTCAGCGGAATGCCCGCGTAGGCGGGACCGGCCACGGCGCTGGTGACGCCGGGTACTTCCTCGAAGGGGACCCCGGCGTCCAGAAGTTCCTCGGCCTCTTCGCCGCCGCGCCCGAACATGTAGGGGTCGCCGCCTTTCAGGCGGGCCACGGTCTTGCCTTCCCTGGCCTTGTCCACGATCAGGCGGTTGATGCCGTCCTGCGACAGGGTATGATCGCCGCCCTTCTTGCCCACGTAGATGATTTCCGCGCCGGGCTTGGCATAGGACAGGAACGCGTCGTTGGCGAGGTAGTCGTAGACGATGACGTCCGCCGATTCGAGGATGCGCTTGCCCTTGAGCGTGAGCAGGCCGGGGTCGCCGGGCCCCGCGCCGATGAGATAGACCTTCATCCTTCCTCCGGTATGTGTCGCGCCGCGCGTGGGCGCGAAAGAAATCTTTGCGCTATTCCAGCTAAAAAAACACAAACTCTCGAGCGCCGCAGCCTACAGGTAGCGGGGCGTTTCGGCAAGGGCGCGCAGGAAGGCGTCGCGCCCCGCCGAGCGGATGTGGTCGTTGCAGGCGCGCCACTTTTGCTCAAGCCGGGGCGGCAGTCCGGTGTCCGCGCAGGGATAGTCCGCGCAGTCGGCGCAGAAGTCCAGCCCGCGCGCGGCGGCGCACCCGGCCACCTTGCAGGTGGGCAGGCAGGTGCGGCGGTCGGTCTTGCAGCCGGGACACGTGCCTTCCGCCAATGCACCCAGCACGCGGGCAAAGGCCGGATACTCGGCCAGTGCCGGGTTCATGGCCGCAAGCCGCTCCGCGAAGGGGGCGAAATCGGGGCCGAGGATGTCGCGGATGGCCCGGGCATGGGCGGCCACCTGGCCTTCGCTGCAGTTGACGCAGCGCGAACAGTCCAGCCCGCACGGGGCCACGAGATGCAGGGGGGCACGTTCGGTCATGGGGGTTCCTCGCAGGGGTGGCACAGAAGAGGCGCATGGGGACTGCGCGGGAATTGCAACGACGGGAATGACCGCGCCAGCGCGAAACGCGGCATGCCCGGTATGGCGGATTCACGCCGGGGTGGCAAGGCGCGCCGCCGCCTTTGCAGGACACGCAAAACGCCGCGCCGGTTGTTCGGCGCGGCGTTGTCAGTGCATCCCAACGGGCGAAAGACCTTTTGGAAACGACCCCTAGCCGATGGCTTCGCGGAACCTCTGCTGCAACGCTTCCAGCTTGGCCTTGGCGTCGGCCAGTTCACCGGCGCGGGCGCGCTCCTTGGCCACCACCTCGGCGGGGGCCTTGTCCACGAAGCTCTCGTTGGCCAGCTTCTTGTTGACCTGCACCAGGTCCTTTTCGATCTTGCCCAGTTCCTTGTCCAGGCGGGCAAGCTCGGCCTCGAAGTCCACCGCGCCGGTCAGCGGCACGATGACCTCGTTGCCGGACACCACGTTGCTGGCCGAGGCGCGCGGCGCCTCGATGGCGGGGCCGAACTCGGCCTTTTCCAGCCGGGCCAGCACCAGCACCATTTCGCGGTTTTCCTCCAGCACCTGCCGGTCGTGCTCGCTGGCCGTGCGCACCAGGGCGGTCAGGCGCAGCGAGGGGGCGATGTTCAGTTCCGCCCGGATGGTGCGCACCGCGCCGATGACGCCCTGCACCAGTTCCATGCGCGCGGCGTCCTCGGCCCTGACGCAGCCGGGGCGCGCCGCCGGGAAGGGCTGCACGGCGAGGTCGGTGCCCGCGTTGCCGGGCAGGGCCGCCCATATCTCGGAGGTGACGAAGGGCATGATGGGGTGCAGCAGGGTCAGCGTTTCGCGCAGCACGGTGAGCAGCACGTGCTGCGCCGCGGCCTTGCGTTCGCCCCCGGCCTGCATGTCAGGCTTGATGAGTTCCAGGTACCAGTCGCAGAACTCGTTCCAGATGAACCGGTACAACCCCTGCGCCGCATCGTTGAAGCGGTAGCCGACGACGGCCGCGTCGGTGGACTCCTTCATCTCTTCCAGCCGGTGCAGAATCCAGCGGTGGTGCAGCCCCTGCACGGCATCCAGGTCCACCGGGGCGGGCGCTTCGTCGTCGGGCAGGTTCATCAGCGCGAACCGCGCGGCGTTCCACAGCTTGTTGACGAAGTGGCGGTACCCCTCGATGCGTTCCTCGCTCAGCTTGATGTCGCGCCCCATGGCCGCGAAGGCCGCCAGGGTGAAACGCAGCGAGTCGGTGCCGTACTTGTCGATCATCTCCAGCGGGTCGATGACGTTGCCCGTGGACTTGGACATCTTGCGGCCTTCGGCGTCGCGCACCAGGGCGTGGATGTACACGTGACGGAACGGCACCTCGTCCATGAAGTGCAGCCCCATCATCATCATGCGGGCCACCCAGAAGAACAGGATGTCGAAGCCGGTGACCAGCACCGAGGTGGGATAGAAGGTCTTCAGTTCGCGCGTGTCGTCCGGCCAGCCCATGGTCGAGAACGGCCACAGCGCGGACGAGAACCACGTGTCCAGCACGTCCTCGTCCTGGGTGAGACGGGTGGAACCGCAGGCGCAGCGTTCCGGCGCGTCCACGGCCACGATGAGCTTGCCGCAGTCCTCGCAGGTCCAGGCGGGAATGCGATGGCCCCACCATATCTGGCGGCTGATGCACCAGTCGCGGATGTTGTCCAGCCAGTTGTAGTAGGTCTTTTCCCAGTTGTCGGGGAATATCTGCGTGGCGGCGGGCACGGCGGCGCGGGCGCGCGGGGCCATCTTGCTGGCCGCCACGAACCATTGCGTGGAAACATGCGGCTCGATGACCGACTTGCAGCGGTAGCAGTGGCCCACGCTGTGGTCCAGCTCCTCTTCCTTCACCAGAAAGCCCTGCGCCTGAAGATCGGCCACCACGCGCCTGCGGCATTCCTCCTTGCCCAGGCCCGCGTAGATGCCGGCGTGCTCGTTCATCACGCCGTCCTCGTCGATGACCTGGAGGAATTCCAGCTTGTGGCGGTGCCCCAGTTCCCAGTCGTTGTGGTCGTGCGAGGGGGTGACCTTCAGCGCCCCGGTGCCGAATTCGCGGTCCACGTAGCTGTCGGCGATGACCGGAATCTCGCGGTCGGTCAGGGGCAGCCTGACCGTCTTGCCGATGAAGGCGGTATAGCGCTCGTCCTCTGGGTGCACGCACACGGCGGTGTCGCCGAACATGGTCTCCGGCCGGGTGGTGGCGATGACCAGTTCGCCGCTGCCGTCGGCCAGCGGGTAGCGCACCTGCCACAGATGGTCCTTGCGCGGCAGGTGGTCCACCTCGTCGTCGGCCAGGGCGGTGTGGCAGCGGTTGCACCAGTTGATGATGTAGTCACCCTTGTAGATCAGGCCGTCGTCGTACAGCTTCACGAACACCTGGCGCACCGCGCGCGAAAGGCCCTCGTCCATGGTGAAGCGCTCGCGCGTCCAGTCCACGGATGCGCCCATGGCGCGGATCTGGTTCAGGATGCGGGTGCCGTACTCCTCGCGCCATTCCCAGACCCGCTCGATGAACTTCTCGCGGCCCAGGTCGTGGCGGCCCTTGCCCTCCTTGGCCAGCCCGCGCTCCACCACGTTCTGGGTGGCGATGCCCGCATGGTCGGTGCCCGGCACCCACAGCACCTTCCTGCCCTTCTGGCGGGCATGGCGGCACAGGATGTCCTGGATGGTCAGGTTGAGGGCGTGACCCATGTGCAGGGCCCCGGTGACGTTGGGCGGCGGTATGACGATGGAGAAGGGTTCGCCGGGGGCGTCCAGGTCGGGGGTGAAGGTCTTGTTCCCCTCCCAGTGGGCACGCCAGCGGGATTCGACGTCCCGAGGCTCGTAGCCCTTGGGCAGCGCGTTGTCCGACATGTTGTAATCTCCGGAAAAGATGATGTAGTGTGCCGCACCGGCGAGCGATGGCGGGCGATGCGCGCGGCGGCGGCCCGCGACGGCCACCCCCAGCATCACCCGGACACTGGCGAAACGCCGCGCCGGGCATGCCGTGCGGACGGATCGTCATGACGGCAAAGCCCGGCGATGCCCCCCGGCAAAACGGCTTCCCCACCCTAATGAGCGGCAGAGAGATGTCAACCCTTCACATACTTTGGGACGAATCCCACATCTGGGGGCTGCTGGCCTGGCGCGCGGCCGAGAGCATGGGCCTGCCGTACCGGCTGGTGCGGGCGCAAGAGATAGCCGACGGCCTGCTTTCCCGCAATCCCCCCGCCCTGCTGCTGGTGCCGGGCGGCACCGCGCGCCTCAAGGCCGACGCCCTGGGCGACGCGGGCATGCGGGCCGTGCGCGGCTACGTGGCCGGGGGCGGCCGCTACCTGGGCTTCTGCGGCGGCGCGGGGCTGGGCCTGACCGGCGAACACGGCCTCGGGCTGTGCCCGTGGTCGCGCGCGGCGTTCACCGACCGCATGCAGCACTTCGTGTCCGGCCACGTGCACGCCACGGTCAGCGCCGGGCACCCCCTGACCCCCGCCGGACTCGCGGCGGAACCGGCCCTGCCGGTGTGGTGGCCCGGCCGCTTCGCGCCGGAGGACGGCCACGACGTGGAAATCCTGGCCCGGTACACCGAGCCGGGCGGCGACTTCTGGGTGGCCGACCTGCCCCTGGACACCCTGCCCCCCGGCACCTTCGCCGAGTGGGAAGACCTGTACGGCATCCGCCTGCGGCCCACCTTTCTGGCCGGGCAGCCGTGCATCCTGCACGGGGCCTGCGGCAAGGGCAGCTACACCCTCAGCTACACCCACCTGGAAACGCCGGAATCGCCCCAGGCCAACCTGTGGCTGGCGCACCTGGTGGAACGGCTGACCGGCGGCCTGCGCGCCGCCACGCCCCTGGTGCCCGCGTGGGAACTGGACGCCCTGCCCGCCCGCTGGCACGACGACGGCCTGCTGCGCGCCCGCGCACTGTTCGACGACATCGTGACCATCGGCATCAACCACTGCCTGTTCTTCCGGCGCAATTCGTGGCTCATCGGCTGGCGCGCGGGCATCCCCGGCGCCAACCTGAACAACCTGCACGCGGCGGTGTGCACCGCCGTGTCCACCCCACCCACCCCCGCCGCCGAGGCGTACTGGAACCAGCGCAAGGAGGATTTCCTTCACCGGCTGGCCCTGTTCCACAAGGGCGTCACCGGTTACCTGCTGGCCGAACGGCTGGCCATGACCCTGTCCAAGACCTTTCCGGAAACCGTCTCGCGCCACAGCCTGAAGGAACAGCGCGCCGCCCTGTTCGGACCGCCCATGGCCAGCGGCGGCCTGTACGCGGAACTGCTGGACGTGCTGGACCAACTGGTGTTCCTGCAACTGCACGGGTAGGGGGCGCACCTCAGGACCACACTCCATGAACGAATTCGTCACCCAACTTCACGACCTGCTGCCCGACATCGCCCGCCTTGCCGCCTCCGCCGCCTTCGGCGGGCTGGTGGGCTACGAGCGGGAACGCAAGGGGCAGGCCGCCGGTTTCCGCACCAACATGCTGGTGGCCGTGGCCGCCTGCCTGCTGGGCCAGCTTTCGCTGTACATCTCCACCATCGCCCATGCCGATGCCGCCCGCGTGGCCTCGTACGCCGTGTCGGGCATCGGGTTCATCGGCGGCGGGGCCATTCTCAAGGGCAAGAGCCGGGTGCGCGGGCTGACCACGGCCACCATGCTGTGGGTGGTGACCGGGGTGGGGCTTTCCGTGGGCATGGGCATGTACGTGCCCGCCCTGTGCACGGCGCTGGTGGTCACGGCCATCGTCTACCTGTCGCCGCAGATGCACCGCGTGGCGGCCCATGCGCAGCGCTACTATATGCTCACGGTGTCCGCGCCCGGCGGTTCCGCGCCCTTCGACGCGGTGGTGGCCGCCCTGCACGGCTACGGCTGCGAGGACGTGCAGGTTTCGGTCTACGAATGCGACGCCGCCACCGACCGCTGCCGCCTGGTGGTGCGCATCGCCACCGACGAAGACCTGGACTGGCACGGCCTGGTGCAGATGGTGCGGACCATTCCCGATGTGGCGTCGGTGCATCTGGGGGAGTCCGGCGTTCCCTGATGGGGCATGGGGGTGGAAAGCGCCCCGCATGGGTGTTTTCCCCCATAGCCCTGAATGCTCGTCCAACCCGCCATCATTGCAGGCCATTTCCGCGCGGTGCGGCGCGAATGCGCCTTCCTTCCCCGGCGCATCCCACCGCATTCCGCGTCGGGCGCGGCACGGAACATGGTCATGGTGGGGCATTGCACCACCTTGCCTCACTCTGGGAATCGCGTATAGCCATGCGCTATGAACCGTAGTGTATCCAATGAAGCCTTCCCCGCCCCCGGCCTGCCCGGGGCAGCATGGCTTTCCGCGGCGCTCGCCGTCTATTGCTGCGCCGTGTGGCTGGACATCGTCGCCTTTCCCTTCGTGCCCAGCAAGCAGACCCCGCTGAGCCTCGGCGCGGGCGTCGCCATGGTGACCTGCCTGCGCGTCGGCTGGCTGGCCGCGCCCCTCGTCATGCTCCTGTCGCTGGCCATATCGCTGCTGGCCGTGCCTGCCCAGCCCTTCGCCTTCTCCCTGTCTTCGGCCCTGGCCGACGCGCTGTCCGGGGGCATGGCCGCATGGCTCATGCGGCGCGTCTTCACCACGCCGCCCAACGGCGTGCCCGACCTGTTCCGGGCCATGGGCTACGTCTGCGCGCCCGCAGCCCTCGTGGGGGCCGGCATCATCACGTCGCAGCAACTTCTTGGCGGCCACATTTCCCGGCCCGAAGCCACGAACCTGTTCGCCACGCTGGTCATGGGAATCAGCCTCGGCCCGCTGCTGGTCTACCCCCTGTACCGAAGCCTGACCACGCAACCACTCCCCACCCGCCAGGAATGCCGCTGGATCGCGGGGGGACTGTGCGGCGTCCTGCTGTGCCTGTTTCCGGCGTTCGACGGGTTCGGCGGGCTCGTCTATTTCATCCTGCCGCTGCTGGTGCTGCTGGCCTACCATGTGCGCCTGAACGGGCTGATGCTGGTGCTCGCGCCCTCCATGATGGCGGTGGCCTACCTGGCCACCCGGGGATTCGGCCCGTTCCAGATGCCCACCACGGGCGAAGCCACCTTCCTGCTCTCGGCGTTCATGTGCAGCACCACGCTGGTGACGCTGGGGGTGGCCCTGCACAACCGCCAGTTGCTGGAGGCCGACAGTTGCAGCCTGATGTGGCAGCAGAAGGCCATGTGCGACCCCCTGACCGGAATCTTCAACAGAAGCCGGCTCGACTGCGTGCTGGAGGCGGAACTGCGGTGCGCCCAGCGGACCGAGGACGTATTGTCGCTGCTCATGGTCGACGTGGACCACTTCAAGGCCTACAACGACACCTACGGGCATCTCACGGGCGACGCCTGCCTCCAGGCCGTGGCCCGCGCCCTGGACACCGTGGCGCACCGCGCCACGGACATGGTGGCCCGCTACGGCGGCGAGGAATTCGCCTGCGTGCTGCTGGGCACCCCGGAGCAGGGCGCGTTCAAGGTGGCCGAAAGCATCCGCCGGGCCGTGGCCGACCTGGGCATCGACCACTCCAGTTCCCCCCTGGGGCACGTCACCGTCAGCGTGGGCGTGGCCACCGTGCGGGGCGGGAGGGACGTGACGCCGCACCAGTTCATCGACATGGCCGACCGCGCCCTGTACCAGGCCAAGTCGGAAGGCCGGAACAAGGCGGTCGCCGCGCCCCCGCTGCCCGCACGCGAGAGCGCGCCGCCTGGAGAACTGGTGCGCTTCGTGTGGAGCCCGACCTACGAATGCGGCGACGGGCATATCGACGCCCAGCACCGCCATCTGCTCGAACTGGGAAACCAGTTGCTGGCCGCCTTCCTGCGCGACGCACCGCACGCCGAATGCCTGGACCTGCTCCACGACCTGGTCACCGACCTGACCATCCATTTCAAGGACGAAGAGCTGTTGCAGCGCAGGATAGGCTACCCCGACGCCGAGGAGCACGCCCTGACGCATGCCGCGCTCCTCGGCGCCGCCCGCGACCTGATGGCGCGATACGAAACGTCCGAGCTGCCCCTTGGCGATGTGCTCGGCATCATTACGCGCGAAGTGGTCATGCGGCACATGCTGGACGACGACATCAAGTTCCATCCGTACATACCCCGGCAGGTCGTCCGGCAACCCGCCTAGGGCCGACGGGGTTTCCCGCACCCTTCCCGGCCATCCTGCAAACGAAAAACGGCGGCCAGAGCCGCCGTTTCATGGCATCCCCCTCGCCACGAACGGCAGGGGGATTTTCATCGTGCATCCTGCGTCACGCATAGGGAATCTCGCGTTCTCCGAACGATTCGTAATCGGCCACCGGCGCGAACCTCGGCAGCGGCGGAATGGGGTCGTCCAACTGGCGGAGGCGCCTGCGCGCCCGGCCCAGCAGTCCGTCGGCGATCATGGAGGGGCCGTTGCACGCGTTGACCACGTAGTCGCGCACGTCGGCGATGTTCTGGAACACCACGGCCCCGCGCAGCACCCGGTGCCGGGGAAAGTTCAGGTAGAACACGGAGGAAAGCACGAATCCCCCCGCTTCGGAACGGTACAGGGCCAGTTCCCACCAGTTGGGGGCTATGCCCATCCATTCACGGTCGTCCACCGTGGCCAGGTGTTCGCCGGTGAAGACGAGGTCTTCGCGTCCGTTACGGTGCAGTCTGATTTCCTGCATGGCGCCACTCCTGCGGTTTGAGGGTGGAGGGGGTGACCGCAAGCCCGCCGCGCCCCGGCATGATGCGGAACGCAAACGGGAGGAGAGAATTCTGCCACCAGCGTACACCAAAAAGCACGCCCGTGTGAAATGATTTTCCGAAAAACCGCCACGGATTATCATCGATATCACGCCCTCGCCACTGATGCCTTGGCAATCCACCGGGTTACGGACTACCATGCCATCATTGCCCCGTTGGCGGGCAGCATCCCCAACCGTTGCCAGGAAGCACCATGCCCTTCACGCGCCCTTCGCACCGTCGCCAGCCGTCCGGATCGCCCCGCCACCCCGTGCGTAGGGCGCTGGCGTGGACGGCGCGCGGCCTGGCCCTGCTGGTGCTGGGATACGTGCTGGCCGTGGCCGTGCTGGGCGCGGTGCCCCGGCCCACGGACAGGCTTTCGCTGCCTGCGTGCTGCCTGGCCACCAGCGCTGCCCGCGTGGTCGAGGCGGAACGGGACGGCCCGAATGCACCGGATGCATCGGACGCGCCGGATGGACCGGACAGGCTCGGTGGAGCCGGGGGGAACGCGGCGGAAGACACCGCGCAGGAAGCGCCCCTCGTGACCATCCATGTGATCAGCAACGGAGTGCATGCGGACATCGTGCTGCCCGCGCGGGTACAGGGGGAACCGGGGCTGGCGGAAGCGCTGGGACTGGACGGCGACACGGACGGCGCGCCCGCCCTGTCCCCCCATGCCCATCTGGCCGTCGGCTGGGGCGCGCGGGAATTCTACCTGACCACGCCCGCCTGGGACCAGGTGCGTCCCGGCGTGGCCCTGCGAGCGCTGGCCTGGGCGCCAGCCGCCCTGCACGTGGACGTGATGCCGGGACCGCCCCTGCCCGACGCGGACACCCGGACCCTGCACCTTTCGCGGCAGGGTTACCGGAACCTCGTGGCCTTCGTGGCCGCCAGCCTGTCCCGCGACGCGGCGGGGCGGCCCGTGCCCATCGCCGACACGCAGCAAGGCAACTGTGTGGGCTACGGGGCGGGCTACGGGCCGGGCAGCCTGTTCTTTGAAGCCACCGGCCGCTTCAGCCCGGTGCGCACGTGCAACACCTGGGCGGCCGAGGCGCTGGCCACCACCGGGGCCCGCACCCCGGTGTGGACGCCCCTGCCCCAGTTCGTGCTGCACCACCTGCCCCCGGCGCAGTGACGCGCCGGCGCGCCTTTCACTCCCCTAACACGGCGACAGGCCGAAGGGACCGCCCCTCCGGCCTGCGACCACATGACTCGCCCAGGAGACAGGGCGTTGCCAACTTCGCGTTGCGGACATGCCGCGCGACGGCGACCTGACGGACGTGCCGCGCGGCGGCGACTTAACGGACGTGCCGCGCGGCGGCAGCAGGGCCGCCGCGCGCACGTTCCGCCACGCAGGATTCCGGCACGCATTCGTGACGAACCCATGCGGCGAAGCGAATGCGCGACGTTCCCGACACGGGTGTACGGGCACCAGGGCGTCGGAAAGCATGGCGGATTCGCCTGCCGGGAAAGCCGGTGTGGAAGCGGAGGACGGCAGCCCGCGCGGGGCGGGGGTTGCCTTGGGGGCACGGTGGGTGTCCGGCGGCCCCCGGCGCCGGGCCCGATCGCAAGGGATCGGCCTGGCGGGCCGGGTCGCGGGCGGGAGCCGCCTGCGCGCCGGGCGCTGGCGGTCGCATGCCGACCGGAGTCACGCGTGGCACTCTGTCCTTTTACCTGAGAGTTTCGCCACCCCGGTTCCCTGCGAGGACATGGGCGGTTTGCTCCTTCGGTGCTCCACTGATGGAGGCTCTCCAGAGGCTCGTCGGGCAGCAGTCCTTTCGCCTGAAAGATTCACTTCGTCGGCGCCCCATGCCGTTTGCCGCCGGCTGAGGTCTCTCCTGCTGTCGTCATCCGAAACCAAGCGTGAATGGGGGTGTATCCGGTTGCCGGGGGAAACGCAAGCACTCTCGTAACACACTGGCATTCCCCGCAAAACATACCGTTTATACAAACAATCGCCGCCCGTTCCGCGCGGGCATGGCGCAAACCTGCATGCCTGCCCGCGCTACCCCTGCGCCAGCGGCCGCACGGCCAGCAGCCGTTCCTTCAGTTCCCCCGGATCGGTGATGGGGGCCGAGCAGGCGTAGTTCTCGCACAGCCAGGCCGTGGCGCGGTCCTCCACCGGGGCGAGATGCGCGGTGAACGGCACCAGCGCGGCCAGGTCGCGCGCGTTGTCGCTCGTCCGCAGGTGCAGCACCGTGGTGGGGGCGTAGGTGCCGCGCACGGCGGCCAGCATGGCCTCGGTGTCCGGCTGGTCCGGCTCGCCCGCCACGATCACCGACCGCCCGCCACTGAGCGCGAAGTCCACCCCGCACAGGAACATGGTGGACCCGATGGGATGGTGGCGCACCTGCGTGGCGAAGGCGCGCAGCACGCCCCGCGCCCGTTCGCCGTATTCCGGCCGCCCCAGCAGCAGCGCCAGGCGCAGCAGGTTGAACAGCGAGGCGGCGTTGCCCGAGGGCAGCGCGCCGTCGTGCCCTTCCTTGCGGCGCACCAGCAGGGCGTCGCCGTCGGCCGGGGTCATCCAGTAGCCGCCGCCCTCGGGATCGTGGAAGAAGGTGTCCTGCACCTCCTGCAGGCGCAGGGCGCGGCGCAGCCAGCGCACCTCGCCGGTGGCGCCGTACAGTTCGACGAGCCCCCAGACCATGAAGGCGTAGTCGTCCAGCAGGCCGGGCACGGCGGCCTCGCCGTCGCGCCAGCGGTGCAGCAGACGCCCTTCCGGGGTGGACATGCGCGACAGCACGAAGTCCGCGGCGGTGGCGGCGGCCTCCGCCAGGTGCGGCGCGTCGAAGGCCTGGGCGCAGCGCGACATGGCGGCGATGGCCAGGCCGTTCCAGTCGGCCAGCACCTTGTCGTCCAGGTGGGGGCGCGGCCGCCGCGCGCGCAGGTCGAACAGCGCGGCGCGGGCCGCCTCCAGGCGTTCTTCCACCTCGCGCTGGGGCAGGCCCAGGTCGCGCGCGAGGTCGCCGGGGGTGCGGGGCAGGTGCAGGATGTTGCGGCCGGTGCGGCTGCGGGTGGCCTCGTCCTCGTAGTTGCCGTAGGCCGTGCAGCCGAAGGCCCGGGCCGCCAGGTCCGCGTCGGAAATGTGGGCCGGGTCCGCGTCGGAGGCGGGATCGTCCCCCACGACATTCCCCACGACATTCCCCACATCGAGCGGGGCGCAGGCTTCCTCGATGTCCGCCAGGGTGAAGGTGTAGAACAGCCCTTCGCCACGCGCGCCGTCCAATTCGCTGTCGGCGTCCTCGGCGCTGTAGAAGGCCCCCTCGGGCGAGGTCAGGTCGCGCAGGACGTAGGCGGCGGTCTCTTCCGCCGTGCGGCGGAACTCGCCGTCGCCGGTGGCCAGCCACGCCTCGGCGTAGGCCAGCATCAGCATGGCCTGGTCGTAGAGCATCTTCTCGAAGTGGGGCAGCAGCCAGCGGGCGTCGGTGGAGTAGCGGTGAAAACCGTAGCCCACGTGGTCGTGGATGCCGCCGCGCCGGATGGCCCGCAGGGTCTGCGCGGCCATGCGCAGGGCCTTGGCCCCCGCGGGCTCGGCCGCCGCCTGAGAGGGGACGGCCTGGGACAGCCCCGTCTGCCCGGCGGCGTAGCCGTTGCGGCGCGCCCAGCGCAGCAGGAACAGCAGGTTGTGCGGCGAAGGAAACTTGGGCGCCGCGCCGAAGCCGCCGTTGGCCTCGTCGAATTCCGAGGCCATGGCCTCGCAGGCGGCGTGCAGGGTGCCCGCGCCGGGCAGGCGGCCGTCGGCGGGCGGGCGCAGCATGGCCTCCGCATGGCGGCGCACGTGCTCCACGATGCTGTCGGCGGAATCCAGCACTTCGCCGCGCTTGTCGCGCCACACGGACAGCACGCGCGGCACCAGGTCCATCAGCCCGATGCGGCCGGGCCGCGAATGCTTGGGCAGGTAGGTGGCGGCGAAGAAGGGCCGCCCGTCGGGCAGGGCGATGATGGTCAGCGGCCAGCCGCCGGTGCCGGTCAGCATCTGGCAGGCGGCCATGTAGGCGGCGTCGATGTCGGGGCGCTCCTCGCGGTCCACCTTGACGCACACGAAGGCGTCGTTGAGCAGGCGGGCCACCTCGTCGTCCTCGAACGACTCGTGCGCCATGACGTGACACCAGTGGCAGGTGGAGTACCCGATGCTGACGAACAGCGGCCGGTCCTCGGCGCGGGCGCGTTGCAGGGCCTCGTCGCCCCACGGGTGCCAGTGCACGGGGTTGTCCGCGTGCTGGAGCAGGTACGGGCTCTTGGATTCGGACAGGCGGTTGGCCCGGAACTGACCGGAACCGGCGTCGGTTCCGGGACCGGAGGCGGCCGAACGGGCGGAGACGCCGGGCGTGTCGGACTTTCCGGAGAGGTCGGACATGGCATACCCCTTGCCCCATTGGGGTGTCGCGGGCGGTGAACGGCCGTGACGGTGCACGGCCCCGGCACCGGGCCGCCCGCCGCGCGGGCGCCCCGCTCCCCTCCCGAAGGCGCACACCGGCCGGGTTTTCCATGGCCCGCGGCAGCAGGCCACTGCATGTACCCGACCTTATGCATGCCCTATCAGACTCGCGCCATGCGGGCAACGTGGCTGTACAAAAAGAAAAGGCCCGCGACGGGCCTCGTCAAGGGGGCAAGGCGGAATCGTGGAGACAGGGGCGGCCGGAACGGCGCCACCGCCGGGCCGGGCATCCGGTGTCCGCCACTTTCCGCCCCCGGCCACGTGTGCCTCCGATGCCCCCGATGCCCCGGACGCCCCCGATGCCCCCGGATATCCCCGGATGCCCCCGGATATCCCCGGATGCCCCCCGGATACCCTTGTCCGCCGCCGTTCGTGCGGCGCTTGCGGCACGGCGCTCCATCCTGTAAGTTTCCGCAACCTTCGGCCATGCTCTGACCGTGCGCCCGCCCTCCCTCCGGGCGCGAGGACCGCCATGCGGGTCTTCCCCCTGCGGCAACGCCTGTTGCTCCTCCTCGCCATCCTCTCGTCCCTGACGCTGGTCGCGCTGGGGACGTTCGCCTACGTGCGCGCCAAGAACATCATGCTGCACGGGGCCGAATCGGCCATGGCCCTCCAGGCCGACACCCTGGCCAACGTCATCGTCAGCCAGTACGCCGGGGAATACGCCCGCGCCGTGGCCGGCTTGCGCCAGGACCCGCGCGTGGTGGCCTGCCTTGCCGGGCGCCCCTACGAC
Organism: Nitratidesulfovibrio sp. 1201_IL3209; assembly: GCF_036763125.1. Taxonomy (NCBI): domain Bacteria; kingdom Pseudomonadati; phylum Thermodesulfobacteriota; class Desulfovibrionia; order Desulfovibrionales; family Desulfovibrionaceae; genus Nitratidesulfovibrio; species Nitratidesulfovibrio sp. 1201_IL3209. Next base: position 19,463 of record NZ_JBAIYT010000010.1, read on the forward strand.
CGGGAAGGGCTGCTGGCCAGCTGGTCCAGCTTCCTGCGGCTGCGATCCGAGGCGTTCTTCGTCTATTTCGCGGACCTGTCGGGACGCGTCCATGCCATCCAGCCCCTGCGCGAACTGCCGCCCGACTTCGACGCACGCACGCGCCCATGGTTCCGCAGGGCCATGGAACACCCCGGCGTGGTGGGCTGGTCCGCCCCGTACACCGAATTCATCACCGGCAAGACCGTGGTCAGCACCGTGGCCACCGTGGACGCCCCGGTAGGCGGCAAGCCCCTGGGCGTGCTTGGCCTGGACATTACCGCCGACGGGCTGCGGAACATCCTTTCCGGCGTGGCCCTGCCCTCGGGCAGCGGCCTGCTGGTGCTCACCGCCGACGGCCAACCGGTCACCGCCACCGGGCTGGGGGCCGCGCTGGCCGACCGAGTGGACGCCACCCCCCTGCGCAACCTGGCGCGCGGCACCTACACCGCCCACGCGCCCCCCGGAAACGGTCACGCCATGGGCGGCACCATCGGCGACAACGCGGGCAACGGCGCCACCTACCTGGACGTGGACGGCGAGCGGGTGCTGGCCGCCGTGCGCGCCGTGCCCGGCCCCGGCTGGCGGCTGGTGCTGCTGGTGCCGCAGGAGGAACTGCTGCGCGCCGTGGACCCCATCCGCCACGGCACCGTCCTCGCCATCGGCGGCATGCTCACCCTGTTCGCCGTGCTGTTCGCCACGGCCACCGTGGGGGCGTCCGGCCGGGTGGGCCAGCTTGCCGAGTACATGCGCAGCGTGGCGCACGGCGACTTCACCGTGCGCAACCTGTTTTCCGGCCGCGATGAATTCGGCGCGCTGAACCGCCACCTGAACGAACTGGTCATGGCCCGCCGCGACGCGGAGGCCGCCCTGCGCGACGCGGAGCGCCAGCACCGCGAACTGGTGGAAAACGCGCCCATCGGCATCTTCCGCACCACCTGGGACGGCGCCATCCTGGTGCTGAACCAGCACGGGGCCGCGCTGCTGGGCTTCCGCGACGTGGCCCACGCCCGCGCCCTGCTGGACGATTCCGTCATCCCCCTGCACGTCGAGCCCATGGACCGCCAGGCCATGCTGGACGACCTGGCCGCCGGAGAGGTGGTGACCGGCCAGCGGTTGCGCTGGTACCGGCGGGGGGGCGAGGCCATCTGGATATCGCTGTACGCCCGGCGCACCGGCACGACCGGGACTCCCGAGGTGGAAGGCTTCTTCCTGGACGTGACCGGCCAGGTGGAAGACACCATGCGCCTGGAACAGCTGGCCACCACCGACGAACTGACCGGCGTGTCCAACCGCCGCCACTTCATGGCCCGGCTGGAGGACGAGGCCACGCGCTCGCAGCGCTACGGCCGCCCGCTCTCGGTGCTGCTGCTGGACGCCGACCACTTCAAGGCCGTCAACGACACCTGGGGGCACGAGGCGGGCGACATGGTGCTGCGCCACATCACCGACGTGATGGGGCTGTCCCTGCGCGAGAACGACCTTATCGGCCGCCTGGGAGGCGAGGAATTCGGCGTGCTGCTGCCGGAAACGGCGCTGGACCGCGCCCTGCGCACGGCGGAACGCATCCGCGCCGCCGTGGAGGACGCCCCGGTGGCCGTGCGCGATGCCTGGGTGGGCTGCACCGTCAGCGTGGGCGCGGCGGAATACCGGGGCGCCAACGATACGCTGGACGACCTGATTCGCCGCGCCGACCAGATGCTGATGCGCGCCAAGGAGGGCGGCCGCAACCGGGTGTGCGCCCCGCAGGCCACGCCCACCTGCCCGGACGGTACTGACAGGGATGGGACGGGCAGGGACGGCGCGTCCGGGGACGGGACGGGAACTGCCTAGCCGCGCGAAACCGCCAGCCGCATGTACCAACAGAAAGGGGCCGCCACCATGTCGTGACGGCCCCGTATGGTTCCGGGATGTCGTTCCGGGATGCGGGTGGGCCTGCGCGGCGGCGATGCCGCCACGTCTTCCTGCCGGAAGTTACGCCACCACTTCCTCGGGGTAGATCGCCTCGAATCCCGCCTTGTACGCGGCAAAGCGCCCCTCGGCGATGGCCGCGCGCGCGCCGCGCACCACGTCCAGGAAATAGGTCAGGTTGTGCACCGAGTTCAGGCGGAAGGCCAGCAGTTCCTTGGCCACGTACAGGTGGCGCAGGTAGGCGCGCGAGAAGGTGCGGCAGGCGTAGCAGTTGCACGCCGGGTCCAGCGGGCCGTCGTCCTCCGCGAATTCCCTGCGCTTGATGTTGATCTTGCCCAGCGAGGTGTACAGCGTGCCGTTGCGCGCGTTGCGGGTGGGCAGCACGCAGTCGAACATGTCCACCCCGGCGGCAATGCCGTTGACGATGTCCAGCGGTGTGCCCACGCCCATCAGGTAGCGCGGCTTGTCCGCGGGCAGCATGGGCGCGCAATGGTAGAGAATGTCCATCATCTCCGGCTTGGATTCGCCCACCGAAAGCCCGCCCAGCGCGAAGCCGTCGAAGTCGATTCCGGTCAGTTCGCCGATGGAGCGCTCGCGCAGGTCCTTGAAGAACCCGCCCTGGGTGATGCCGAACAGCAGGTTGCCCGCCGCGCCCTTGGGGTAGGCGTCGCGGCAGCGTTGCGCCCAGCGGGTGGTGAGGGCCAGCGACTTCTCGGTGTACGGCCTGTCCGCGCCGTAGGGCACGCACTCGTCCAGCACCATCATGATGTCGGAATTCAGGTTGCGCTGGATGGACACTACCTTCTCGGGGGTGAACAGGTGCTTCGACCCGTCGAGGTGCGAGCGGAACTCCACCCCCTCCTCGGTGATCTTGCGCAGGGCCGACAGGCTGAACACCTGAAAGCCGCCGCTGTCCGTCAGGATGGGCTTCTTCCAGGCATTGAAGCCGTGCAGGCCGCCGCGCCGGGCCACCAGTTCGTCGCCGGGGCGCAGGTACAGGTGGTAGGTGTTGCCGAGGATGATCTCGGCCCCGATGGCGTCCAGGTCGTCGGGGGCCACGGCCTTCACGCTGCCCACGGTGCCCACGGGCATGAAGATGGGCGTGCGCACCGGGCCGTGGGCGGTGTGCAGCACGCCGGTGCGGGCCGCGCCGTCGGTGGCGTGGATGCGGAAGGCGCCGGGGGTTTCGGCAGGGGCCATGGCGGTGGAAATTTCGGTCTGGTTCGGCATGGCGCGCACCATAGCGGCGGGATGCGCGTTTGAAAAGGGGGGGAACGCACGGCCTGCGCTCCCGCCCGCCACGCAAAACGCCCGCCCCGGCATTCCGGAGCGGGCGCTGGGCGCGTCGGGAATGCGGCTACAGTTCCACCCGCACGGCGGCGGCAGCGCGGCGGGCCTTGTCACGGGCTTCCTCGATGGTTCCGCCAAGGGCCAGGGCCACGCCCATGCGGCGCTTGCCGTGCACCTCGGGTTTGCCGAACAGGCACAGCCCGGTGTCCGGCTCGGCCAGGGCGGCCTCGATGCCATGATAGCTGGGCGACGTGCTGTCGCCCTCGGCCAGCACCACGCACGAGGCGGCCGGTCCGTTCTGGCGCAGAGCGGGCACGGGCAGCCCCAGAATGGCGCGGGCATGCAGGGCGAATTCGCTGAGGTTCTGCGAAATCAGCGTCACCAGCCCGGTGTCGTGGGGGCGGGGCGAAACCTCGCTGAAGCAGACCATGTCGCCCTTGATGAACAGTTCCACCCCGAAGATGCCCCACCCGCCAAGGGCGCCGGTGACGGCCTCGGCCATGCGCCGGGCCTCGGCCAGGGCGGCCTGGCTCATGGGCTGGGGCTGCCACGATTCGCGGTAGTCGCCTTCCTTCTGCAAATGCCCGATGGGGTCGCAGAAGGTGGTGCCGCCCGCGTGGCGCACGGTAAGCTGGGTGATCTCGTAGTCGAAGTCCACGAAGCCTTCCACGATGACCTTGCCGCCGCCCGCGCGGCCGCCGGTCTGGGCATACTCCCAGGCCTTCATGACCTCGGCCTCGGCGCGCACGGTGCTCTGCCCCTTGCCGGACGAACTCATCACCGGCTTGACCACGCAGGGCAGGCCCACGGCGGCCACGGCCTCGCGGTATTCCGCCTCGGTGGCGGCAAAGCGGTAGGGCGAGGTGGGCAGGCCCAGTTCTTCCGCCGCCAGACGGCGGATGCCCTCGCGGTCCATGGTCAGGCGGGCGGCGCGGGCCGTGGGCACCACGCGAAAGCCTTCCTTTTCCAGTTCCAGCAGGGTTTCGGTGGCGATGGCCTCGATCTCGGGCACGATGCAGTGGGGGCGTTCCGCCTCGATGATCCGGCGCAGGGCCGCGCCGTCCAGCATGGACACCACGTGGCTGCGGTGGGCCACCTGCATGGCGGGCGCATCGGGATAGCGGTCCACGGCCACCACCTCCACGCCGAGGCGCATGGCCTCGATGGCCACTTCGCGGCCCAGTTCGCCGGAGCCGAGCAGCAGGATGCGGGTTGCGGAGGGGGTGTTGGGGGTGCCGATGGTGACCATGTGCTGCTCCTGCGCCGCGTGGGCATGCTGATGATGAGGGGGAAGGCCGTGCCGACCGCACGGATGTGCCATGCCCGCAATTCCAGCGCAAGGGAGCGAAGGGTACAGTCACTACCGCTCCGGGCTCCATCCGCACGCACCGCGATGCGCCGCGCCGCCACCGGAATGATGCACCCACTCCTGCCGGTACATGCGGCGCCACTTCACCCCACCTTGCGGCTACGGGCATCCTTGCGCTATGCATGAAACGTGGTGGGTGAACCGCCGCCACTGCAACACCAGACCGCCGCATGCGTCCGGCACCCCTATTCGGCGCGCCGGGAACCGGCCCGCTTCCCGGAGTTCTGGATGACCACCGCCCCCGACCGCCCGCTGCCGCCCGCCACGGTGCTCATCGTCGATGACGCCGCCCCCAACCGCGCCCTGCTGCTGCTTCTGCTGCGCGACACGCCGTTGCGCTGCATGGAGGCCGATTCCGGCAGCGCGGCGCTGCGCATCTTTCGCGAACACCCCGTGGACCTGGTGCTGATGGACGTGGTGATGCCCGACATGGACGGCACGGACACCGTGCGCGCCATGCGCGAGGAAGAACGCCTGCTGGGCCGCCGCCCGGTGCCCATCGTGGCCCTGACCGCCCACGACGGCCACGAGGACATGCGCCGCTGCGCCGACGCGGGCTGCAACGGCCTGCTCACCAAACCCATCACCCGCCAGGACCTCATGGCCACCATCGCCGCCCATCTGGCGGGGTGAGAGCGCGAATCCTTCAAGCGAACAAAAAGGCACACCGACTCCGGTGTGCCTTTTTGTTCGCTTCATCGCCACGCGGTTCCAGGCGGCACGCTGCGGCACCCTAGAGGTGATGTCGGCACAAGGAGAATTTTTGTTCTCTGCCGAGGAAGAACGCCTTTTCGTGGAGGGAGTGTACTCTTATCGTACTCGACCGGAACGAAAAGGCGTTCTGACGAAGGCAGAGGACAAAAAGACCCTTGTGGCGGCATCACCTAATGGCCGGAGCCGCCAAGGTAGGCATCCTGCACATCCGTATTGGCCAGCAGGCTCGCCGCCGCATCCTCCATGACCACCCGGCCCACCTCCAGCACGTAGCCGCGCGTGGCCAGTTTCAGCGCGGCGCGGGCGTTCTGCTCCACCAGCACCACGGTCATGCCGGTCTTGTTGATGGCGCGCACGGTCTCGAAGATGGACTTGACCAAGATGGGGGCCAGCCCCAGTGAGGGCTCGTCCAGCAGCAGCACCTTGGGGTCGCCCATGAGCGCGCGGCCGATGGCCAGCATCTGCTGCTCGCCGCCGGACAGGGTGCCCGCAAGCTGGTCCTTGCGTTCCAGCAGGCGGGGGAACAGCTCGAAGATCCAGTCCCGCGTCTTGCGGATGCGGGCCTTGTCGTTGCTGGTGAAGGCGCCCAGGTTCAGGTTTTCGAGCACGGTCAGGGTGCCGAACACCCGCCGCCCCTCGGGCGACTGGGTGATGCCCTCGCGCACCACGGCGTGGCTGGGCATCTCGTGCAGGGCCTTGCCCTTGAAGTAGACGCCGCCCTGGCTGGGCCGCACCAGCCCGCTGATGGACATCAGCGTGGTGGTCTTGCCCGCGCCGTTGGCGCCAAGGATGGTCACGATCTCGCCTTCGTCCACGTGCACGTTGATGCCGTGCAGGGCTTCGACGTTGCCGTATTTCACATGCAGGTCGCGCAATTCCAGAAACATCGTCTCTCCCGGTACCCGTTAAAGCCGAGGCTCGCAGGGGTGGCATGTTCCGGCAATTCAGTTGTCGTTCATCTGTCCGGGTGGCTGCAACCGCCATTTCCGGGCTGGTGACCGTGTCGCTTGCGCGACATGGAATCGGCTCCCGAAAGAGGATTTTTGTTCTCTGGCAAGGAAGGCGAGTCCCGGGCGGAGGGAGCATATTCTTTCATATTCGACCTTCGCACGGGACGAGCCTGACGCAGCCAGAGGGCAAAAGGACCTTTCGGGGGCCGATTCTAATCGTCCGTATCCGCGCCAAGATACGCCTCGATCACGCGCGGATCGTCCTTGATGGCCGCGGGCACCCCCTCGGCCAGCAGCGCCCCGTATTCCAGCACCACCAGTTTTTCGCACACCTTCATGACCAGGCTCATGTCGTGCTCGATGAGCAACACGGTGATGCCCCGGTCGCGGATGGCGCGGATGGTGTCGATGAGCGCCGCCGTCTCCTGGTCGTTCATGCCCCCGGCGGGCTCGTCCAGAATGATGAAGCGCGGGTCGGTGGCCAGGGCGCGGGCGATCTCCAGCAGCCGCTGGTTGCCGTAGGACAGGTTCTTGGCCAGGTTGGCGTGCTCGTCGGCCAGCCCCACGAATTCCAGTTCGCGCGTGGCGCGCAGCAGGGCGCGGCTTTCCTCGGCGCGCTGGGCCGGGGTGCGCAGCATGGCCGCCAGCATCCCCGACTGCATGCGACAGTGGCAGCCCGCCAGCGCGTTCTCGATGACCGACATGTTCTGGAACAGCCGGATGGTCTGGAACGTGCGCGCGATGCCCTGCTGCACGATGCGGTGGGTGGGCAGCCCCTTGATGGTGCGGCCGTCGAAGAAGATGTCGCCGGAATCGGGCTTGTAGTTGCCGGTGATCAGGTTGAACACCGTGGTCTTGCCCGCCCCGTTGGGGCCGATGAGCCCGACGATGGACCCTTCGGCCACGTCGAACGTCACGTTGTTCACGGCTACCAGCCCGCCGAAGGTCTTGGTCAGGTTGCGCAGCGCGAGCAGGCTCATGCCCCACCCCCCGCCTGTGCGGCGGCCGCGTCGCCGCCCTTGCCGGTGATGCAGCGGATGCGTTCGGGCAGTTTGTAGAAACGCGGCAGGGGCGGCAGCATGCCCTGCGGCCGGAAGATCATCATCACCACCATGGCCAGGCCGAAGGCCAGCATGCGGGCGCTGGCGAATTCGCGGAAGAATTCCGGCAGCCCGATGAGCAGGAACGCCCCCAGCAGCACGCCCCGGTTGGAGCCGCCGCCCAGGATGACGATGGCGAAAAGCACCACCGATTCCCAGAACGAGAACGATTCCGGAGAGATGATGGTCATCTTGGCCGCGTAGATGGTGCCGGTCATGCCCGCCCAGAAGGCGCCCAGCACGAAGGCCCACAGCTTGTACGAGGCGGTGTTCACCCCGCTGCCCTCGGCGGCGGTGTCGTCTTCCTTGATATAGTTGAGGGCGCGGCCGAAGCGCGAATTCTCCAGCCTGCGGAACAGCAGGATGGAACACGCCACGTACGCCCAGACCAGGTAGTAGAAGTGGATGGGCTTGGCGATCCTGAACCCGAACACCGTCGGCCGCGAGATGCCGAAGATGCCGTTGGCCCCGCCGGTGAGCCCGAACACGTTGTTGATCAGCGCGATGCGCACGATCTCGACGATGCCGATGGTCACGATGAGCAGGTAGTCGCCGCGCAGGTGGATGATGGGCCGCGCCACCAGCATGGCGAACAGCGCGGCGGCCAGCCCGGCGAAGGGCATGGCCCACAGCACCGGCACGCCCCACATGGTGTTGGCGATGGCCGTCACGTAGGCGCCCACGGCGTAGAACGCCGCGTGGCCCATGTGGAACAGCCCGGCCTGGCCCAGGATGATGTTCAGCGAAAGGGCCAGCACGGAATACAGGCCGATGCTGACGAACACGTCGGTCCAGTAGGGGTTCAGCAGCAGGGGCAGCACCGCCACCACCACCGCGATGCCCGCGTAGCTCGTGGTGCGCGACACCGTCATATCTTGTCGGCCACCCTTTCGCCGAGCAGGCCCGTGGGCCGGATGATCAGGATGAGAATGAGCACCAGGAAGGCGATGGCGTCCTTCCATGCGATGGAGATGTAAGCCGAGCCCAGGGCCTCGATGACGCCCAGCAGAAGGCCGCCCACCATGGCGCCGGGTATGTTGCCGATGCCGCCCAGGATGGCGGCGGTGAAGGCTTTGAGGCCGTAGACCCAGCCCATGGTGAAGTCCACCTGGCCGTAGTACAGGCCCACCATCACCCCGGCCACGCCGCCCAGCGCCGGGCCGATCATGAACACCAGCGAGATGACCCGGTTCACGTCGATGCCCATGAGCTTGGCCGCGCCCTGGTCGATGGCCGTGGCCCGGATGGCCGTGCCGATGCGGGTGCGCTGGGTGAACCAGTACAAGGCCAGCATCAGCCCCACCGAGGCGGCGATCATCATGATGCGCACCAGCGGCACGTCGATGCCCATGATGGACAGCACGTAGCTGGGCCGGATGCCGCCGGGGTAGACCTGGATCTTGGCCCCGTAGATGAGCATGACCGCGTTCTGGAAGAAGATGGAGGAGCCCAGCGCCGAGACCACGGCGGACAGGCGGCTGGAGCCGCGCAGGGGGCGGTAGGCCACCCGTTCGAGCAGGTAGCCGATCAGCGCCACGAACCCCATGACCATGACCAGCACCAGCAGCACCGCCCCGGGCCCGGACACCGCGCCCGACAGGCCGAAGGCGGTGAACAGCGTGAAGCCGAAATAGGCCCCGATGGTGAACAGGTCGCCATGCGCGAAATTTATGAGTTTGAGCACACCATAGACCATGGTGTAGCCCAGCGCGATGAGCGCGTAGATGCCCCCCACCGCAAGGCCGTTGGTCAACTGCTGAAAGAATTCTTCCATACGCGTTCCTGTGCTTCTTCTCCCCGCGCCGCCTGCCCTGCCGCCTGATACGGCGAATGATAGGGCGGATGATACGGGCGGTGCGGCGCGAAACGCGGACCCCGGTAAGGGTCCGCCTGCGGATGGGGCGGCGTGCGCCCCGGTACGGCCTTGCGACCGGCGATTTCGTCGTCCCGCCGCCCGTGCCCGCCCCTGCGCGGGGCAATGGGGCGGCGGTGAAACGGGGCGGGCGGCAGCGCCCGCCCCGTCGTGCATGCCATGTCGGCTGCGTGCGGCTGCTAGGGCTGCAAGATGAATTCGCCGTTGGCGTTCACTTCGTACACCCGGTACAGGTCGCCCACGCGGTCGCCCTTCTCGTTGAACGAGATCTGGCCGGTGAAGCCGGGGTAGTTCTTCAGCTTGGTCTTCAGGTAGTCGGCGATGGCGGCCGAATCGGCCTTGCCGGTGGACTTCACGGCCTCGACGATGACGTTGAACGCGTCACCGGCCAGCACGGACCACACGGAGCCGGGCACGCCGTTGTACTTGGCCTTGTAGGCGGCCAGCATGGCCTTGGCGGCCGGGGCGTCCAGGTCCTGCGGGCCGGGAGGGCTGAGGAAGAAGTAGCCCTTGGCCGCTTCCTTGCCGGAGATCTTCACCAGGTCGGCGTGGTTGGCGGCGTCGCCGCCCATCATGGGCACGTTCCACTTCATTTCCATCTTCTGGCGCAGCAGCATGCCCACTTCGGGGTAGTAGCCGGTGCAGAAGATGATGTCGGGGCCCGCGGCCTTCAGCTTGGTGAGGATGGTGGTGTAGTCGCGCTCGCCGGGGGTGAGGGCGTCGTAGAACACGATCTTGGTGCCTTCCTTGTCCAGCAGCGCCTTGGTCTCGTCGGCCAGGCCCTTGGCGTAGGACGAGTTGTCGTGCAGCAGCGCCACGGCCTTGTAGCCCTTGGCCTTGATGACCTTGGCGGCCACCATGCCCTGCTCGTCGTCGCGCGGGGCGGTGCGCAGGAAGCGCTTCAGGCCCTTTTCGGTCAGGCGCACGGCGGTGGAGCCGGTGGCGATCTGCACCACGCCCGCTTCGTCGTAGATGCTCTGGGAGGCTTCGGTGACCGCCGAGCCGTAGGTGCCGATGGCGGCGACGACGCCCGAGGTGGTCAGCTTCTGGGCGGCCAGGGCCGCGGTGCGCGGGTCGCCGCCGTCGTCTTCGACGATCAGTTCGACCTTGTTGCCGTTGACGCCGCCAGCCTTGTTCAGTTCATCGGCGAGCAGGGTGACGATGTTGCGCATGTCCTGCCCTTCGCTGGCCCACTTGCCGGTCAGGGGGCACATCAGGCCGATCTTCACCGGCGCCGCAAAGGCCGTGGCGGCCATGAGCAGCGAAGCGGCAAGTGCGAGCGTCAGCGCCTTTACAACGTGTTTCATGTCGAAACCTCCCGGGAACCCGCGGATCCCTCGCTAGACTGTTTCCCCGATACCTTTTCCTCGCCTCTTCGCATGGTGCGACACGACGGGCGGCAGGCCCGCCGTGGTACCGTCCCGGTGGATGGACATTATTGTCAACGTTATTGTCAACACGAATGGGCAGGCCGCGTCTGATGCGGGCCGCTAACGACATTTTGCGGAAAAAGCCGAAGAAAAGCAATCCCTCTGACACGATAACTGTGCGTCATGCCAATTCCTGCCCCATAACGCCGCAGGCGATACCGGATGAGACCGCTACACGCGATCACCTCATGACGGCACAGCAGGCGATCAACGCATGACGACGCAGCAGGCGTCTGGCGTCTCCCGGCCGGGGGCGTAGACCAGTTCGGGGCGCTTCAGCAGCACGCCGCCGCAGCCGGGGCGCTTCCAGGTGGCCAGCCAGCGGGCCACGCGGGTGTCCGTCTTCATGGCCGGGGTATGCTCGTGGGGCACCGGGCGCACGTGGGGCACCCGGTGTTCCAGTCGGCAGAACAGGTCGGCCAGCAGGTTCACCTGCCGCCACACAGGTAGATCGGGATGGATCAGGTCGTAAATGCGATAATGGGCGGCACCGTCCTGCCCCCGCAGCAGGGTGCCGTCCATGGAGACGGGAACGGCGGCGGATGCGCCCCCCGCCAGCGCGGCGTCCACGGCATCGCGCAGCACGGCCAGTTCCCCGGCCAGGGCGTCCAGACCCTCCACGACCGCGCCCGCCTCGTCCACGAATTCCCGCGTGCCGCCGTCCCACAGCAGGCGCGGCCCCAGATAGCGCATGCAGTGGAACAGCCCGCCAAGGCTGCCGCCGCAGTGTCGGCGAAAGGCCTCGATGTCGGCGCCGACGATCATGGGGCGAAGGGCGCTGCGCGCCATGCGGCCAAGCTGCATGCGAAACTCCTGTGGAAAGCGGTTACGCCGCTGCCGCGCACCGGGCGGACACGCGGAACCGGATGAAGGCCCGACGGAGCCGGACGGGGCCGGGCAAGAACGGACGACCGCTCCGGCCGGCACGCGGCAGGACGGACCGGACACACACCTACCCCACCGTCCCGAGATGCGGCAACCCCTTGCGCCGCGGCGGCCCGATATGCCATGTCCCGTGAAATTACTCCGGAGGCCCTCATGCACGCTCCCCGCCCGCTCGCCGCGCTCCGCCGGTCTGTCCTCTCTTCTCCGTTCCGCCGCGCCCTGTCGGCCGTCGTGCTCGCGGCTGCCCTGCCGCTGATTCCGCCCGCCTTCTCCTGCATGGCCGCGACCACGGCCAACCAGGAAAACGCAATGCCGTCCGCCGGGGCGGGCCAGGCCGCCCCTTCGCTTTCCCCGGCTGGCGAACAGCTGGCAAGGCTCACCGCCCAGGCGGAATCGGGCGACCCGCGCGCCCAACTGCAACTGGGCCTGCTGCACGAGGAAGGACGCGGCGTGCCGAAGGACCTGCGCCGCGCCGAAACCCTGTACCGGCAGGCCGTCTCCAAGGGGCACCCCGACGCCATGAACCAGTTGGCCGTGCTCATCGACAGCGGCCGGGCAGGCACCGCCGACCTCGGCGAGGCGGCGCGCCTGTTCCGCAAGGCCGCCGAAAAGGGCAACGCCCTCGCCGCCTACAACCTTGGCCTGATGCTGCGCGAAGGCCGGGGCACCCGCAAGGACTGGCCCCAGGCCGCCTACTGGCTGACCTGCGCCGACGTGCTGGGCGAACCGCGCGCCATGAAGGACCTGCCGCCCCTGCTGCGCCAGCTTTCGCCCGACCAGCGCAAGGCGCTCAACCAGCGGCTGGTGAAGTCGCCCCTGCCCCCGCGCGTGAAGCAGGCCGGAAGCTAGCCGGGGGACAGCGCCGGGCGGCCCGGCACACCGCCGCCATCCCCTTCCCCAAGGCGATATCCGGACTGTGCCCGGACGGCCGCCCCGTCCGCGCCGCGCGCCCACGGCGCGCACAACACCCGCACGCACAAGGACATATCCCCGCACCGAAGTCAGGATGGACGGACAGACGTGCAAATCTAAGCATTTGCCCTCCCCGGCGGACCGTTGTACCCTTGCGCGGTCCGCGCGGCATGCGGCCTCGCCACCGCGCCCCCGGACAGCACAAACCCGACGACATACCCCCGGACATCGCGCCGTGGCATCGCGCCATGGCGTCCGTCCGGCCCATCCACCGGCATCCGGACGGGCGGCAACGCATGAGCGGCCACATCCTGCTGATCGAAGACGACACCGCCTTCCAGTCCATGCTGCGCGAGGCGCTGGAAGAACGCGGCCACCGCGTCACCGTGGCCGGGCGCGCCGAGGACGGCATCGCCCTGCTGCGCGGCGGCGGCTTCGATCTTGTGCTGTCCGACGTGATGCTGCCCGGCATGTCCGGGGTGGAGGCCATCCCCCACCTGCTCTCAGCCGCGCCGGGCACCGACATCATCGTCATGACCGCCTACTCCACGCGCGAACTGGCGCTGGAGGCGGTGAAGCTGGGCGCCTACGACGTGTTCTCCAAGCCCTTCAGCCTGAAGGAAATGGACATCGTCATCCGCCGGGCCATGGAAAAGCGCAGGTTGCAGGCGGAAATCGCCGCCCTGCGCGACTCGCTGCGCCGCGACGGCCCGGCCAGCCGCATCATCGGGGAAAGCCGGGCCATCATGGAGGTCAAGGCGCTCATCGAAAAGGTGGCCCCGCTGGACACCACCGTGCTGATCATGGGCGAATCGGGCACCGGCAAGGAACTGGCCTCGGACACCATCCGGGCGCTGTCGCCCCGCGCGGCCGCCCCCTTCGTGAAGGTGAACTGCGCGGCCATCCCCGAGCATCTTTTCGAGAACGAACTCTTCGGCCACGAGAAGGGCGCGTTCACCGGCGCGGCAACGTCCCAGCCCGGCAAGTTCGAACTGGCCCAGGGCGGCACCCTGCTGCTGGACGAAATCGGCGACATGCCCCTGGCCATCCAGCCCAAGCTGCTGCGGGTGGTGGAGCAGAAGCAGGTGGAACGCCTGGGCGGGCGCAGGCCCGTCTCGCTGGACGTGCGGCTCATCGCCGCCACCAACCAGAACCTGGCCGACCGGGTGCGCGAAAGGGCCTTCCGCGAAGACCTGTACTACCGCCTGGGCGTGGCCGTGGTGCACCTGCCCCCGCTGCGCAGCCGCAGGGAGGATATCCCCCTGCTGGCCCAGCACGTGGTGCGGCGGCTGCAGGGCACCCTGGGCCTGCCCGTGCACGGGCTGACCCCGGCGGCCGTGGCCGCCCTGTGCGACTACGACTGGCCGGGCAACGTGCGCCAACTGGCCAACGTCATCGAACGCGCGGCCATCGCCGCCGAAGGTCCCATCGACGCCCCCGACGTGGACCGCGCCCTGGGCCGCGCGCCGGGCGACCACGCCGACGGGACCGCGTGCTGCTCCGTCCCCGCATCGGGTGACATGGACCCGGCCGATGCCGCGCCCCATGTCGGGGAGAACGCCTGCGACTCGCCAGCCGTGCCGCCCGCCGGGGCATCCGCCCCCCACGCCTTTGCGGGCGCGGCCCTCACCGGCCCCATCGACCTGCGCGAAACCATGCGCATGGTCGAACGCAACCTGCTGCTGGACGCCCTGCGCCGCTCCGAAGGCCGCCAGACCGAGGCCGCCGTGCTGCTGGGCCTGACCCCCAAGAACCTGTGGGCCAAGCTGCAAAAGTACGGCATCAAGCCGCGCAACGGATTGCCCCTGATCCAGGAATCCTAGATTTTCCTCCGCCGCGCCCCGCATCCGCGCGGCCCCCTGCACATTCCATCCCCCGCCACGTTTCGCGGCTTCCCCCCGTCGCCCCCCCGCGCCCCCGTCGCCCCATGTCCGCACTTGCGCGGGCCACCTCCACGCCCTTGCGGCCTGCGCCGGTTCACTCCAAGAATCCTAGATTGGCGTGCAACCCGCTTGGGCCACCGGGTTTCTCCTCCCGGTCCCCGCGCCCGCCACCGCCGCGCGCACCCTTCCGCCATTCCCACTCTACGATTCGTGGATTCCTCTCCACCATCCCGCCCCCATATCCCGCCCGCTCCGCCCCGGTATCACCCGTTCTAACAGTCCGTTTCGAGCCGTGTGAAAAAAAATTTCGCATTGTTTCAGAATGTTGTGCCGTATTACGTTCTGCATGACGCTGCTTGGCACGCGGGTTGCTGAATGGGAGTCAACAACGGCCCCCCGGCCTCCAAACATTTTCTTCACACCCAAGGAGATCAATCATGTTCAAGACCATCGCCACCCTGATACGCGACGAAGAAGGCGCCACCGCTCTCGAATACGGCCTCATCGCCGCCCTCATCGCCGCCGTTATCGTCGGCGCCGTCACCGCCCTCGGCACCAAGGTCAGTTCCACGTTCTCGTTCATCGAAGGCAAGATGCCCAACGTCCAGTAAAGGGCGACGAACGGCGAAAGGGATCTCCCGCCTGCGCCACACCCGAAGGGGCCGGGGAAACATCCCCGGCCCCTTCGTCATCAAGGTTCCGCGCCTGACGGCGAAGAATCGACCCGAACCGACACGCCCCCCGCCAGGGCAGTCCGCCCGGAAACGGCGACACCCCGTTTCCCCGGCAGTCACCGGTCCCACCCGGTCACCAGAGGAGAGCCCCATGCACCCCATCCTTGCAGCCCCCCTCGCCGCCGTGCTGCTGGTGGCCGTAGTCACCGACCTGCGCGCCATGCGCATTCCCAACTGGCTGACCTTTCCCGCCATGCTGGCGGGCGTCGCGTGCAACGCGGCGCTGGGCGCGCATGCGGGCGGCCTTGCCGGGGCATGGGACGGCCTGCTCTTCTCCCTGTCCGGCTTCGGCCTTGGCCTCGGCCTGATGCTGATCCCCTTCCTGCTGCGGGTCATGGGCGCGGGCGACGTGAAGCTGCTGGCCGCCGCCGGGGCATTCCTTGGGGCAGAAACCGTGTTCCGGGCTTTCATCTGGACCAGCCTGGCGGGCGGCATATACGCCATCGGCGTGCTGGCCTTCCACCTGCCGCAGTTGCGCGCGGTGCTGCGCTCGCTGCGCGTCTCGGTGGAATTGCTGGCCGTCACCGGCCGCTTCGACTACGTGCCCGCCACCGCCAACGCCCGCCTGCCCCGGTTGTGCTACGGCGTGGCCATCGCGCTGGGCACCGGCCTCGCCATGAGCCAGGCCGTCTTTCCTTCGGCCATGTCCGCGCTGCTGCCCGCCTGGGCCGCCATTCTGTAGGGGGGTGCCGTCATGCGCGCCTCCTCCCTGATCCAGATTTCCCTCGCGCTGGTGCTGGCCCTGGTGGCCGGGGTGCTGGTGTTCCGGTTCATGCAGGTGAACCGCGCCGTCGCCCCCCAGGTGGCCACCCCCGAGCAGGTCGAACTGGTGGTGGCCGCCGCCGACGTGCCGCGCGGCGCCAAGCTGAAGGCCGAACAGTTCAAGACGGCCCCCTTCCTGAAGTCCAGCGCCCCCTCCGGCGCCTTTTCCAAGGACGCCATGCCCGTGGGCCGGGTGCTTTCCGCCGCCGTGGCCGCCGGTGAACCCATCACCGAAGCCCGCCTGGTGCAGGACGGCGAGGCGCACGGAGGCGTCAGCACGCTGATCGCCCCCGGCATGCGCGCCGTGGCCGTGAAGGGCAACAAGGTGCTGGGCCTGGCCGGGTTCATCCGCCCCGGCAACCGCGTGGACGTGCTGGTGACCCTGGACGACGAAAGCCGCGAGAAGGCCAAGTCGCGCACCAAGCTGGTGCTGGAAAACGTGCGCGTGCTGGCCACCGGCACCGAACTGAAGCAGGAAGGCGACGACACCTCCACCTCGTCGGTGGACGTGTACACCCTGGAAATCTCCCCCCAGCAGGCCGAACCGCTATCCCTGGCCGCCTCGCGCGGCGAGTTGCACTTCGCCCTGCGCAACCCCGCCGACGACGGCCAGGTGCTGACCCCCGGCACCGACGTGCCCGGCACCCTGGCCCTGCTGACCAGCACCCCCGAAGGCAAGCCGGTTCCCAAGGTGCGCGAGACCAAGGTGGAGATGATCTCCGGCACCGAACGTTCAACGCTGAGGTTCCCGCAATGAGCCGCCCCGCCCCCCTTCCCCGCGCGGCGGCCGCCTCCGCCTGCCGCCCCCTCGTCTTCCGCGCCCTGCTGGCCGCCGTGCTGGTTCTGGCCGCCGCCACCCAGGCCCTGGCCGACGCAGCGCCCCAAGCCGTGCCGCTGGCCGTGGGCAAGTCCATGGTGGTGCGCACCGCGCAGCCCGCGGCCCGCGTTTCCGTGGCGGACGAAGCCATCGCGGGCGTGGTGGTGCTGTCGCCCCAGCAGGTCTACGTCACCGGCAAGAAGCCGGGCGGCACCACCCTCACCCTGTGGAACGCGGCCGGGGCCATCACCCAGGTCTACGACATCCAGGTCACCCCGGACCTTGCCCAGTTGAAGGAAATGCTGCACCGCGTCCTGCCCGACGAAAAGGACATCATGGTCATGGCCGTGGGCGAGTCCATCACCCTGGCGGGCACCGTGCGCAGCAGCGCGGGCATGGCCACCGCCCTGGACATGGCCAAGATGTACGCCCCGGACAAGGTGACCAACCTCATGCAGGTGGGCGGCGTGCACCAGGTGATGCTGGAAGTGAAGGTGGCCGAGATGCGCAAGTCGGTGCTGCAACGCCTGGGCATCGACCTGACCTACGCCTGGAACAACGATTTCGCCTTCACCATGCTCAACCAGTTGTTCACCCTGGACAACCAGAAGGGCGTGGTGGACGTGGGCCCCAGCGCGGCCGTGCCCAGCAGCAACGTGAACGGCATGTTCCGCATCACCTCGGGCCAGGTGAACCTGATGGGCTTCCTGGACGTGCTGAAGCAGAACGGCCTGGTCAAGGTGCTGGCCGAACCCACGCTGATCTGCCGCAGCGGCGAGAACGCCGACTTCCTGGCCGGGGGCGAGATCCCCATCCCCGTGCCGCAGGGCCTGGGCACCGTGGCCATCGAGTACAAGAAGTACGGCGTGACCCTGGCCTTCACCCCCACGGTGGTCTCGGACAAACTGATCAGCATGCGGGTGAACCCGGAAGTGTCGGAACTGGACTACTCCAACGTCATCGAAATCAACGGGTTCACCATTCCGGCCATCTCCACCCGGCGCGCCGCCACCACCGTGGAACTGGCCGACGGCCAGAGCTTTGCCGTGGCGGGCCTGTTGCGCGACGAAGTGCGCGAGAACATCAAGAAATACCCGGTGCTGGGCGACGTGCCTCTTCTGGGAACCCTGTTCCGTTCCAGCAACTGGCAGAAGAGCGAGACCGAACTGGTCATCATCGTCACCCCGCGCCTGGCCAAGCCGCTGGACGGCGCCACGGCCAAGCTGCCCACCGACGGCTTCCGCGAGCCCACGGAATTCGAATTCTTCCTGCAGGGCAAGATGGAGGGCGAGGCCCCGGCCATCACCGCCCCCGCCGCCTACGCCCCGGCCACCGGCTCGGGCAACGCCCCGTCCGGCATGGAGGGCGAATTCGGGCACGTGCTGCCCGGCCACGCCCAAGGAGGCAGGCAATGATCATCCGCAACCGGATCATGCCGCTGGCCCCGCTGCTGGCCCCGCTGCTGGCCCTGACGATCGTGACGTCCCTGGCGGGCTGCGCCGGGCCGTCCAGGGAATCGCCCATGTCCGAATGGACCTTCACCCAGGGCGAGGCCTTTCGCGCCCAGCGCGACGCCCAGACCCTGAACCCCGGCCCGGCGGGCGACGACCCCGTGGTCGGCCTGGACGGCCGCGTGACCGAACGCGCCATGAAGAATATGCGCGACGGCGAGAAGAAGGCCGACGGAAGCAACACCGTCCGCTTCAAGATCGGCAAGTAGCAAGAGGCCGCCATGAACATCGCCCATCCCGTCTGCCTCGTCACCAAGCGCCTCGCCACGCGCGAGGAACTCACCCGCGTCCTCGCCCGGCAGGATGGTTTCCGCCTTGTCTCCCCCGGTGAAGCCGACGACCTCGGCCTGGTCATCCTGGAACTGGGAGAAGACATGGAGGACGATTTCGAATCCATCGCCTCGCTGGTGTCCGACCCGCGCGTGGGCGAGGTGTTCGTGGCCTCGCGCCAGAAGGATCCCGACCTGATCATCCGCGCCATGCGCGCCGGGGTCAGCGAATTCCTGTCCCAGCCGTTCCGCTCGGACGAAGTGCTGGCCGCACTGGAAGGCTACACGCGCCGCCGCCGCACCGCCCGCGCCGCAAGCCCTGCGGCCGCCCCGGCGGCGGGTGGCCGGATCATCCACGTCATGGGCGCCAAGGGCGGCGTGGGCGCCACCACCGTGGCCGTGAACCTGGCCGTGCTGGCCGCGCGTTCCCTGTCCGGCAAGATGCCCGGCGACGACGCGGCGAAATCCGGCAAGGGACTTCACGGACTGAACGGACTGGGCGGACGCAACGGCGCCGCCGCGCGCGACATGCAGGACATGGGCGGCATGGCCCTGGCCAGCGGCGGCCCGGCAGCCTTCGCGCCCGCCGCGCTGCCGCTGGCGGCGCTCATGGACATGCGCCTGCCCCAGGGCGACGTGCCCCTGTTCCTGGACATGGAATATTCCCGCACCTGGGCCGACGGCGCGCGCAACCTGGGCAGGCTGGACGCCACCTTCCTGCGCAGCCTGGCCGAACGGCACGCCAGCGGCTTGGAGGTATTCGCCTCGCCCGACGCGGGCGACGATCTGGACGCCATCAGCCCGCGCGCCGTGAAGGCCGTGCTGGACCTGGCCCGCGCCCTGTACGCCGTCACCGTGGTGGACGGCGGCCCCTACGCCGACGAACTGGCCCTGGTCTCCATGCAGGAGGCGGAAACCATCCTGCTGGTCACCGACCTGGCCCTGCCCGCCCTGGCGGGCGCCCGCCGCCTGCTGGACGACGTGGCCGCCGTCGCGCCGTCCGTGGCCGCGCGCATCCAACTGGTGGTCAACCGCATGTCGGCCCAGGCCGGGGTGGACCTGACCGAGGCCGAACGGCTGCTGGAACGCAAGGTGTTCGCCACCGTGGGCGACGACTACGGCGCGGCCGTGGCCGCCATCAACCAGGGCGTGCCCCTGTGCGAGGCCGCGCCCCGCTCGGTGGCGGCCCGTTCGCTGGCAAAACTGGCTGAACGCCTGGCCCCCGCCGCTCCCGCCTCCGGTAATGGCGGCGCCGCCCCCGGCATGAAGGCGGGCGGCCTGTTCGCCCGGCTGCTGCACCGCAAGGGCCACGACACGCACGAGCCCAATCGGCGTGAATCGGGACGGGAGCCGGGCCGCGAACGCGACGGCCTGCTGCCGCACGGCGCCCTGCTGCAAGGCGCAAGGGGGTAGCCATGAGACTGGCCGAACGACTGATGCGCACCACGCGGCGGCAGCCCGCCCCCGTCCCCGCCCTGACGCTGGACCCCGTGGCGCCGGCCGCCGCCCATGCGGACGCCACCCATGCGGAGGGCACTCACGCGGACGCCGACGCCTACGGCCGCCTCCAGCGCGAACTGGATGGCCTGGACCGCGACGCCGCCCCCGCGCGCGAACCGCAGGCGCCGCGCCTGGGCGCCTCGGGCCTCAACGCCCGCAGCCATCTTTTCCCCAACGGGGCCGCTGCCGCGCCCGGCCTGCCAAATCTGACGGATAGTTCCGCAGGGTCCGATCTGTCCGCCCCCCTGAGCGGGACAGACGGGCTGGACGAAACCGGCGAGGCTCCCATCCCGCGCGTGCCGGTCAACGCCGCCACCCTGTTCCGCGCCCCGCGCCCCGAAGCCGCGCCGGTGTCCGAACCCGCAGCGGCCCCCGCGCCCCGGGGGGAACCCCGCGCCGACGCCTCCGAAGCACAGGGCGCCCAGCAGGCGGCCGAAACCCAGTCCGTTCAGGCCGCCCAGCCCGGCAAGGCCCGGCCCATGGCCCGGCCCTCCGCCCGGCCCGCCCACGCCGAGCAGGTCTGCGACGTGACCACCCTGACCCTGCACGGCGACCACTACTACGAAATCCGCGCCCGGTTGCAGGACCGCCTGCTGGACATGATGGACCTGGCCGCCGCCGAATCGCTGCCGCCCGACCGCCTGGCCGCCGAAATCGCCCGGCTGGTGGAAAAGCTGCTGCGCGAGGAGTTCCGCCAGGCCCCCCTCAACGCCCAGGAACAGCGCCGGATCGTCGAGGACATCCGCGACGAGGTCATGGGCCTCGGCCCGCTGGAACCCCTGCTGCGCGACCCCACGGTCAACGACATCCTCGTCAACAACCACCGCATGGTCTACGTGGAGCGGCGCGGCAAGCTGCTGAAGGTCAACACCCGCTTCCTGGACGACGACCACCTGCGCAAGATCATCGACCGCATCGTGGCCCGCATCGGCCGCCGCGTGGACGAGGCCTCGCCCATGGTGGACGCCCGCCTGGCCGACGGTTCGCGCGTCAACGCCATCATCCCGCCGCTGGCCCTGGACGGCCCCAGCCTGTCCATCCGCCGCTTTTCCAAGGACCCGCTGGAACTGGAAGACCTGATCCGCTTCGGCGCGCTGACCCCGGAAATGGGCGAAGTGCTGCGCGGCATCGTCAAGGCGCGGCTGAACATCATCGTTTCCGGCGGCACCGGCTCGGGCAAGACCACCATGCTCAACTGCCTGTCGCGCTTCGTGCCGCACGACGAACGCATCGTGACCATCGAGGACGCGGCGGAACTGCAACTCAAGCAGGACCACGTGGTGCGGCTGGAAACCCGGCCCGCCAACATCGAGGGCCACGGCGAGGTCACCGCGCGCGACCTGGTCAAGAACTGCCTGCGCATGCGGCCCGACCGCATCATCGTGGGCGAAGTGCGCAGCGGCGAAGTACTGGACATGCTCCAGGCCATGAACACCGGCCACGACGGCTCGCTGACCACCATCCACGCCAACTCCCCGCGCGACTGCCTGATGCGCCTGGAAACCATGGTGGCCATGGCCGGGCTGAACATCGGCACCCTGTCGCTGAAGCGGTACATCTCGTCCGCCGTGGACGTGATCATCCAGGTCTCGCGCCTGGCCGACGGCTCGCGCAAGATGACCAGCCTTTCGGAACTCACCGGCATGGAGGGCGAGGCCATCACCATGCAGGACATCTTCACCTTCGAACAGACCGGCGTGGACGGGGACGGCAAGGTGCAGGGGCGGTTCCGCTCCGGCGGCATCCGGCCGCGCTTCGCCCCGCGCCTGGCCGCCATGGGCATCGAACTCGGCGGCGCGCTGTTCGACCCCAGCCTGTCGCAGTAGGCGCGGCAGCCTGAACGGAAAGGGATTTCGCCATGATGCTCGTCATCGCCGTACTCTCGGTCATCGCCATGTTCGTGTTCGTCATGGGCGTGCTGGACCTGGCCTACGGCCGCCGCCGCGCCACGGCGCAGCGCGTGGGACGGCGCATGGAAAACCTGCTGCGGGCGAAAAACGAGCAGGACCGGGTGGACCTGGAACGCCGCCGCGCCCTGTCCGACGTGGACTGGCTGCACCGAGCGCTGGCCGCCCAGTCGTGGACGAAGAAGATGGACCTCGCGCTGGAACAGGCGCAGGTGCGGGCCACCCTGGGCGTGCTGCTGCTGGCTTCCGTGCTGGGCGCGGCCTCGTGCTTCCTAGTCATGCACCTGCTGGTGGACAACCTGTTCCTGCTGGTGGCGCCGCCGCTGGCCCTTGGCTACACGCCCTTCCTGTGGGTGCAGCGCAAGCGCAACGCCCGCATGGGCCGCTTCCAGCGCCAGTTGCCCGACGCGCTGGACCTCATCGCCCGCGCGCTGAAGGCGGGGCACGCCTTCAACCAGGGCATGCGCATGGTGGCCGACGAATTCGAAGACCCCATCGGCCCGGAATTCCAGAAGACCCTGGACGAGATCAACTTCGGCATCCCGGCGGACGCGGCCCTGCACAACCTGACCCGCCGCGTGGACTGCCCGGACCTGAAGTTCTTCGTGGTGTCGGTGAACATCCAGCGCGAAACCGGCGGCAACCTGGCGGAAATCGTCACCAACATCGCCCGGCTGATTCGCGAGCGGTTCAAGCTGGCGGGCCGGGTGCGCGTGCTTTCGGCCGAAGGCCGCCTGACCGCGTGGATCCTGTTCGTGCTGCCCTTCGGCATCGGGTTCATCATCAACCTGCTGAACCCCGAATTCATGAGCGCGCTGTACGCCACGCCCGAGGGCAACATGCTGCTCACCGCGTCGCTGTTCCAGATGGCCATCGGCGGCATTGCGCTCAAGCGCCTGACCACCATCCGAGTCTAGGGGCTGTTTCCAACTTGTCCTTTCGCCCGTTGGCGGCGTCAAACTTCGCCTGCCATTTCGGTCAAATACGATAAGAGTATACTCCCTCATGGCAAGCTCGTTTTCCTTGCCAACGAACGAAAAACCTAAGCTGGAAACAGCCCCTACGGGAAACGCCATGCCGTTCGACGACACCATGCTCCCCCTGCTGGCCGCGGTGCTGGCCTCCGGCGCGGTGCTGCTGGCCGCCCAGGCCCTGCGCGACGTGTTCGGCAGCCGCCAGCGGGTGCGGCGCATGCACGGCCGCCTCGCCCGGCATGCGGCTGGCGCGCGCGCCGTGGCCGCCCCGGCCCTGCCCGATTCGCCCCTGGCCTCCCTGAAGGGCGCCCTGAACGCGGTGGCCGAGCGGGTGGGCCGCAAGGTGGTCAAGGACGACGACGACGAACTGAACGAGGCGGGCATGGCGCTGGTGCGCGCGGGCTACCGCAATCGCCGCGCGCCGCTGGTGTTCTGGGGCGTCAAGGCCGGGCTGACCCTCTGCGGCCTGCTGCTGGGGCTGGTGATCCGCCTGCTGTCGGGCGGCGACATCCCCCTGGGCATGGTGGCGCTGCTGTTCATCTGCCCGGCGGTGGTGGGCCTGTACGCGCCCAACGTGTGGCTTTCGCAGCGCATCAAGGCCCGCAGGCTGGACATCACCAACTCGCTGCCCGACGCGCTGGACCTGCTGGTGGTCTGCGTGGAGGCGGGCATGGGCCTGGACCAGGCCTTCGCCCGCGTGGCCCGCGAGATGATGGGCACCAACCCGGTGCTGGCCGAGGAATTGAACCTGGTGATCCTGGAACTGCGCGCGGGCAAGTCGCGCGCCGAGGCCTTGAAGAACCTGGCCGCGCGCGTGGCCCTGGAAGACATGAACAGCCTGGTCACGCTCATCGTGCAGGCCGACGCCTTCGGCACCAGCATTTCCAGCACGCTGCGCGTCTATTCCGACACCATGCGCACCACGCGCTTCCAGCGGGCCGAGGAAATCGCCGCCAAGATGCCGGTGAAGCTGCTGTTCCCGCTGGTGTTCTGCATTCTTCCGGCCCTGTTCGTGACCATCATGGGGCCCGCGTTTATCACGTTGATGCGTGTTTTCGAGCAGATGGGCCAGTAGCCCCGGCGAGGCTTTCGCCCGCTGGCGGCGTCGAGCGTCGCCAGCCATATCGGTCGAATACGAAAAAGTATGCTCCCTCATGGCTGGCCCGCTCTCCTTGCCAGCGAACGAAATCCCCAGCCGGGGCAAGCAGTGACGCCGCCCGGCTGCGGACACCGAAGGAAAACGCCATGACCGCCCGCACCGCCGCCCGTTCCGCCCTCGCCCTGCTGGCGCTCTGCGCCCTGCTGCTTGCCGGCTGCGGCGCGCAGCAGACCACCCGTGGCTCCAACCTTTCGCTGATGGAACGCTACCACAGCGGCAAGGACCTGCTGCACGACGGCGAAGGGGAGAAGCCCACCCCGCAGGGCGACGCCATGAACGCCCAGGAACACCTGCAACGCGGCATGGCCTACCTTGCCCAGAACCGGCCGGAACTGGCCTTCGAACAGTTCAGCCGGGCCTGCCAACTGGATCCCAAGCTGGCCGAGGCCCGCTACCAGCGCGGCGCGCTGCTGGTGGCGCGCGGAGCCGCCGCCGAGGCGCGGCCCGACATCGACGCCGCCCTCGCCTTGGCCCCGGACAACGCGCGGGCCTGGGAGACGGCGGGCATGCTCAGCTTTGCCGAGGGCAACCTCGCCGAGGCCGGAAGCCGCTTCGAGCGGGCGCTGGCGCTGGAGCCGCGCCTTGCGGGCGCGGCCAGCCACCTGGGGGCCATCCACAACTACCAGGGGCACCCGGACAAGGCGCTGGCCCTGTACCTGCGCGCGCTGGAACAGCTGCCCCGCTCGGGCGAACTGCACAACAACGCGGGCATCGCGCAGGCCATGCTGGGCAACGACGCCGCCGCCGTGGACCATTTCCGCGCGGCCATCACCTACGGCGCGCCCGGCAACCGGGTGTGGAACAACATGGGCCTGTCGCTGTGCCGCCTGGGCCGTTACGACGAGGCGTTCGAGGCCTTCCGCAACGCCGGGGGCGAGGCCGCCGCGCACAACAACCTGGGCGTGTACCTTTCGCAGCAGGGCGAGCACGCCCTGGCCCTGTACCACCTGCAACGCGCCCTGGAAGTGGAGCCGCGCTACTACGCCCGCGCCGCCGAAAACCTGAAGCGCGCGCGCCTGGCCGCGCGCATCGCCCAGGGCCAGGGACCGGCCTCGGCCACCGCCGCGCCGCTGCCCATGGCCGGTCCCGGAATGGACCCCACGACCGGGTTCAGCGGGGCCACCGGGACCACCGGAGCGGGAGCCGTGCAGGGCGCGCCCGGAGTCGCCACCCCGGTGACGCTGCCGCCTTCGTCCACGCCGCTGAAGGCCCGCGCCACCCCGGCCGCCGTGCGCGAGGGCGAACTGCGCGACGGGAAGTAGACGCCGCGAGAAATTTCGGGCGCGCCACGCGCCGCGCCCGTCCATTGTCCGTTGGGGGCACCGCTGATGGAATTCGCCGGGGGGCGGCCCATCATCAAGGAGTGAACACCATGTCCGAAACACGCACCATCTCGCCACCGGCACCGCCCGGCGGAACGCGCAGGGGACTGCGCCGCCTTCCGCCGTCGCGGGCGCTTGCCCAGCGCGGCCTTGCCGCGCTGGAAGTGGCCCTGATGCTGCCGGTCATCGCCGCGCTGCTCTACGTGCTGGTGGAGGGAGGCAACACCATCCGCGCCTACTCCGCCCTGACCGAAGCCAGCCGCACGGGCGCGCGCCACGTGGTCATGAACGACGACGTGGCGGGCGTGCAGACCTTCGTCCGCTCGCTGGCCACCACGCTGGATCCCAACGCCCTGACGGCCACCGCCGTCAAGGACGCGGGCAAGCAGATGGTCACGGTGACCGTGCAGTATGCCTACAAGTCGGTATTCACGAGCAATCCCTACAACGGAGACCCCCATGACGCGCTCTACACGTTTTCCGCAAGCACCAGCATGCCCACGCCGTAACGCGGCCCGGCCTGCCGGTTTTCGCGCCCGCGTGCGCGGCCTGTGGCGTGGCACGCGGGGTTCCATGGCCATGCTGATGGCCGTGCTGCTGCCCGTGGTGCTGGGCCTTGCGGGCCTCGGCATCGATTCGGGCATGCTCTACCTCGCGCACAACCGCTTGCAGGGCGCCGTGGACGCGGCGGCCCTGGCGGGCAGCCTGCAACTTCCCTACGACCCGCAACTGGACAAGGGGCTGGTGAGGGGGGCCGTGAACGAATACATGGCCGCCAACTACCCCGAGGCCCAACTGAAGGGCGTCACCCCCGGCACCGAGGAACGCAGCGTCACCGTGAAGGCCGAGGCCAACGTGGCCACCATCTTCATGGGCGCCCTGGGCATCGGCTCCACCACGGTGCGCGCCCAGGCCACCGCCGGGTACAACAACCTGGAAGTGGTCTTCGTCATCGACAACACCGGTTCCATGAAGGGCACGGCCATCCAGCAGGCCAACGCGGCCGCCACCCAGCTTGCCGAACTGATCATGCCCGAAGGCATGGAAACCTCGGTCAAGGTGGGGCTGGTGCCGTTCCGGGGCAAGGTGCACCTGCCCGCGGGCGTGGACGGCCTGGCCGACGGCTGCCGCAACGCCGACGGCACCCTGGCGCCCACGTGGATACTGGAGGAGTACAAGCAGTCCAAGTACCGCTCGCCCAAGAATTCGTCGCTCAACGTGCCGCAGAACACCTGCGGCAGCATTCCGCGCGTGCAGGCCCTGACCAGCGACCGCGCCACCATCGTCAACGCCATCGCCAGGCAGGACGCCCTGGGCGACGCCTCGGGCACCGTCATCTCGGAAGGCATCAAGTGGGGACGCCACGTGCTCACCCCCGAGGCCCCGTTCACCCAGGGCTCGTCCAACAAGGACATGCGCAAGGTGATGATCGTGCTCACCGACGGCGATACGGAAGACGGCACCTGCGGCGGCAACTACGCGCTCAGCTACACGCCCAACGCCTACTGGACCAACGCCTACTACGGCATGTTCGACATGACCACCCACTGCGAGAACGGCGGCAAGCTGAACGCGGCCATGCTGAGCGAGGCGCAGATCGCCAAGGACAAGGGCATCGAGATCTTCGCCATCCGCTACGGAGATTCCGACTCCACGGACATCAGCCTGATGAAGACCATCGCCTCCAGCAAGGCGGGCACCACCGACCACTACTACAACGCGCCCTCGGCCTACGATCTTGAAGACATCTTCAAGAAGATCGGTCGGCAACTGGGTTGGCGGCTGCTGCGCTAGCGCGGCGGGGAGGATACCATGATGCGCGCATGCCGCATGCTGCCGTTCCGTCTGTGGCGCGGTGAAGCCGGGGTCAGTTCGCTGGAGGTGGCGTTCGTTCTGCCCGTGCTGCTGACCATGCTCTTCGGCCTCGCGGAATTCGGCTACAACCTCTTCGCCCGTTCCACCGTGGAAAAGGCCGCGCAGGTGGGGGTGCGCTTCGCCGTCACCGGCGAAGGCTACGACACGAGCAACCGGGTGACCCTGATCAAGGACGCGGCCCGGCCCCTGACCCAGGCGCTGTCCGGCTCCACCGGCACGGGCGTGACCATCCTGGTGCGCAGCTACCCCAACGGCACCTCGGCCGCCGCCAAGGAAGACAACGGCGGCGACCCCTGCCAGACCGTGGAGGTGCAGGTGGACTACAGCTACGCGCCGCTGACGCCGCTGGTGGGCTCGCTGCTGCCGGCCCAACTGACCGTCACCGGGCGCGAGCGCATGGTCAACGAACCCTGGGCCATCTGCAAATGATCCGCCATCTGGGGCTTTCGCTGCACTGCGCGCCCGAGGCGCACGACGTCGTCGCCGTCTCCGGCTGGTCGGGGGGGTCCGGTTCCGGGCTGCCCGGCCTGCCGGAGACGGGGGCACGGCCCGCCGCGCCTCCCGCGCCGGAAGCGTTCACCCCGGCGCATGGCGGGCCACCCCGGTTTGCGGGCGTGGCCCGTTCTGCTATCATGGGGCGCACGGCGACCCCGGACTGTCCGTCAGACCGCACGGGCAGCGCGGACGATACCGGCCCGGCGCCCGCGCACCGGGGTCCGGCCCGGCGGTCCGCCGCCCTCGCGCACCTTGCGCAAGCCGCCCTTGGCATCCACTCCGCCACCCACTGGCCCGCTACCCCCAGGGAAGCCATGTCCGCATCCCCGCCACCCGCGTCCTCCCATGCACCCGGCCCCACACCGGGCACCACGCCCGGCCCCGCGTCCGGTCAGGATAGTGCCGCGCGCGGCACGGCGCGGCTCAGCCTGCTCATCGTCTCGGAGTTCGAGGAGTTCGCGCGTGGGCTGGTGGCGCGCCTCGCGGCCTGCGGGCTGGAGCCCTCGTACATGCTGGCCGAGACCCCGCCCGATCTTTCGCGCCTGATCACCGAAGAGCCGTGGGACATGGTGGTGGCCGAATCCGAGGCCCCCGGCATGACCTGGCAGGAAGTGCTGATGCTGGTGCGCGGGGTGCGCGAGGACGTGCCCTTCGTGCTGGTGACCCCCGCCCCCGACGAGGAAACGGCCGTGGAAGCCGTGCGCGAGGGAGCCGACGAGGTGCTCTGCGCCGACGACTGGCACCTGGGCTCCGCCTTCATGCGTCTGGTGCGCGAGGCGGAACGGCGGCGCACCCTTTCGGTGCACTGGCGCGAGATCAACCGCGACGCCCGCCAGTGGCGCGGCATGGTGGAAGGCACGGTGCTGGGCATCTTCCGCTGCCGCCCCTGGGGCGAGCTGACGAGCGCCAACCCCGCCTTTGCCGACATGTTCGGCTACCCCTCCCCCGATGCGCTGTTCGCGGCCATCCGGTCCGGCGGCGCCGCCGGTGTCGCCCCCGACGACGCTCTGCCCGATGGCGCCCTGCCCGACGGCTGGCTGCCGGGCGGCTTTCTGGACCGGGCCACCCTGGACCGCATGCTGAACACCCTGCGCGACGAAGGCGAGGTGCGCGACTTCGAGACCACGGCCCGCCGGGCCGACGGGTCCACCTTCTGGATTTCGGTGAACGCCCGCGTGCAGCGCGGCGCCACCGGCGAAATTTCCGGCATCGAAGGCACGGTGGAGGACATCGACCGCCGCAAGGCCGTGGAGAACATGATCATCCGCGCCAAGCAGGAGTGGGAGAAGACCTTCGACAGCGTGCCCGACGTGATCATGATCATGGACGCGGGCCAGCGGGTGCGGCGCAGCAACATGGCGCTGGGCCGGCTGCTGGGCCTGCACCCCAGGGACGTGGTGGGCCGCCACTGCAACGAGGTGTTGGGCGCGGCCGTCATGTCCGACGACGTGTGCGCGGCCGTCATGCCCGACGACGTGTCCGCGGCCGTCCGGGCCATGCCCTGGGGCGAGAGCCGCACCCAGGAACTGTACCTGCCCAGCCTTGGCGGGCACTTTCTGGTCACCCTGTCGCCCTACCTCGCCGACAGCCAGTACGACGGCCAGCCCTACGGCGAGACCGGCCGCGATGGGGCCGCGCCGGGCACGGTGCTGGTGGCCCACGACATCAGCAGCCGCAAGCAGTTGGAAGCCCGGCTGCGCCAGGCCCAGAAGATGGAGGCCATCGGCACCCTGGCCGGGGGCATCGCCCACGATTTCAACAACATCCTTGGCGTGATGATGGGCTACACGGAAATGAGCCTGGACCAGGCCGAAGACGGCGACGCCCAGCACCGCCGCCTGTCCGAAGTGCTGGCCGCGGGCCGCCGCGCCCGCGACCTGATCCGCCAGATCCTGACCTTCAGCCGGCAGGAGGAGCCGTCCCGCCTGCCGCTGCCCCTGCTGGCGCCCATCAAGGAGACGGTGCGCCTGCTGCGCGCCACCCTGCCCGCCAACGTGGACATCCGACTGGACCTGTCCGACACCGGCCCGGTCCTGGCCAACCTCAGCCAGTTGCAGCAGGTGATCATGAACCTGTGTGGCAACGCGGCCCACGCCATGAAGGAACAGGGCGGGGTGCTGCAACTGGCGCTGGACGCGGTGGAACTGGACGAGGACGAGGCCGCCGCCCGCTCGCTGCCCGCGCCCGGCGGCTACGCCCGGCTGCGCGTGCGCGACACGGGGCACGGCATTCCGGCGGACATCCTGGAGAACATCTTCGACCCGTTCTTCACCACCAAGAAACCGGACGAGGGCACGGGCATGGGCCTTGCGCTGGTGCACGGCATCGTCACCGCGCACGGCGGCTGCGTTTCGGTGCAGTCCACCGTGGGGGTGGGCACGGAGTTCGAGGTGTTGCTGCCGCTGGCCCCGCAGGCGGGCGAAGAGCCCGCGCCGGGGCCCGGTTCCGCCCACAGCGGCAGCGGCGCGGCGCTGGTGGTGGACGACGAGGCCCCCCTGGCGGCCATCATGGGCGCCATGCTGGAAAAGCTGGGCTACCGGGCCGTGATGACCTCGAATCCCCTCGACGCGCTGGAGCGGTTCCGGGCGGACCCGGCAAGCTGGCGGCTGGTGGTCACCGACCAGACCATGCCCGGCATGACCGGCACCGAACTGACGCGCCAGGTGCGCGCCCTGCGGCCCGACCTGCCGGTGGTGCTGTGTTCCGGGTTCAGCGAAGGGCTGGGACGCGACGCGGCCATGGCGGCCGGGGTCAGCGCGATGCTGGCCAAGCCGCTGCTGCGCGCGGACCTGGCCGCCGCCCTGTCCGAACTGGGGCTGGAGAACGGGAAGAAGTAGCCGGGCACGCTCCACCACGCGCGCGAAAGCGAAACGGGCCTTTCCAGAACACCGGCAAGGCCCGTCGGCATTCCTGTCCCGTGCGTCGTGGTCTCGCGCGGTTCAGCGTCCCTCGCCGTGGCGCACCGCGCCCTCTCCGCGCAGCAGTTCCAGCAACCCGCGCACCAGCAGGTCCGCACCGTGCGGGTGCTTGTCCTCTATCCCCGGCACCCCCGTCACCCCAGGCAGGCCCAGCGCCAGGAGCAGTTCCGGGCCGGTGAGCCCCCCGGGGTTGCAGGCCATGACCGCAAGCAACGCTTCGCGCAGCAGGCCCAGTCCGGCCTGCGCCTTGCACTGCGCGCCTTCGGGTACGGCGATGCCACCGGCCCCGTCCTGCGCGGGCACGATGCACTGCGCGTGGCCGTCGTCGCTGCCGTTCCCTGGGGCGTTCACGGCCGCGTCGCCAGGCTGCGACGCATCCGCGTCCACCAGGCCGGACAGCAGGGCGGCCAGCCTGTCGGCTTGCCGGGCGGTCAGCCCTTCGGCCAGCACCACCGGGCGCGCGCCGGGCAGCGGCAGCAGGCGCGGGTCGTCAGGCGGGGAAATTTCCGCAGGGAGGCCGACCGCCGGGGCGGCGCCATCCCCCGGCTGCTCCACCGTGTCCTGCCCGGCGCACTGGCAATGCTCGGGCCGTATCCGCACCAGGCGCAACTGTTGGCCGCGCGTTCCCAGCGCGGCATGCACGCAATACCGTTTCTCGTCCATGTATCCCCCCAGGATACGGACCGGTTCCGTGGTATGTGTGTGTCCGTCCCGCCGCGCCGTCGCGCGGCACTTCATGGCCTACAATCGTTCGCGGTCCAGCGCGCGGCAGTTGATGGCCTCCGCCAGGTGGGCGACCCGGATGGGGCCAGCGGCGGCCAGCGCCCGCTCCGCCCGTTCCACCTGTTCCGCCCGCTCCACCTGTCCCGCCCATTCCAGATCCGCGATGGTCCGCGCGATGCGCAGAATGCGCGTGTACGCCCGCGCCGACAGGGCCAGGGCGCGCACCGCGCCCTCCAGAAAGGCGTGCTCGTCCGGCCCCAGGGCACAGTGCGCCTCCAGCAGCCGACCGGTCAGGTCCGCGTTGGTGCGGTACGGGGTGCCCGCGTACCGTGCCGCCTGCACCTCGCGGGCCGCCGCGATGCGGCCGCGCATCTCGGCCGACGTACTCCCGGTGAGGCCGCCGCGCAAGTCCTCATAGGGCACGGCGGGCACCTCCACGTGCAGGTCTATGCGGTCCAGCAGAGGGCCGGAAAGGCGTGCCCGGTAACGCTGCACCGCCGGGCCGAGGCAGGTGCAGGTGTGCCTGTCGTCGGTCCTGTAGCCGCAAGGACAGGGGTTCATGGCCGCCACCAGCATGCTGTCCGCCGGATAGGTCAGCGAGACGGCGGCGCGGGCGATGGTCACCACGCCGTCCTCCAGCGGCTGGCGCATCACTTCCAGCGCGGTCTTGCGGAATTCGGGCAGTTCGTCCAGGAACAGCACCCCGCGATGGGCCAGCGAAATCTCGCCGGGGCGCGGATTGCCCCC
This sequence comes from Nitratidesulfovibrio sp. 1201_IL3209, assembly GCF_036763125.1. Lineage (NCBI taxonomy): Bacteria > Pseudomonadati > Thermodesulfobacteriota > Desulfovibrionia > Desulfovibrionales > Desulfovibrionaceae > Nitratidesulfovibrio > Nitratidesulfovibrio sp. 1201_IL3209. The sequence goes on from NZ_JBAIYT010000010.1 coordinate 51,511, forward strand.
GCCGCCCACCAGGCCATAGTCGGACACGGTGTGATGCGGCGCGCGGAAGGGGCGGCGGGTGATCAGCCCCTGCCCGTCCAGCAGGCCCGCCACGCTGTAGATGGTGGTCACCTCCAGCGCCTCGTCGAAGGAAAGCGGGGGCAGCACCGTGGGAATGCGCTGGGCCAGCATGGTCTTGCCGCTGCCGGGCGGCCCGATGAACAGCAGGTTGTGCGCGCCCGCCGCCGCGATCTCGATGGCCCGCTTGGCGTGCTCCTGGCCCTTCACCTCCGCGAAGTCCACGGGCCATTCCTGGCCGCGCTCCCACGCGGCGCGCCCGCCCGAGGGCACCGGGGCGATGTCCGCCTGCCCGGCCAGGAAGGCCGCCGCCTCGCCCAACGACCGCACCGGATACACCGGCAGCCCTTCCACCACGGCGGCCTCGGCGGCGTTGTCCGCCGCCACCAGCATGCCGCGCGCCCCTTCGGCGCGGGCGCGCACGGCCACGGGCAGCACGCCCGGCACGGGCTTCAGCTCGCCGGTCAGGGACAGTTCACCGAGCAGAAACCATCCGTCCGTGCAGCCCTGGGGCAGGATTTCGGCGGCGGCCAGCAGGCCGATGGCGAGGGGAAGGTCGAAGCCGCTGCCGCTCTTGCGGCGGTCGGCCGGGGCGAGGTTGACGGTGATGCGCGCGGGCGGCAGGCGCAGGTTGCAGGCCCGCATGGCGGCAAAGACGCGTTCGCGCGATTCGCGCAGGGCGCCTTCGGCCAGGCCCACCATGACGAAGGCGGGCATGCCCTGGCGGGCAAGGTCCACCTCAAGGTCCACCCGGAAGGCGTCCACCCCGTGCAGGGCGGCGCAGGCCACGCGAACGATCATCAAGCCCCCTGCGCGAAAGAGTGAGGAGCGAAAGCGGTCGAGGCGAACAGGTGACGACAGGCGCGAACGGGCGAGAACGGGTGCGAACAAGGCGCGGGCCGCATGCGGCCTGATGCGAACTGATGCGAATTGGCACGAACAGGCGCAAACGGATTCCGGCGGACGCGCACGGGCGACGCACTGCCGGGGCACACCGCAAGGGCACGACATGCCTCCCGTGATACCGCACAACCACTAAAGCAAAACGTCCCGTCCCGCAACGACGCGCGGGACGGGACGGATGTGTCGAGAATGCGGGGCCTGCGCCGTCGGCTGCGGGATTTCAATCCCTCGCCAGCGGGCTACGCGGCCCGCCCGCTAGTCGATGACGTTGCCTATACGATCCCAGCGCACGTTGCCGAGTCCTTCCCAGGACCAGTAGATGACCCACGCCTTGCCCCGGATGGCCCCGCGCGGGACGAAGCCCCAGAAGCGGGAGTCCTGCGAGTCGTCGCGGTTGTCGCCCATGGCGAAATAGTGGCCCTCGGGCACGGTGACCGGGCCGAAGCTGTCGCGCACGGGCATGACGATGCCGGGCTGCGAATGGCGGATGTACGCTTCCTGCACGGCTTCGCCGTTGCGGTACAACTGCTTGTTGCGCACCTCGATCACGTCGCCGGGCACGCCCACAATGCGCTTGATGTAGTCGATGGACGGGTCGCCGGGGTACTCGAACACGATGATGTCGCCGCGCTGCGGGTCGCCCACGGGCAGCACCACCTTGTGGGTGAAGGGCAGCTTCACGCCGTAGCTGAACTTGTTGACCAGCAGGTGGTCGCCGATCTGCAGGGTTTCGAGCATGGAACCGGAGGGAATCTTGTACGCCTGCACCACGAAGGTGCGAATGAGCATGGCCAGCGCAAAGGCGACGACAAGCGCCTCCACGTATTCCAGCAGCAGGCTTTTCTGTTGCATGCGGGTGCCTCCGCGTCCTGTCGCGCGGCCGCGCGGGGACGGGGATTTGCGGTTCATCGAAAACCCGCCAGGGGCTGTCGCCCAAGGCGGGGCCGGTGCGCGCCCCCGCTGGTGCGGGTGCGGCAGGGGCATGCCCTGCGCCGCCGCCCGCCACGGTGGGGGGTGCGGGGGACGGCGCGCTGAAACCGCCGGGCTGCGGTGCGTCCTGCACCTGCGGCCCGGCATTGTTCACGTCATTCTCTTTTCAAATCACCCCGGCCCGCACCACCGCAATTTCGCGGCAGGGGCGGCACGGGCTTCACTCGCTTCTTCACTTACGCGCACGCGCTCGTAGCGGTACGCAGGGTCGGCAAGGACAAGGAAAACGTTGGCGCCCGCGAGGGGAGCGTACGTCTTCGGTACGTGACCCGAGCGGCAACGACGTTTGACGCCGTCATTGCCGACCCTGCGCACCGCTACTCGTCGCCGACCTGAAGGGCGGCCAGAAACGCCTCCTGCGGCAACTCCACGTTGCCCATGCGCTTCATGCGCTTCTTGCCTTCCTTCTGCTTTTCCAACAACTTGCGCTTGCGGGTGATGTCGCCGCCGTAGCACTTGGCGGTCACGTTCTTGCGCAGCGCGGAAATGGATTCGCGGGCGATGATCTTCTGCCCGATGGCCGCCTGGATGGCCACCTCGAACATCTGGCGCGGGATGGTGCGCTTCAGCTTCAACGCCAGCGCGCGGCCGTAGTGGTAGGCCTTGTCGCGGTGCACGATGACGGCCAGCGCGTCCACGGGGTCGCCGTTGATCAGGATGTCCAGCTTCACCAGGGACGACTGCCGGTAGTCGATGAACTCGTAGTCCATCGATGCGTAGCCCTTGGTGCCCGACTTCAGCCGGTCGAAGAAGTCGAACACGATTTCCGCGAAGGGAAGCTCGTAGGTGATCACCACGCGGTTGGCCGCGATGTACCCCATGTTCTTCTGGATGCCGCGCTTTTCCTCGCACAGTTTCAGCACGTTGCCCACGTAGTCGTTGGGCACGTGGATGTCCATGCGCACGTAGGGTTCGTACAGCGCGGCGATCTTGGTGGGGTCGGGCAGCTTGGAGGGGTTGTCGATGTCGCTGTTCTTTCCGTCCACGGTGTCGATCTTGTAGATCACCGAGGGGGCGGTGGCGATGAGTTCCACCTGGAATTCGCGCTCCAGCCGTTCCTGGATGATCTCCATGTGCAGCAGACCCAGGAACCCGCAGCGGAAACCGAAGCCAAGGGCCTGCGAGGTTTCCGGCTCGTACGAGAAGGCGGCGTCGTTGAGTTGCAGCTTTTCCAGCGCGTACTTCAACTGTTCGTAGTCGGCGGAATCGGTGGGGTACAGCCCGCAGAAGACCATGGGCTGCACTTCCTTGAAGCCTTCCACGGGCTCTTCGGCCGGGCGGTCCACATGGGTGATGGTGTCGCCCACCTTGGCGTCGCCCAGTTCCTTGATGTTGGCGCAGAGAAAGCCCACCTCACCCGCGGCCAGTTCGGTCATGTCCATGATTTCGGGCGAGAACACGCCAAGGCGGATCACCTCGTAGCTGCGCTCTGTGGCGAACAGCTTGATGCGGTCGCCCTTGCGCAGCACGCCGTCCACGATGCGGAACAGCACCACCACGCCCTGGTACGAATCGTACCACGAATCGAAGATCAGGGCTTTCAGCGGGGCGTTGGGGTTGCCTTCGGGCGCGGGCAGGCGTCCGACGATGGCTTCCAGCACCTTGTCCACGTTCAGGCCGGTCTTGGCGCTGACGGCCACGGCGTCGGAACAGTCGAGGCCGATGCTTTCCTCGATCTCGTGCTTCACGCGGTCGGCGTCGGCGCTGGGCAGGTCGATCTTGTTCAGGACGGGGATGACCTCGAGGTTGTGGTCCAGCGCCAGGTACACGTTGGCCAGGGTCTGGGCCTCCACGCCCTGCGAGGCGTCCACCACCAGCAGGGCCCCTTCGCACGCGGCAAGGGACCGCGAGACCTCGTAGTTGAAGTCCACGTGGCCGGGCGTGTCGATGAGGTTCAGCACGTACTTGCGGCCATCCCTGGCCGTGTACGGAATGCGCACCGACTGGGCCTTGATGGTGATGCCGCGCTCGCGCTCAAGCTCCATGCGGTCCAGGTACTGGTCGCGCTTTTCGCGCTCGCTGACCAGCCCGGTGACCTCGAGGATGCGGTCGGCCAGGGTGGATTTGCCGTGGTCGATGTGCGCGATGATGCTGAAATTGCGGATGTGTTCCTGTCTGGGCATAACGTGGGTGCCGCCGTGCGGCGGCGCGCCTCCTGAAAAATGTGCGGCATGGGATGGGTACGGACGCCGATGATGCCGCGCGCGGACCGGCCATGGGGTGGCCGGGGGGTGGTCAATGACCCGGCGCGCGTCGCCGTACCATTCGAATCGGTTTTCATACTGCATTCGGGACCGGAAGTCCAACCGCCCCGCAGCGCTCGGTTCGGGCTGGATCCTGCATGGGCGGAACCGGTGGGGCGGAAACCGGGGAGGCCGGGCCGGAGAAACGGAAGACCAGCGCTACCGGCCCACTGTCCAAAAATCGGACAGTTTCGCTCCGCTTTGCACATCCTGCACATCGAACTGTCCAATAATCATACACGCTCCGGGTGCGGCACGGGACGCCCGGTTTCCGGCAAATCCTTTGGCCACGCCATGTTCGCACCGCGCGCCCGCCCCCGCGCGCCGTGGCACGCCCTTTGCCTTATGTCCTGCACACACCCGGAAACGGAAACCACACGCAGGAGCAGTTCATGAAGATCACCCGCATTCTCCCGGCCACCCTGGCCATTTTCGCCATCACCATCGGCTCGGCCATGGCGGCGGGCAGCACCGGCGGCCACGATGCCCACGCCACGCCCCCGGCTGCCTCCGCCCCGGCTACCTCCGCCCCGGCGGACAAGGCCCCCGGCGACGCCCAGCCCACCCCCATGCAGGGCTGCGGCTGCTGCCAGATGATGAAGGACGGCCACGGCTCCATGGGCAACATGGACGCCAAGCCCGGCGGCGCGGGCCACATGATGCCGGGCAATGACGGCAAGGCGCCGGTCCGCCACAGCTAGCGCCACGCAAGATGGCCCCCCGCATTTCCGCATCGGGGCCGCCCCGCTTCCACGGCAGACACAAGGATTCCCCCGTGGGACCTGCACCTCCTCCTCGCCGGTCCCACGGTTCCGCCTCGCGGCGTGCGCGCCCCCTTCACCGGGGGCGCGTTGCGTTGCGTACCCGCCACATGTACGCCGCCATGCCCGGCAGCCTGTGCCCGGACCGGACCACCGCCCTTCCACAGAACCTGTCCAGAATCCATACACCTGCCCCAAGGTTGGACAGGCGGACACGGGCGATCTGTCCAATAATCATGCGCCCGTGCCGCCCCGCGCGCACACGTCCACAGAACAAGCCCTTTCATTCTGGGGCATTGCAGGAATGGCACGGCCATTGCCTTAGGGAAGGCATCATCCGGCAACGGAAATCACCCACAGGAGTTCATCATGAAGATCACCCGCATCCTTCCCGCAGCCCTGGCCCTGGTGGCCATCACCGCCGGTGCCGCACTGGCCGCGCAGAACGTTTCCACCACCGCCATGGGCATGCAGTCCTGCCCCGGCTACACCGCCATGCAGGGCCGCCACGCGGGCATGACCGGCGCCATGGGCCAGATGATGCAGAACGGCCAGCACATGACGCAGCACGGCGGCGGACACATGATGTCCGGCCAGATGCCGGGCCCGACGTCGGGACCCGCCACCGGACAGTCCCGCGCGCCCGGCATGACCTCCGACGCCATGCCCGGCATGAGCGCGGGCAGATAGCCAGCTTTCGGACGGCGCGGCCCGCGAAACGTCTAGCGGCCGTGCCGTCCGCCGCCGTGATGGCGGACCAGCCCCTGCGTGCGCGCCCCCTTCACCGGGGGCACGTTGCGTTGCGGGGCGCATGTTCCGCCCAACCCGGCCACGCCCCTGCCGCACCATCCGCCACGCAATCGTATGCGACCGCGCGTCGTCAACCATTGCTCCCCGTCCGCCGAAGGTGGTATACGCATGCACAAGGTGCGTACCGCCCCGGCCTGCCCGGCGGAACGGTTCCCGTTGTCCCCCTTTCCGCTCCCGCGCCCGGCATCCCGCCCGGAGCCTCCCCCACCCCGCCCGCAGCCGCGCCGCCCGGCGCAAGGAGGCATCATGCGTCGCAGGGACTTCCTGAAATGGCAGCTGTCCGGCGCATTGTGGCTGGCCGCCGTGCCGTCCGCGCTTTCGCCCCTCTCCCCGTTGCTGCCGGGTCCGGACGAAGCCCTGGCCGCCTCCGCCGGGCCCGATGTCGCCGTGGTCAAGGGATCGCCCGCCGCCGCCGCCCATGCCTGCGTGGGCATGCTGGGCGGCATGGCCCGCTTCGTGAAGACCGGGCAGAAGGTGGTCATCAAGCCCAACATGTCCTTCGCCTCGGCCGCCAGCCTGGGCACCAACACCCACCCCGAGGTGGTGGCCGCGCTGGTGCGCATGTGCCGCGACGCGGGGGCCGCCTCGGTGTTGGTGCTGGACAACCCGCTGGCCCCGGCCGAGCAGTGCATCGAGCGTTCCGGCATCCGGACCGCCTGCGCCGAGTTCGGCGACATCGTGCAGGCCCCGACGGCGGAGCGGTTCTACCGCGAACTGGACATCGACGGCGCGCAACAGATGACCGCCAACACCTTCCTGCGCGACGCGCTGGACGCCGACGTGCTCATCGCCGCGCCCACGGCCAAGTCGCACAGTTCCACCGGCGTGTCGCTGGGGCTCAAGGGCATGATGGGGCTGATCCGCCAGCGCGGGGTGATGCATTCGCGCTACGACCTCGACACCGCCATCGTGGACCTGAACACGAAACTGCGCGCCGCGCTCACGGTCATCGACGGCACCCACGTGTTGACCACCGGCGGACCCGGCGGGCCGGGCAAGGTCATGCAGGAAAACACGGTGATCGCCTCGGCCGACCCGGTGGCCGCCGACGCCTGCGCCGTGGAATCGTTCGAGTGGTACGGGCGGCGCTTTGCCGCGCGGCAGGTCAGCCACATCCGGCTGGCCCACGAACGGGGCCTGGGCTCCATGGACCTGTCCACGCGCGCCGTGGCGCGGGTGACCCTGTAGGGGCCGGGGCCGCATGGCATGAACCGGCAACGCGCGCGCCTGGCCAGCCGCTGGCTGTTCTTCGCGGCCTTCGTGCTGCTGGCGTGGGGCGCGGGACAGGCCGTGCCCGGCGGTGAAATCCTGCCCCGCGATCTGCCCCGTGATCTGCCCCGTGATCTGCTGGTACGGCTGGACCCGGCCGTGGCCCTGGCCGCCAGCGTGGCGGGCCGCGCGCTCATCGGCGCGGTGGCGCCGGGGCTGGTGGTGCTGGCGTCCGCCCTGCTGCTGGGCCGGGCGTTCTGCGGCTGGGCGTGCCCGTTCGGGGCCATGGTGGACGCCGGTGACGCCGTGTGGCGTCGCTTGGCGAAAACCCGGCGGCGCAAGGCCGGGCGGTCGGAATCCCGCCGGAATGACGCCGCACGCCGCCCCGCCGTGCCGCGCCTGTTCAAGTACGGGGTGCTGGCCGGGGTGCTGACGGCCGCGCTGGCGGGCCTGGACCTGGTGTTCTGGGCCGCGCCGCTGCCGCTGGCCGCGCGGTTCTGGACGCTGGCCGCCTGGCCGCCGGTGGCCCGGCTGGCCGAGACGGGCCTTTCCCTGGCCGCCCCCCTGGCCCGCCGGATGGGGGCCACCGGACTGGCCTTCGCGGAAATCGCCGTACCCGGCTACGCGGCCACCGGCTACATCGTCGGCTTCTTCGCGCTGGTGCTGGCGGGCGGGCTGCTGGCCCCGCGCCTGTGGTGCCGCATGCTCTGTCCTGCCGGGGCCGCCCTGGGCCTTGCGGGCCGCGTGGCCCCGTGGCGGCGGAGGGTGGACCACACCTGCACCGCCTGCGGAGCCTGCGCGCGGCAGTGTCCGGCCGGGGCCATCCCGGCGGCGACCCCGTGCGCCACGGACCACGCCGAATGCCTGAAATGCCTGCGCTGCGCCGACGTCTGCCCCGTGGACGCGGTGCGCTTCGCCTTCCGGGACGTTGCCGGAGCCGACGCACCGGACGCGGCCATCCCCCTCCCCCAGGCCGCCGGTACCGGAAGCCCGTATCCCGCTGGCGCCGCCGCCCGCCGCAACCTGCCCGGCCCGCTCTCCCAGCCCCCCTTGCCGCCGCATGCCCGGTCGCAGCGCCGTGCGCTGCTGGCGGGTCTTGCCGTGGGCGCCTGCGCCGCCGCGCTGGGCCACGCCGGACCGGCACTGGGCAGGCCGGAAGGGGTGCTGCGCCCGCCGGGCGCCCTGCCGGAGCCGGAATTCCTGGCCCGCTGCGTGCGCTGCGGACTGTGCGCCGCCGCCTGTCCCACCAACACCCTGCAACCCGCATGGCTGGCCAGCGGCGCGCTGGGCATGTTCAGCCCGGTGGTCACCCCGGCGCGCGGCTTCTGCGACCCGGCCTGCCATGCCTGCGCCCGGGCCTGCCCCACTACGGCCATCCGGCGGCTGGCCGACGAGCGCACCTTCGCCAAGATCGGCACGGCCGAAGTGCTGCGCGACCACTGCCTGGCCTGGGCGAAAAAGAAACGCTGCCTGGTCTGCGACGAGGTGTGCCCCTACGACGCCATCGCCCTGAAGCCGGAGCCCGGCTACACCATGGGCGTGCCCCACGTGGACCCGGTCCGCTGCGCCGGGTGCGGCTTCTGCGAGAAGCACTGCCCGGAAACGGCGCAGGCCACCGGCGAGAAGGCCATCGTCATCCGCACGCGTGACGCCCTGCGCATCGCCACCGGCAGCATGCGCGCGGCGGCCGAGGCGCGCGGGCTGCGCCTGGTGTTCACGCCCAGAAAGCCGGGCGACGCGCACGGCGAGGAAGCCCCGCCCTACCCGGACGGCGACGGCGCACAGCCTCCGCTGCCCGGTGCCGACGGCGCGCCGCCATCCGGCGGCCTGCCGCCCGGCTTCACCGAGTAGCCGCGCCCTGCCGGGCGTCAGCGCATCTCGTCGATGATCGCGTCCAACTCCTGCGCCAGCCGGGCCAGGTCGCCCACGGCCTCGGCCGATTGGCGCATGGTGTCCGCCGTGTGGCCGGAGATGGAACTAATGCGGTCCACCGCGCGGGTGATCTGCTCGCTGGCGGCGGACTGCTGCTCCGCCGCCGTGGCGATGGTCCGCACCTGGTCCGCCGTGCGGTCCACGGTGCCCACGATGGCCAGCAGCGCCTCGCCGCTGCGTCCCGCAAGCCCCGTGGACTGCTCCACCAGGCGCACCGCCTCGTCGGTAGCGGCGCGGCTGCGGGCCACACTGCCGCGGATGGCCTCCACGAAGCCCACCACCTCGCGCGTGGCCTGCATGGTCTTTTCGGCCAGCTTGCGCACCTCGTCGGCCACCACGGCGAAGCCGCGCCCCGCGTCACCGGCCCTTGCGGCCTCGATGGCCGCGTTCAGCGCCAGCAGGTTGGTCTGGTCCGCGATGTCCTCGATGACCCCGATGATGCGCCCCACGCCCTCGGCCTGGCTGCCCAGTTCGCCCATGTCGCGCTCCAGCACGCGGGCCTGCCCGGCCACCCGGTTGATGCACGCCACGGCCTCCTCCACCACGGCCGAGCCCTGCCGGGCCTGCTCGTGGGCGGCCCCGGCCAGGTCGGCGGCGGAACCGGCGTTGCCGGCCACCTCCATGACCGAGGCGTTCATCTGTTCCATGGCCGTGGCGCTTTCCACGGCCAGCCCGCGCTGCTCGTCGGCCCCGGTGCTGGCCTCCTCCACCTGGGCGGACAACTCGCCCGAGGCGGAGGCCACCCGCGCGGAAACCTGACGCGCGGCGTCGGCGGCACGGGCGATGCGGGCGTGCTGTTCCTCTATGTCGGCCTGCTGGCGCTGCATTTCGGTGATGTCGGCATACACGCTGAACGCGCCGATGAGGTTGCCGTCCAGATCCAGCAAGGGCGCGGAATCCACCACCAGATGCACCTGGCCGCCCTTGCGGCTGTTCAGGGTCACGCGCTGGCCGGTGCGCGCGGTGCGGTCGCGCAGCACGCGGTTGGTCACCGTGTCGCGCTGCGGCTCGCCGTGCATGATGTCGCCCACGGTCCTGCCGGCCTGGGCCTCGGGGTCGCCGTCCAGGCCCAGCATGCGCAGCAGGGCCGCGTTGCAGTAGCTGACCCGGCCCTCCGTGTCCGCCACCAGGAAAGGCAGGGTCATGCCGCTCAGGATGCCCTTGGAAAAGCCCAGTTCCTTCTTCAGCCCGCCCACCATGCCGTGCAGGTTGGCGGCCAGGCGGGACAGTTCGTCGTGGCCGCCCACGGCCAGGTCCGCGTTCAGGTCTCCCCCGGCAATGGCCGTGCTGGCCTCGGTAAGGCGGTGCACCCGGTCCACGATGGCCCGCCGGATGAACAGGATGACCCCGGCCAGCAACGCCACCAGCCCCGCCGCAGAAATGCCCGCGCTTTCCAGAATGCGCCCGTGCACCCCGGCCAGCACCGGGGTGACGTCCTGCATCACCACCAGTTGGCCCAGCAGCGGCTGCGACGCGCCGTGGCAGTGATGGCACGACGGCTCGTTGCGGATGCCGACCACGTGCGCGAAAATGGAACGCCCGTCCCGCTCGAAGAGCAGCGAGGCTTCCAGCGCCTCGCGCCGGGCGCGGCCGGTCAGGTCGCGCAGGCCGGGGTCGGTCAGCACGTCGGCCAGGTCGCGCCGTTCCACGTCGGGCCGGGTGGAATAGGTGATGTTGCCGGTGAAGCTGGCCAGGTGCACCGTGGTGTCGGAGTAGTGGCGCGCCAGTTCGGCGAATTCGGCGCGGGTGCCCGCGTCGTTGCCGAGCAGCATGGGCCGGTCGATGGCCGTCTTGATCATGGCCGATTCGCGGGTGACCACCGACTCCAGTTCTTCCAGGGCCGCGTGGCGCTGCCGCCACGCCCCGGTGCCGATGATGACCGCGAACACGGTGACGGCGATGACCGTCACCAGCAGCGAGGTGCGCAGGCTGAGAGACCGCGCGAGAGTGCCCGCCATGACGCCCCCTAGTGCGCGCCGCTGTGCAACAACGGCTTGAAGCCGAACGAACGCACCCGGCTTTCGTTATGGCAGCCTTCGCAGGTGGCCATGGTGGGCTTGCCGATCAGCGACGGATCGCCCGCTTCGGCATGCGCCGCGCCGGGCCCGTGGCAGGTTTCGCACCCCACGTCGGCGAACTGCGGGGTGGTGGCGTACTCGACGAAGCCGCCCTTGCCGTACCCGGTCACGTGGCATTCGTAGCAGCCGCGCAGTTCATCCTGCGTCAGCTTGGGGGCCATGGTGGCCACGCTCTTCCACGATCTGGCCTTCTTGGAATACTTCTGGAACTTCTCGTATTCCCCGGCGTGGCAGGGCTGGCACGCGGCGCTGCCCGCATAGGGGGACGCAGCCTGAACGGGCATGGACACCGCGGCCGTCATCACCCCCCGCGATGACGGCCACGAGACACACCTTGCTGGACAAACGGAAACGGAACATGGTTCTCCCCGAAAATGCGGGGGCGCCCCTTTTGCGCTGCCCGCCGCTTTGTGAAAAATGGCACAGGAAATATGGACCCGTAGTAGGAAAATTGCCGGCACACGTCAATATTGCGGTGCGGCTTTCCTTTATAATGGCACCTGCATCTACGCCAGACAAAAAAAGCGCGCGGCACGCCGCCGGGACGGGCCGCGCGCTGGCGCGTCGTGGCGGCGGCGCCTGTCCCTGCGGCTGCCGTTCCGATGCGGTGACGATGCCGCGCAGTCCCTGCACCGCCGGGCGGAACAGCGACCGCCCCCATCGTCCATGGCGGCATCCGTGTCCGACTTGACGCGGGCGGCACGGCGCGCCACCCTGTACCAATGGCGGAGGGGCACGCACCCGGAACCCGCCGCGAGACACACACGGAGGTTGACCATGCTGGACACGACAGGCACCGACGCCCGCATGACGCGGCGCGCCGTACTGGCCGTACTGGCCCTGCTGGGCGGCACGCTGGCCGCGGCCGGGCTGCCCGCCCCGGCGGGACGGACCAGTGGAGGCGACACGGAAGGGATGGCGGGACTGGCGCGACGCGCCCTGCGCCCGCTGCACACCGGAGAAGCCCGCGCCGCGCAGGGCGCGGTGACCCTGCCGCCGCCGGACCTTTCCGGCGCGGCGGGCGGGGCGGGAAGCAGGCCGCTGATGCAGGCCCTGGCCGGGCGCGCCTCCACCCGCGCCTTCCGCGAGGACGCCATCCCCGACCAGGTGCTGGGCGAACTCTTGTGGGCCGCCTGGGGCGTCAACCGGCCCGATGGAAAGCGCACCGTGCCCACGGCCAGAAACCGGCAGGGCATGGACGTGTACGTGGTGCGCGCCGACGGGGCGTGGCGCTACGACGGCGCGCCGCACGCCCTGGAGCGCGCCGCCGCCGAAGACCTGCGCCCCCTGCTGGCGCGCCAGTCGTACGTGGCCACGGCCCCGGTCACCCTGGTGTACACGGCCGCCGCGTCGGAAGACCCGGTGTACGCGGCCATGCACGCGGGCTCCATGTACCAGGGCGCGGGGCTGTTCTGCGCGTCCGCCGGGCTCGGCAACGTGGTGCGGGCCAGCTACGACGAAGCGGCCCTGCATGCCGCCCTGCGCCTGCCCGCCGACCGGCGCATCGTCATCAGCCAAACCGTGGGCTGGCCCAGGAACTGAAACCGCCCGCCGGAGGGAACGGCGGGCGGCTGGGGAGAACCAGAAGCTGTTCGCGGATTCGTGAGAAGCCGGAGCAACCTCCGGAACTGATATGAAAATTAGGGGCTGTCTCCAAATTAGGGTTTTCGTCCGTTGGCAAGGAAAACGAGCCTGCCATGAGGGAGTATACTCTTATCGTATTCGACCGATATGGCAGGCGAAGTTTGACAACGCCAACGGACGAAAGGACAATTTGGGGATAGTCCCTAGAACTTGTAGGTGACGCTGAGCCCCGCCATGTGGGCATGGGCATCCTCGCGGTCCACTTCGGGAATGCCCTCGGCCGGGCGGGCGTCGTAGTGGCGGTCGGTCATCCACAAGTAGCCGTAGAACACGTCCAGCACCCAGTTCTGGTCAATCTTCCAGCCCGCGCCCACGGTGACTATCTGGCGGTCGGAGCAGGGCACGGCGAAGTCCTCGTAGGTGTCGTTGATGGGGCTCTGGTCGTAGACGTAGCCCGCGCGCAGGTCCACGCTGTCGGTCAGGGCGTATTCCGCGCCGAACTGGAACCGCCAGGTGTTCTTCCAGTCCTTGTCCCTGCTTACCTGCGACATGCCGGGGTACGGCGCCGGGTCGTAGTTGATGGCCAGGGCCTGGTAGGCGCTCCAGTGGGTCCACACCACGTCGGCTTCCAGGCTCAGGCGGTCGACGGGCTTGACCATCACGCCGAAGGTGATCGACTCGGGGATGGGTTCCGTGCCGGAGGCGTCACCCCGGCCGGGGGCGGTGAACAGCCCCTTCTGCGAATACTTCACGTGCCCGTCCACGGCCATGTCTATCTGGTTGCGCCAAGCCAGGCCGAAGGCCAGCCAGTCATACGGCTTGTAGCGCGCGCCCGCGTTGAGCCCGTAAGCCCAGCCGTCGGCGTCGATCTCCTGCTTCACGTCCACGCCGGGAATGGTGGAATCGTACATGAAGCGCAGGTAGGTGGCTTCCACACCCACGGCCAGCGAGAACTGGTCGGAAAACTTCATGGCCAGGTTGGGGTTGAAGGACAGCGACTGGATGCCCGCGTACGAACAGTTGTAGCGTCCGGCCCAGTTGTCGCCGCCCGCGTATTCGGTGCCCAGCCCCACGCGCGAAAAGATGCCGAAGCCGAACCAGTAGTGGTCGTTCAACTGCTGCGTGTAGTAGGCGGTGGGCAGGCCCCAGATGGCGTCGGAAAAGTCGCGGTCTTCCACGGCGGGGCTTTTGAAGTTCATGGTGGCGTTGGGCTTGATGGCCGTGGCTCCCACCTGCACCTGCGCCCCCGGCAGGTCGGTGATGTTGGCCGGGTTGTAGGCCACGGCCGAGGGGTCGGCGTCGCGGGCCACCATGGCGCCGCCCAGGGCGGTGCCGCGCGCGCTCCATTCGTAGACGGCATAGCCCGAGGCGCGGGCCTGCATCGGCAGCAGAAGCGGAACAAGGACAAGACAGAGCAGGAACAACGGCTTTCGCATGACAACTTCCCGTACTTGCAGAATATGCCCGCCGAACATTGACAGGACCACGGGAGTGTAGCAGGCAGAAGTACAGCGTCAATGAACATGGTAAATTTTTTCATTCATATCTCATGAACGGACTGCCCGGCCGTTCAAGCGTGGTGAATCCATGACCTGCAATGATCTCGTCGCGTTCTATGCCCTCCGCCTGGATGCCATGGACGCCCCCGCCCTGCTGCTGGATGGCGGGGGCGGCGTGCTGTACGCCAACGAGCCCGCCCGGCGGCTGCATCGAAGCGGCGGGGAAGGCGAGGCCATGCCCGCCCACGGCTGGCGGCACGAAGAGGTGCCCCCCGTGCCCGAGGGCGGCGCGCCGGTGCGCGAAAGCCGCACCCGCATTACCCTGCCCGACGGCGCGGGCATCCGGCAGATAAGCTGGACCTGCGTGGCCGTGCCTGTGCCCAACGTGGGTGAAGGCAAGGCTGGCGGCAGCGCATCCGGCGCCATTCCCGCGCCCCGCGCCGCCTACTTGGCCTGGGGCAGGCCGCGCACCACCGAGGGCGGGCAGGAGATGGGTTTCACCATCCTGCCCAACGGGGTCATCCAGGCGGTCAGCCCGGCGCTGTGCGCCATCTGCGGGTACACGCGAGACGAACTGATCGGCCGGGCCGCGCGGGAGTTCTACTTCACCTCCACGGCGCGCAAGCGCATCGTCAGCCAGCTCATCAAGCGGACCGAGGTGGAGAACGGCGAGGTAACCCTGCGCCGCAAGGACGGATCGCCCCTGACCCTGTGGTACACGGCGGAATCCATCCGCGACGCGGCGGGCCGCATGGTGGCCTACAGCGGCTATTTCCAGGAGCGGCCCTTCGCCTTTTCATCCAAGCTGGCCAGCGACTTTTCCCGCGTGGTGGACGCCCTGCCGGGCCTGGCCTGGGTGTGCGGGCGCGACCTGCGCATCGTGGCCGTCAACGACGCCTACCTTGCCGCCTACCGCCGCACCCGCGACGAGGTGATGGGCCGCACCGAATACGACTTCCTGCCGCCGGAACTGGCCCGCTACCCCGTGGAGGCGGCGCTGAAGGTGTTCGAGGAAAAGCGGGAACTGGAGCACCCGGCGGTGCCGCATCTGCTGGATCCTTCCGTGTGGTACCGGGTGATCCGGCGGCCCATCTTCGACGACAACCGGCAGGAGGTCATCGGCCTGCTGGGCATCGCGCAGGACATTTCCGCCAAGGTGGTGCAGGAGAACGCCTTCATCGAGCAGTTGCACGCCCACCAGGGCGACGTGGTGGTGGTGACCGACGACCAGGGGCGGATACTGCGGCGGTCGCGCCAGACGCTGACCCCGGCCATCTTCGGACGGCAGGAGCCGTACGACGCCTACACCCTGGACATGGGGCCGGTACTGGACCTGCTGCACGAAAGCGACCTGCCCGCCGTACGCCAGGCCCTGCTGCGGGCCATGCGCGAACACCGCGAACAGCACTTCGAATGCCGCATCCGCAACCTGTCGGGCAGCTATTCCACGGTGCATTCGCGGCTGGTGTACAACGACACCATCTACGGCGAACCGCGCGTGTACGTGGTGGCGCGCGACGTTTCCGGCGAGGTGGGGCTGCGCCAGGCGCCCATGGTGCTGGAACGCCTGAAGGAGGCGGCGGGGGCGCGCACCGACCGCGAACTGGCGGCCTTCCTGAACGTGTCGGCCGCGTCCATCTCCAACGCCCGCAAGAACGGACGCATTCCGCCGGACTGGCTCATCGATGCGGGGTTAAGGACGGGGCGGTCGATCGACTGGCTGGTGCGGGGGGTTGTGGGGGCTGGATGATGCGTGCTGGGCTAGTTATTACCTGACAGTTGGCCTTCCGAAAGGCAGTGGTCATGCCGTGCCCTGGTGGGGTAGCGATGAGGTTGCGACACTTCATCAACCACCACCCTCATTCTGCCCTTGGGGACAAAACTCCAGCAGAACGACTAGGGCAACGGGGAACAACCTGTTGACACTCTACAGTAGGGGCCGCCGCATCTCGCGCTGCTGGCGCGGACGCCGGAGGAGCGCCTCGCGGACCTCAAGGTCGAGGCGGTCATCGGCGCGCCGATTGAGCCTGCGCGCCTCGCCGCGAAGCAGACGATCGACACGGCCGGGGATGAGGAGGCGGCTGGCGCGGTGTGGGCGGCGATTGTCTGGCCGCAGCCCTAGAGGCTCGGTCGGCGGCCGGCGGGATCAATGTGCCGCGCGAACAGACGGCATGGTCAGGGCTCTTCCGAACTCGTTCGCCGGCTTTTCGATCAGGCGGAACGCGGCCCACGCGGCGAGGGCGACGAGCGCTGTCGACACGACTAGGCGAATCTGCGCCGGCTGTCCTTCCATCGTGGCGTTGACGGCCTGAAAGACCGGGAAGTGCAGCAAATACCATCCGAATCCGGTTATCCCCATGAACCGGAGCCATGACCATTTCATGGGCGCGACGATCAGCATGTTGCCCTGCACGACGCCGACGATGCCGGCGGCGAACACCGCTCCGTATAGCAGCGACAGATAACGCAGGTCGTACCAGGGCCGCCCCAATCCGAGGAAATTGTAGCTGACGGCAGCAAGAGTGAGGGCAAGCAGGCCCCAAAAGGCCGCGGCCGTCACCTTCTCGGGCAGGCGCTGTGTGACCGTCGCCGCGAGGATGCCGCAGGCGAATACGTCGAGGAACTGGCCGCGATGCGCGATGTCCACGAACTTCAGCGGTGGCAGCGACGCGCCGAAGGCCTGAATCGCATAGAACCATGCGAAATAGGCGACTGCCGCCACCGCGACCCATACGCGCCCGAAGCGAACCATTCCGGCAACGATGATCGGAAGCAGCAAGTAGAAGCCGAACTCGGCCGTGATCGTCCAGAAGACGCTATCTCCCTTAAGAAACAGGGAGTGCAGAAGGGCGCCTTCCGCTCCACCGGAGATGTGGAGGTAGCGAGGCGAGTAGTTGCCCGCCGCCTGCCATGCGAGAACACCGGCGAGCACGATGAAGTATAGCGGCGCGATCCTGAAAAAACGCCTGACGAGATAGGTGCCCGGCCTCTGGCCGTTGAGCAGGTTCCGGGTCAGCAGAAAGCCACTGAGCACGAAGAACAGGTAGACGCCGACATGGCCGATGCCGTGGAACTGAAGCCACGGCGCCAGCGCCATGTCGCGACTCGACGTGTGGCTCAGGAACACGATCAGGACGGCAAGACCGCGCATTCCGTCGAGCGTATCCGAGCGCTCCATCAAACTTTCTCCCTAGTTCTTGCCGGGACTACGTCCGCAATCAAATCCATCGGCAACAGGAGATAGGCCGCAGCGCTCATCCCCCAAAGACTGTGCGTGCCAGTCTCAAACCGCGTGAAAAATGGTCTCAAAGCGCGCGGCGCGAGCAGCCCGCAGAAGTTCCGCATCATCCACACAGCACACATATCCGCCGTAATAAAGGCAGGATAGCGAATTTCCATTAACCATGGACAGATACAACTGAAAGACATGGCGGAAGGGGAGGGATTCGAACCCCCGGTGAGGTTGCCCCCACAACGGTTTTCAAGACCGCCGCAATAAACCGGACTCTGCCACCCTTCCGTGTGTGGTAGCGGGCAGGCCGTACCGGAAACGATACGCCGCTGCCCTGCCTTGCCGGGCGGTTATGCCCTGACCGTGGGTGGCGGTCAAGATGAAGCGGGACCGGCTGCATAGCGACATGCGCCCGTCTGCCTCACCCGCCTGGCACCCCGCCGTCCGCCTCGCCCGGCATCGCGCCATTCGTCGCCCCGCTCCAGCCCGTCGGGGCGGCCGTCAGCGCGGCTGAAACATGATGATGCCCATGCCCGCCAGGGCCACCAGCACCCCGGCAACGTCCCAGTGCGTGGGACGCACGCCGTCCACCAGCCACAGCCAGCCGATGGCGACGCCGATGTACACGCCGCCGTACGCCGCGTACACGCGCCCCGCCGCCGTCTCGTGCATGGTCAGCAGCCACGCGAACACCGCAAGGCTGGCGGCGGCCGGGACCAGCAGCCACGCCGATTTGCCGCCCTTCAGCCACAGGTACGCAAGGTAGCACCCCGCGATCTCCGCGATGGCCGTGGCGAAGTAGAGCAGAAAGGTCTTCACGCGGCCACCCGTTGCGTCCTGCGGCGTGGTGCATGGACCGGGCGTTTCCCACTCCGGTTCACACCACGCACGGGACGCTGCCCGCACAGGGACAGCAGACGCACGGCGCGCCCGGCCACGCTACCCGGCACCGTTCAAAGCCCCGTTCCCCGCGCCCGCCGCCCCGCCCCGGCGGCACTTCTGGATGTGCTTCAGCAGCAGGCTGCGCAGGTTGTCGGAATTGATGGGCTTGCCGATGTAGTCGTCCATGCCCGCCGCCAGGAACTGTTCGCGGTCGCCCTTCATGGCGTGGGCGGTCATGGCGATGATGGGCACGCTGCTGCTCGTGGCCATGCCCTGCGCCTTGCGCACCATGCGCGTGGCCTCCATGCCGTCCATGACCGGCATGGCGATGTCCATCAGCACAAGGTCGAATTCCTGCCTGCGCAGTGCGGGCACCACTTCGCTGCCGTCCGTCACGGACTGCACCTCGTAGCCCTGCTTCTGCAGGAATTTCTCGATGAACATCAGGTTCATGGGATGATCCTCGGCCACCAGGATGCGCGCCCGGCACTGCGGCTCGGGCGTCTGCACCGGCGTGCGGGCGGCCTCTTCGCCTTCCAGGCGGGCCGTGTCGAAGCGGGCCGTGAAATGGAAGGTGCTGCCCTGCCCCGGCGCGCTCTCCACGCGGATGTCCCCGCCCATGAGCAGCGACAGCCGCTTGCAGATGGCCAGCCCCAGGCCCGTGCCCTTGTGGCGGCGCGACAGCGAACCGTCGGCCTGTACGAACCGCTCGAAAATGTGTTCGCGGTGCTTTTCCAGAATGCCGGGGCCGGAATCGGTGACGGAAAATTCCAGCATCGCCGATTCGGGCGTGGACTCCACCATGCGCACGGCAAGGGAGACGCGGCCCTGCTCGGTGAACTTCAGGGCGTTATCCAGCAGGTTCACCAGCACCTGGCGCAGGCGCATGGGGTCGCCCACCAGGCCGTCGGGCACGTCTTCCGGCACCAGGAAGGCGAAACCCAGACCCTTTTCCTCCGCCCGGTGCACGAACATGGTGTGCAGGGTGGACAGGCGCTTGCGCAGGCGGAACACTTGGCTGTCCAGTTCCACCATGCCCGCCTCAATCTTGGAGAAGTCGAGGATGTCGTTGATGAGCGCCAGCAGCGATTCGGCGGAATTCTGCGCCGCCTCCAGGTATTCGCGCTGCTCCTCGTCCAGCGGGGTGTCCAGCGCAAGGTCCAGCATGCCGAGCACGCCGTTCATGGGGGTGCGTATCTCGTGGCTCATGGAGGCCAAGAACTCGCTCTTGGCCTTGTCCGCCGCCTCGGCGGCCTCCTTGGCCACGCGCAGCTCGCGTTCCATGCGGCGTGTTTCGGTCACGTCGCGCACGTATTCCGCCACCATGGCCACCTGCCCGGCGGCGTTGCGCACCGGAAACACGGTGATGGACCGGAAGGTGCGCGAATCGGGGTTGTACAGCTCGATGACCTTCTGGCGGCCGGTGTCGAACACCTCCGCTATCTGGCAGGCATCGCAATTCTTCTCGCCCCGGAAGTAGCAACCGAAGCAGTTCCTGCCGTGCTGGTCGCCGCCCTGCGTCTCCCAGCGCACGTTGTCGCCCTGCCAGTTGCTGAACACCACCTGTTCCGCCCGGTCGTGCACGGTCAGCAGGTCGGGAATCGATGTCAGGATGTCGCGCAGCGTACGCTCGGCCGCAAGCGCGGCGTCGCGTTCCGCCCGCAACCGCCCGATCTCCGCTTCCAGCGCGGCCTCTCGCGCCGTCCCGGCATTCTCGAACACCATCCCCATCCCCTGTGCGGGCGCCTTCCACGCCGTCTCTCGCTCGCTCATGGCATATCCATAGGTAGGACACATACTGCGAAGTTCGCCACAATTGCGTTTCTGTATCCCAATTCCGCGGGCATGAGCAACGGTTTTGGCAATCCGCGTCCGCCGCGGAATCGCCGCGCGGCAGGGGGCGGATGCCGCGCAGGCCGCGCGGGGCAAACGCCGAGGGCGCATGTGGGGGCTTCAAAAAAGCCCCCCGATCGGGTAAGCGCTTGGGGGATTCCACATTCACCGGCACCGGAGGCCATGTGCAGATCATCGAAACCGGCATTCCCGGCCTGCTTCGGCTCGAACCCCGCGTGTTCAGGGACGAGCGCGGGTTCTTTCTCGAAACCTACCGCCGCGAACTGTTCGATCGCCTGGGCGTTGCCGCCGGATTCGTGCAGGACAACCACGCCCGGTCGGAACAGCCCGGCGTGCTGCGCGGGCTGCACTTCCAGTTGCCCCCCGCCGCCCAGGCCAAGCTGGTCTGGGCCACGCGCGGCTCGGTGTACGACGTGGCCGTGGACCTGCGGGCGGGCTCGCCCACCTACGGCAAGTGGTACGGCTGCGAACTGAGCGAACGCAACTTCGCGCGGCTGTTCGTGCCGCGCGGCTTCGCCCACGGGTACATGACCCTGGAGCCCGGCACCGAGTTCCAGTACAAGGTCGATGCCTACTACGCCCCGGAAATCGAAGGGGGCATCGCCTGGGACGACCCCGACCTGGCCATCCCCTGGCCGGACATCCCGCCCGTTCTGTCCGACAAGGACCGCCGCCTGCCCCGACTGCGCGACTTCGATTCGCCCTTCACCTTCGATCCCGCCGCCCAGGCAAAGGCCGACGCATGACCATATCCCCCGCCAACCTCACCGCCACGGTCGCCCATGCGCCGGTGGATTCCCCCGCCGCGCTCGGCCGCTGCCACGCCATCATCCTGGCGGGCGGTTCCGGCACCCGGCTGTGGCCCCTTTCGCGCGCGCTGTTTCCCAAGCAGCTGCTGGCCCTGAGCGGCGACCTTTCGCTGCTGCAACAGACCGTGCGCCGCGTGCTCTCGCTGTTCCCGCCCGAGCGGGTGCACATCGTGACCAACGAGGAGCACGTGTTCGAGGTGCGCGCCCAGGCCCGCGCCCTGGACGAACGGCTGGACACCCAGGTGCTGGCCGAGCCCGTGGGCCGCAACACCCTGCCCGCCATCCTGCTGGGGCTGGACGCGGCCATGGGCGACGCGGACGCGGGCCACGACGGCCATGCCCCCCTGCTGGCGGTGTTCCCTTCCGACCATCTGCTGCACGACGAGGCCCGCTGGCGCGCCGCCGTCACGCGCGGGGCCGGGCTTGCCGCCGAAGGCTGGTCGGTCACCTTCGGGGTGCCGCCCACCACGCCCGAGACGGGCTACGGCTACATCCGCCGGGGTGAGCCTTTGGCGGGCCCCGAAAACTCCGGCAGCCGTGAACCCCTGCCGGAGTCCACGCAGGGCACCCCTCCGGCCCCCGCGTTTGCCCCCGCTTTTTCCCCCGCCTATGCCCCCGCGTTTTCTGTCGACGGCTTCGTGGAAAAGCCCGACCTCGAAACCGCGCGCGCCTTCCTGCGCGAGGGCATGCATTTCTGGAACAGCGGCATGTTCGTGTTCAACGGCGCGGTACTGCTTTCCGCCGTGGAGCGCTTCCAGCCCGGGCTCGCCGCCTGGTGGGCCACCCGCAAGGACACCTCGCTGGCGCCCGGCATTCCGCTTGTCCACGGCTACGCCACCCTGCCGTCCATATCCATAGACTATGGGATCATGGAGCACGTGGACCGCATCGCCGTGGTGGAGGCCGACTTCGGCTGGGACGACCTGGGCAGCTGGGAGGCGCTGTACCGCCTGGGCGCCAAGGACGAGCGCGGCTGCGTGGTGCAGGGCGACACCATGGCCCTGGACTGCGACGACTGCCTGCTGCTCTCGCGCGGGGGCAAGCTGGTGGCCATCGGGCTTTCCGGCGTCATCGCCGTGCAGACCCGCGACGCCACCCTGATCTGCGCCAAGGACCAGGTGCAGCGGGTGAAGGACGTGGTGGAACGGCTGAAGGCCGAAAAGAGCCCGCTGGTGGACGTGCACCTTACCGTGCGCCGCCCCTGGGGCAACTACACGGTGCTCGACGAGGGCCCCGGCCGCAAGGTCAAGCGCATCGAGGTGAACCCCGGCGCGCGCCTGTCGTTGCAGATGCACCATCACCGCAGCGAGCACTGGGTGGTGGCCAAAGGCGCCGCGCTTGTGCAGGTTGGCAACGAGGAACGCACCCTGACCGAGAATGAATGGGTGGATATTCCGAAAGCCACCCTTCACCGGTTGACCAACCCGGGACGCATTCCTCTCGAACTCATTGAAATCCAAAGCGGTCCGTATCTGGGCGAAGACGACATCGTCCGCTTCGACGACGTGTACGGACGCCGCAAGGAGGGCTGAACGGCCGCTCAGCCGCTTTGCGATTTCACCTAGTTGCGCGAAATGGAAGCGGATTCGTGAAATATTTCACCTTGACAGGCTTTCAAACTGTCGCCTAGTAAGGTTGTCGTGGCAAGTGTGGGCATTCGTTATTCATCTCTCAAATCAGCTAATGAGGCGAAGGGTATGGAGGACAGGCAGTTAAACAGTTCAGGCTGCGCGACGGATGGCGGGAAGTGCTGCGGCGGCGGCATCACCCCGTTTCTCGTGGGTCTGGTCGTGTCGCTCATCTTCGGCTGGTGGGTGTTCCCGGACATGTTGTACAGCAAGAAGGAACAACCGATACGCTTCAGCCACAAGGTGCACATGGAAGACGCGGGCATGGAATGCAAGCAGTGTCATGTGCTGCGTGAGGACGGGACCTTCGCGGGTCTGCCCTCCACGGCCAGCTGTGCCGACTGCCATTCCGACGTCATGGGTTCCGACCCCGAGGAAGCCCGCTTCGTCAACGAGTACGTGAAAACCGGCAAGGAAGTTAAGTGGCTGGTCTACCAGATCCAGCCCGACAACGTCTTCTTCAGCCATGCCGCCCATTCCCTTGACGGCTGCAACCAGTGTCACGACTTCAAGGAATCGGAACTGTGCGCGCAGTGCCACCCCGACGTGGCCAACTCCGACAGCGCTCCGACCCTCTACGAGAACAAGCTGACCGGTTACAGCAAGCAAACCATGAAGATGTGGCAATGCGAACGCTGTCACGCCAATGAGAACCACTACGGCGTGACGAGTTCCAGCAATGCCTGCTTCGTCTGCCACAAGTAAAGGGGTGGTGCTATGGCTCTGGACAGAAGAGGTTTCCTGAAGTTCATCGGCGGCGCCACCGCGGGCATTCTCGCCACCCCCGTCGTCTGGAAAACCCTGGACGACGTATCCATCTGGTCGCAGAACTGGTCGTGGATTCCGCGTAACATCGACGGCGCCAATTCGTACGTGCCCACCGTCAGCAAGCTGTGCCCGTCCGGTGTGGGCGTGCGGGTGCGGCTGGTGGACGGCCGCCCGGTGCGCGTGCTGCCCAACAACGATCACCCCCTCGGCGGCGGGCTTTCGTCCATCGCCGCGGCGGAAGTGCAACTGCTGTACAGCCCCTCCCGCATGAAGCGCCCGCTGAAGCGCACCGCCGACGGCGCGTACGTGGGCATCACCTGGGAAGAGGCCGAAACCATGCTGGTGGAAGGTCTGAAGAAGGCCAAGGGCGGCGACAAGCTCGCCGTCGTCTCCGGCGACGAAACCGGCACCATCAACGAACTGTTCACGGCGCTGGCCGCCGAGATGGGTTCGAAGTCCTGCTTCCTGATGCCCGGCGAGGCCCAGCCCGCCGCCAAGGCGTGGGAGCTGATGGGCGGCGAAGGCCAGGTGGGCTACGACATCGAGAAGAGCGACTACGTGCTCGCCATCGGCGCCAACGTGCTCGAAACCTGGGGCCCGGTCATCCGCAACCGCCACGCCTTCCGGGTGGGCCGCCCCCATGGCGAAGCCCCGGCCGTGCGTTTCGCCTATGCGGGTCCGGTGCAGAACAACACCGCCTCCACCGCCGACGTGTGGCTGGCCATCCGCCCCGGCACCGAAGCGGTGCTGGCGCTGGGTCTTGCCAACCTGCTGATCAAGGCGGGCGCTGCCAGCCCCGCCGCCGACTTCGCCGAGTTCAGGGCCCTGGCCGCCAGGTTCACCCCCGAACAGGTGGCGGCGCAGACCGGCGTGGACGCCAAGCGTCTTGCCGCCGTGGCCCAGGAACTGGCCAAGGCCAAGCGGCCGCTGGTCATCGCCGGGTCCGAGTTCGGACAGGGCGGCGGCGCGGCCCCCGTGCTGGCCGGCCTGGCCCTGAACTCGCTGCTGGGCTCCATGAACCGCGAAGGCGGCGTCCGCGCCCTGCCCTACGCCCGCAAGGTGGTGCCTGCCGCCATGGACCGCAAGGCCCTGCTGCAGAACGACCTGGTGGCGTGGCTCGGCAAGGTGGCCTCCGGCAAGGCCGCGGCCCCGCAGGCGGTGGTCTTCTACGAGGCCAACCCCGTCTACGCGCTGCCCCAGGCCGACGCCGTCAAGGCCACGCTGGCCAAGGTGCCCTTCAAGGTGGCCTTCACCAGCTTCCTCGATGAAACGGCCATGGCCTGCGACCTCGTGCTGCCGGTGCCCATGGGCCTCGAACGCTTCGACGACGTGGACACCCCCTACGGCTGCGGCCAGGTGGTCTACGCCCTTGCCGTGCCCGCGCTGGCGCCCCTGGTGGACGCCCGCCCCGCCGGCGACGTGGTCATCGGCATCGCGAAGAAGCTGGGCGCCGACCTTGGCGTGGCCGCCTTCGCGGATGCCCTGAAAGCCAAGGCCGAAGCCCGCGGCGCGAGCTTCACCGAGCCTTCGGCCACCAACGCGCACGTGAGCGGCGCGGTGTTGCCGGTCAACGGCATCGCCCTGCGCCCCGACGTACTCTCCAAGGCCATCGACGTGAAGGCCCCGGCCTTCCCCGTCGCCCTCGCCCCGGTCGCCAAGCTGAACGTGGGCACCAGCATGACCGCCACCCCGCCCTTCAACACCAAGACCGTCCGGCGCTGGGAAATCCAGGGCAAGGAACTCTACGTGATGATGAACGGGGCCACGGCCGCCAAGCTGGGCCTGCGCAAGCACGACCGCATCGAGCTCTCCAACCCCGCCGGCAAGTTCACGGTGCGGGTGAACGTGTTCGAAGGCGTCATGAACGACACGGTCGCCGTGCCTGCCGGGCACGGGCACACCGCCTTCGACGAGTTCAGCAAGGGCAAGGGCGAAAACGTCATGCGCCTGCTCGCAGCTGGTGCGGAACCCGGCACGGGCCTTTCGGTCTGGACCAGCGCCGGCGTAAACATCGCCAAAGCATAAGGAACGTACGTCATGTCCTCATTCAAGGAATTCAAGATCAAGTGGGGAATGGCCATCGACCTGGACAAATGTACGGGTTGCGGCGCGTGCATGGTCGCCTGCCAGGCCGAGAACAACATCGCCCCCCAGCCGGACGCCAGCAACAAGCTGAAGTCGCTGAACTGGCTGGTCGTATACGAACTGACCAACGGCAAGCCCTTCCCCGAGCATGAAGTGGCCTACCTGCCCCGCCCCTGCATGCAGTGCGGCAAGCCCTCGTGCGTGTCGGTGTGCCCGGTCATCGCCACCGAAAAGAACGAGGAAGGCGGCATCGTCAGCCAGATCTACCCCCGGTGCATCGGCTGCCGGTACTGCATGGCCTCGTGTCCCTACCATGCCCGGTACTTCAACTGGTTCGATCCGATCTGGCCCGAAGGCATGGACAAGACCCTGACCCCCGACGTGTCGGTGCGTCCGCGCGGCGTGGTGGAAAAGTGCTCGTTCTGCCACCATCGCTTCATGCAGGCCAAGGACAAGGCCCGCGTGGAGGGCCGTGATCCCAACGCCCTCAACGACGGCGACTACATCACCTCGTGCACCGAGGCCTGCCCCAACGGGGCCATCGTGTTCGGCGACGTGAACAACCCCGCGCACAAGGTGCACGAACTCGTGAAGAGCAAGTACGCCTTCCGGCTGCTGGAACGCCTGGGCACCGACCCCCAGGTCTACTACGTCAGCCGCCGCGAGTGGGTGCGCCGTCTTGGCGACAACTATCTCGAAAACGAAAAGGTCAAAGGGTAGGGGGCGGCCATGGATAAGAACTACGACCTTCCCATCGACGCGGCGCTGTTCCCCGAAGGCTGCACGCGCTGCTCGCTGTCCAAGTTCCTCGTCTGGATCGCGGCCGTCATGGCCGTGTTCGGATGGGGCCTGTACGCCGCCTTCCGCGTGCTGTCCGAGGGCCTCGGCGTCACCGGCCTCGACGACTACTTCGGGTTCGGGCTGTGGATCACCTTCGACCTCGCGGTCATCGCCCTGGGCGCGGGCGCGTTCTTCACGGGCCTTCTGCGCTACATCCTGAACATCGACCCGCTGAAGAACATCATCAACCTCACGGTCATCGTGGGCTTCCTGTGCTACTCGGGCGCCATGCTCGTCCTGGTGCTCGACATCGGCCAGCCGCTGCGCGCCTGGTTCGGCTACTGGCACGCCAACGTGCACTCCATGCTGACGGAAGTGATCTTCTGCATCACCTGCTACTGCCTCGTGCTGGTCATCGAGTACGTGCCGCTGATCCTTGAGCAGAAGCAGCTGAACCGCAACAAGCTGGTGCACGCCATCGCCCACAACTTCCACCTGATGATGCCGCTGTTCGCGGGCATCGGCGCCTTCCTGTCCACGTTCCACCAGGGGTCGCTGGGCGGCATGTACGGCGTGCTCTTCGCCCGCCCGTACATCGCGCGCGACGGCTTCTTCATCTGGCCCTGGACGTTCTTCCTGTACGTCCTCTCCGCCGTGGGCTCCGGGCCGGTGTTCACCGTGCTCGTGTGCACCATCATGGAAAAGATGTCCGGCAAGCGGCTGGTCACCTGGGAGATCAAGAGCCTGATGGGCAAGATCGCCGGCACCATGCTGACCGTGTACATGGTCTTCAAGCTGGCCGACACCTGGGCCTGGGCCAACGACATCCTGCCCCGCTCCGGCCTGACCTTCGACCAGCTGTTTTACGGCTGGATCTACGGCAAGTGGCTGCTGTGGGCGGAACTGTTCGCCTGCGGCGTGCTGCCCGCCATCATCCTGATCACGCCCTCGCTGCGCAACAACCGCACGCTGTTCTACACCGCGGCCATCCTTGACTGCATCGGCGTGACCATCAACCGCTACGTCATGACCGTGCAGGCCCTGGCCGCACCGGTGATGCCCTTCGACAGCTGGGAAACCTACGCCCCCAACTGGGCGGAATGGGGCGCCAGCGCCATGATCATGGCCTACGCGGCCCTGATCCTCAGCCTGTCGTACCGCTACCTGCCGGTGTTCCCGCAGGAAGTGAAGCTGAACAAGTAGCGTCTGTTCCCAGGGGCCCCAAAGGCCGCGCAGACACCGCATGAACGGGCGGGACAGGGCAACCTGTCCCGCCTTTTTTCGCGCCCGCAGCCATCCCCTCCGCGCCGTACACCTTGGCAGGGGGCGTGTTGCGGCGTATGCTGCGCCACAGAATGGAAAATTCCCGACACGGCCGTGACCGCCCGGCCCCGCTCCCCGCTGCGGCGCACCGCACCGCCCGCACCGCGCCCGGCTCTCCGGCGGAGGCCCTCCCGAATGTCCTCCCGGACGTCCCCCCCGATGTACGCAGAGACGTCCAGAGAGACGTCCGGCGGGACGCCCGGCCAGACACACCGCCGGACACACCACCGGACGCGCCGCCTGTCCCCCCCGCTGGGCACGCCCTGCTGCACGTGGCCCGCGACGTGGCCCAATACTGCTGCGTCATGGGGGCGCTGGTGTGGATCACCCTGCGCGGCACCGCCGCGTCGGGCTACGACTGGCAATGGCGCCGGCTGTGGCGGCACCTGTTCACGGTGACGGACGACGGCGGGCTGCGCGCCGGGCCGCTGCTGGACGGCCTGGGCGTGACGTTGCAGGTGGTGGCGGCAAGCCTGGCCCTGGCGCTGCTGGCGGGCCTGCTGGCCGCGCTGCTGCGCCAGTCCGGCTCGCGCGTGGGCCGTGCGCTGGCCGTGGGCTACGTGGAAACGGTGCGCAACACCCCGCTGCTCATCCAGCTGTTCGTGGTCTACTTCGTGCTGGCCCCGGTGCTGGGCGTGGGCCGCTTCGCGGCCGGGGTGCTGGCCCTTTCGCTGTTCGAGGGGGCGTACATCGCCGAAATCCTGCGCGCGGGCATCCTGTCCGTGCCCACGGGGCAGTGGGAAGCCTCGCGCAGCCTTGGCATGGACGTGCCCGGAACCTATATGGAGGTGGTGCTGCCCCAGGCGGCCCGCACCGCCCTGCCGCCCCTGACCGGGCAACTGGTGTCCCTGGTCAAGGATTCGTCCCTGGTCAGCACCATCGCCCTGCACGATCTGGCCATGCAGGCCCAGGCGGTGGCCGCCGACACGTTCCTGGTGTTCGAGGTCTGGTTTCTCGTGGCGGGCATGTACCTTGCCCTCACGCTGGCCCTTTCGGCCCTGGCGCAGTTGCTGGAACGACGCCTGCGCTACGAATTCTGACGCGTCCGGACAGTCACTGCCCGGACGCGGCCACTCCGCCGCCCGGCCAGCGCGCCGCGCCACCACCGGCGGCAACACGCAACGGAGGCACACCCATGCATACGACCATTTCCCCCACCCGTCTCCATGGCCCGGCCCTGCTGCTGGCCGCCCTGCTGACGCTTGCGGCGCTGCTGGCGCCGCACGCCCCCGCCCTGGCGGCCGACGCATCCGTGCGCCAGAAACTGTCCGAGGAAAGCGTCATCGCCGATGTTCTGCACCGCGGCGTGCTGCGCGTGGGCTTTTCCACCTTCGTGCCGTGGGCCATGCAGGACAAGACCGGCAAGTTCATCGGCTTCGAGGTGGACGTGGCCACCCGCCTGGCCGAAGACCTGGGCGTGAAGGTGGAATTCGTGCCCACCAAGTGGTCGGGCATCATCCCCGCCCTGCTCACCGGCAAGTTCGACGTGATCATCGGCGGCATGAGCGTGAAGCCCGACCGCAACCTGAAGGTGAATTTCACCATCCCCTACGATTACGCGGGCATGGCCCTGATGGCCAGCCGCGCCACGGCCAGGGGCTTCGCCAGCCTGGACGACTTCGACAAGCCCGAGGTGACCATCGCCGCGCGCACCGGCAGCACCGCGGCGGCGGCAGCCAAGAAGCGCCTGCCCAGGGCCACCCTGCGCCTGTTCGACGACGAGGCCCCGGCCATCCAGGAAGTGCTGTCCGGGCGCGCCCATGCCATGGTTTCCAGCGCGCCGCTGCCCGCCTTCGAAGCGCTGAAGAACCCGGACAAGCTGTTCCTGCCCGTGCCCGGCACCTTCACCAGCGAGCCGGTGGGGTTTGCCGTGCGCAAGGGCGACGTGGACACCCTGAACGTGTTCGACAACTGGATCCGCCTGGTGGATGCCGAGGGCTGGCTGAAGGAGCGCAAGCACTACTGGTTCGAAACCAACGAGTGGGAAGCGCAACTGAAGTAGCGTTCCTTCCGCCTTGGCCCATGTCCCTTTTCCGGGCGCGCCGGCTCCCACCGGGGGGCGGCGCGCCCGGCAGGCACCGACAACCCATCAGGATATCCATGGTCCCCCGCCCGTTTCCCGCCCTGCCGCCGGAGCACAACGTCCCGGCCTTTCCCCCGCGCCCCAGGCGCGGGTACGACGGCGTGCGGCGCCCCGATATGCCGGACGCGCCGGACGCGCCAGGCTCGCCGGACGCACCGGACACACCCGGCGCGGTGGAGGACTTCCTGTCGCCTCCGGCGGCGCGGCGGCTGGACGCGGCCCTGCTGGCCCTGCTGCTGGCCGCCGGTGCGTGGCTGTTCTGGAACGGGGCCGGGCGCATGGACTACGCCTGGAACTGGGAGGTGGTGGGGCAGTACCTGATCCGGCATGACGCGGACCGGGGCTGGGTGCCGGGCATGCTGGCCCAGGGGCTGCTGGTCACGGTGCGCCTGGGACTGTGGTCCACCCTGCTGGCCCTGTGCATCGGCACCGGCATGGGCCTCTTGCGGGCCAGCCCACGCCTGTTCCGGCGCATGGTGGCGCGCACCTACGTGGAGGGGGTGCGCAACCTGCCGCCGCTGGTGCTGGTGTTCATCTTCCACTTCTTCGTGAGTTCGCAGTTCGCCCCGCTGCTGGCCGGGCTGTTCGCCCCCGTGGCCGATGGCGCGGCCGTCCTGCTGCCCCCGGCCCTTCCGGCGTGGCTGGCCAAGGCCTCGGCCGTGCTGCTGGCCCCGCCGGAGCAGTTGCCGGTGTTCCTTTCCGGGGTGGTGGTCCTTGGGCTGTACGAAGGGGCCTACATCACCGAAATCGTGCGCGCCGGGCTGGAGGGCGTGGGACGCGGCCAGTGGGAGGCGTCGGCCTCCACGGGGCTGACCCGGCGGCAGCAACTGCGCCATGTCATCCTGCCGCAGGCCTTCCGGCTCATCGTCCCGCCGCTGGCCGGGCAGTTCATCTCCACCATCAAGGATTCGGCCATCCTGTCGGTGATCTCCATCCGCGAACTGACCTTCCAGGGCATGGAACTGATGGCCGCCACCTACCTGACCTTCGAGATCTGGCTCACGGTGGCGGCCCTGTACCTGGTGCTGACCTTTTCCTGCTCGCTGGCGGCGCGCCGCGTGGAACGGCGCCTGCGCCGGGCCATGTAGGCCGTCCGGCGCCGCTTCCCCGGGCTTTTGCCGCCTTTTTGCGGTCCTTTTGGGGTCCTTTTGGGATCAGGCCGCCCCGTCCTCTTCGACTGGCCCGTCCTCTCGAACCGGCCCGACTTCTCCGACCGGCGCGCCCACGAGCCGGGCCAGCACCCGGCGCAGCGCCTGCGCGTCCACCGGCTTCTCGATGTACTCGTCCATGCCCGCCGCCAGCAACCGCTCGCGGTCGCCCTCCATGGCATAGGCGGTCAGGGCGATGACCGGGACGTCCGGCCCGCCGGGCAGGTCCGTGGCCCGGCGGATGGCCGCCGTGGCTTGCAGGCCGTCCATGACCGGCATCTGCGCGTCCATCAGCACCGCGTCGAAGCGTTCCGCCCGCAGGGCTTCCAGGGCCGCCGCGCCGTCCCCCACGGCCACCGCCTCGTAGCCCATCTTGTCCAGCAGCCAGAGCACGGTCAGCCGGTTCACGTGGTCATCCTCGGCCAGCAGCAGGCGGCCGTGGCGCGCGGGCGCGGCATCCAGCCCGTTTCCGGCCTCCGGCGGCGCGGGGGCCCCGTCCGTCGCGGCGGCGGGCAGGCGCAGGGTCACCACGGTGCCCCGCCCTTCGGTGCTGGACATGGAGACCTCGCCGTCCATCAGGGCCACGATGCGCCGCACGATGGACAACCCCAGCCCGGCCCCGCCGTGCCTGCGCGACACCACATCCTCCACCTGGGTGAACGGCTCGAAGATGGTGGCTAGCATGCCTTCGGGAATGCCGATGCCGGTATCCTCCACCTCGACGGTCAGCGTGCCCTTGCCGCCGGGACCGCGCGGCGTCTCGTACCGGGCCCGCAGCCGCACGTGGCCCCGGTCGGTGAACTTCACCGCGTTTCCCACGATGTTCAGCAGCATCTGGCGGATGCGTACCGGATCGCCCAGCAGGCCGGGCGGCACGCCGTCCGCCGTGGCCTCCAGCACGATGTCCCTGCGCTCCGCCTCGGGCCGCAGCACGGCCTGCACCTCGCGCGCCAGCGCCGCGAAATCGAACGGCTCCTCGCGGATGGTCAGCCGCCCCGATTCCACCCTGGCCAGGTCCAGCAGGTCGCCCAGCAGGCGCGTCAGGTTGCTGCCCGCCGCGTGGGCCACCTGCACGTAGCCGCGCTGTTCCGGGTCCAGGGGGGTGGCGTCCAGCAGTTGCAGCATGCCCAGCACCCCGTTCATGGGGGTGCGCAGTTCGTGGCTCATGTTGGCCAGGAAGGCGCTCTTGGCCCTGGTGGCGGTTTCCGCCGTCTCGCGCGCCTGGATCAGGTCGCGCTCGGCGTTCTTCCGTTCGGTGATGTCCATGCCGTAGATGTTGGCGTAGCCGCCGTCGGCGATGGGATTCACGGTCATGGCGTAGCTGCGCCCGCCGCATTCGGCCTCGAAGGTCTGCACGGTCCACGTGCGCAAGGCCTCGGCCACCGGTCCGGCGAACCGGGCGGGGAAGGGATCGCCCACCCGCGCGCCGAAGCTCTCGAGGAAGGGGGAACTGGATTTGTTGGCGTGCAGCAGCACCAGTTCCGGGTTCACCCGCATGACCGGATTGGGGTTCTCGCCGGGGAAGCGGGCCATGTCGCGTATCTCGCGTTCCGCCCGCAGCCGTTCGCCGATATCGCGCACGAAGACCAGCGCGCCGTCGCGCGCGCCCATCCGGAAGGGCACGGCCGACGTTTCGGCATCCACGATGGCCCCGTCCCTGCGCAGGATGCGCACGTGCCCCTGCGCCACGCTGCGCCGGTCCTCGTTCAGCACGCGGATGCTCTCGGCCATCATGTCCCGGTCGTCGGGATGGATGAAGCCCAGCACGCCGCGCCCCATGATCTCCTTGGGATCGTCCACCCCGAACAGGGCGCGCGCGGCGGGGTTGGCGTAGGCGAACCGTTGTTCCTTCTGCAGGAAGATGGCCTCCGGCGCGTGCTCCACCACCTGCCGGAAGCGCGTCTCGCTCTCGGCCAGCCGCTGTTCGAAGGTCTTGCGCCGCTGGATGTCCTCCACCACCGCGATGAAATAGTCGGGCGCTCCGTCGGCCTTGCGCACCAAGGCCACGGTCAGGTTCACCCACACCGGCTCGCCGCCCTTGCGCAGGTACTGCTTTTCCAGGGTGTAGTTGTCGATCTCTCCGGCCAGCACCCGGCGCATCTGGACAAGGTCGGTGTCGAGATGCTCCGGGTGGGTGATGTCCTGGAAGCGCAGTTCCGCCAGTTCTTCGGGCGAATAGCCCACGATGGAGCACAGCTTGCCGTTGGCGCGCAGCCAACTGCCGTCCGGGGCCACCAGGGCCAGGCCCACGGCCGCCTGCTCGAAGGTGGCGCGGAAACGCGTCTCGCTCTCGTCCAGTTCGGCCTTGTGCCGGGCCCGGTCGCGCAGTTCGGCGTGCACGCTGGCCAGCAGTTCCGCCGCCGTGAAGGGCTTCCGGATGTACCCCTGCACGGCGCCGTGCAGCAGGTGCGCCCGCAGGTCGTCGTCGGCCTTGGCGGTGAGCATCAGCACCGGCACGTCGGCCATGCCGGGGTAGCGGCGTAGTTGTTCCACCATGCGCTGCCCGTCCACGCGGGGCATCATCACGTCGCACACGATGAGGTCGGGCCGCAGGTCCAGCGCCCTGCG
Organism: Nitratidesulfovibrio sp. 1201_IL3209; assembly: GCF_036763125.1. NCBI lineage: Bacteria > Pseudomonadati > Thermodesulfobacteriota > Desulfovibrionia > Desulfovibrionales > Desulfovibrionaceae > Nitratidesulfovibrio > Nitratidesulfovibrio sp. 1201_IL3209. Next base: position 84,737 of record NZ_JBAIYT010000010.1, read on the forward strand.
CAACCCCTCCTCGCCGTCGAAGGCCACGGCCACCGGGTGGTGCGGCCGCAGGATGTCCACGATGTGGGCGCTCATGTCGCGGTTGTCTTCCACCACCAGGACCAGCCCGTCGCCCTTGTCCGCCGTCCCGGCCGGTCCCGGTCCCGGTGCTGGATACCGGGCCTGCCGGGCCGGATCGGCCGGATCGGCCGGATCGGCCGGACTGGCCGGACTGGCCCAATTGGCCGCGAAGCGTCCCGGCCCGGCGGGCTCCGCGGGAGCCACCTCCACGCCGGGCGGGGCGGCCAGGGGCAGCCGCACCTGGAACAGCGCCCCGCCCTCCGCCCCCTGTTCCACGCTGGCGGAGCCGCCGTGCAGTTCGGCGAACTCCTTGACGATGGCCAGGCCCAGACCGCTGCCGCCATGCAGCCCCCGCGCCCCCTCGCCGCTCTGGCGGTAGCGTTCGAATACCTCGCCGCGCAGGTCCGAGGGCACGCCGGGTCCATCGTCGCTCACCGAAAGCAGCGCGTCGCCGTCCCGGCGTTCCAGGGTCACGGACACGCTGCCCCCGTCCGGGGTGAACTTGAAGGCATTGGACAGCAGGTTGAGCAGGATGCGGCGATACTTGTCCGTGTCCACCTGCGCCTCCAGCCGCAGGGGCGCCTGCACCCCGTAACGCATGCCCCGCTGGGCCGCCAGGGTGTCGAAATAGGCGCAGGTGGCGCGCGTCAGTGCGGACAGGTCCGCCTCGGCATGGCGCGGTTGCATGGCCCCGGCGTCCACGCGCGAAAGGTCCAGCATGTCGTCCACGTGCAGGTGCAGCAACCGGGCGTTGCGCAGCATGGTGCCCAGCGCGCGGCGGCGCTCGTCGTCCTCCGGCGTTTCGGCCAGCAGCCGTTCCAGCGGCCCCAGCAGCAGGGTCAGGGGGGTGCGCAACTCGTGGCTGATGTTGGCGAAGAAGCGGGTCTTCAAGGCATCCAGTTCATGCGCCCGCTCGCACCGGGCCACCAGTTCGGCGTTGGCCTTGCGCAGCCGCGCGCTGGTCGCGTCCGCCTCGGCGAGAGTGGCCCGCTGCCGCTCCAGGTTCCCGGCGGCGCGGTGGGCGGCGTCGCGCAGCCGCTGGTGGCCCAGGCTGAACAGCATCCCCATGACCAGGAACATCCCCATGGTGAGCAGGCTCGTCGAATCGTCCACGATGAAGGACAGGCTGGGCGAAACGAAGAAGAACAGCGCCAGCACCGCCGAAAACAGGGTGGCGACGATGCCCCCCACCATCCCCCCCGCCCACGAGGCGAGGAATACGGCGGGATAGAACAGGAACCACACATAGGGCCGGATGTAGTCCCACAGCGCCCATTGCAGGGCCAGGGCGGCCAGGGGCAGGACCAGGGCCGGCAGCATGCCGCGCGGCGACACGAAGGATGCGGGGGATTCGGGGGCGATGGCGGGGGGCATGGTCCCGCCCACGGTGTCCGGCGGGGAGCCGGGCAGGGAACCCGGCAGAGAGTTGGGCGCAGTATCGGGCGCCATGTCCGGCTCCACGGGCGCGGGCGGAGACGGTGGGCCGTGACGCGGGGATTCGGGGGGTGGGGCGACGGACATCGGGCCTCCTTGGGCGGCGATGCCAGAAGCTAACTCCGGGAAAATCGGCCCACCATTATTACTCTGCCGGTTCGCGGCAAGCGCCGTGCAATAACGGGGGGATGGCGGCGCATGCGGCGTCGCCGGGCAAGGCTACCGCGTGGTCGAGGCCGTGGCGGCGGCTTTGGCGGGCTTGGCCTGCGCCGCCGGCTTGGCCGGAGCGGGTTTGGCGGGCTGGACGGACTGCGCGGGCCTGCCCGCCACCTTGTCCGCCAGGGCCAGGATGGTGTTGGCGTAGGCCGCGCTGTTGTTGTAGCGCTTCAGCACGTTGTAGCGCGCGTCGCGCCGCATGCCGGGCCGCCAGCCGTGCCTGTCCAGGTAGTTGGACAGGCTGAACACCGCGTCGCCCACCGAGAACAGGTCCACCCGGCCATCGCCGTCGCCGTCCACCCCGTAGGCCGGGATATTGGAGGGCATGAACTGGCAGATGCCCACGGCCCCGTAGATGGAGCCGGGCATGGCCAGCGGATCCTGGTCCAGCGCGTCGGCGTGGCGGATGAGGGCCTTCAGTTCCTCGTAGGCCCAGTCCGACTTCTGGCGCATGCGCAGGGAAATCCAGTCCAGGTTGCCGTCCGCGCCGGGCAGCGCGGCGATGTAGCCGGGCACCATGTCCGGGCTGTCGGAGGCGGCCATGGCGGCCAGGTTGCGGAAGGCGTTGCCCTTGCCCAGCGCGGTGCCCAGGCGCGTCTCCACGAACAGCAGCGACACGGCCACCTCGCGCGGCACGCCGTAGCGCGATTCCGCCAGCGAGAACCAGCGCGCGTTCCCGGTCAGGAAGGCGCGGCATTTGGCCGCGTTCTCCTCGGTGACCACGCCGGGGTACATGGGTGGGCGCGGGGGCTTGGGCTTCTGGCCGGGGGGGACCGGTTGCGGCTCGGGGCGCAGGAACTTGGTGGTGTACAGTTCCTTGACCTTGCGGCCCATGGGGTCGGGCGAAACCGCATCGCCCAGTTGGGCGAACAGCGCGTCGATGCGCCCGCCGGACACGCCGTCGGCCGCCAGCCGCCCCAGCAGGGGGCTCCAGCAGGCGGCGGGCGAACCGGACGAGCCGGGTGAGCCGGGTGCATGGCTGTCGGCCGCCCGGACGGCGTCCAGCTTCACCTCGCCGGGGGACGGAGGCGTGACCGAGGCTTCGGGCGCCGCCGCCTGCCGGGTGCCGCTGCACCCCGTCAGCAGCAGGGCGCACAGCGCGGCGGACGCCAGCGCGCGCCACGCGGCCGCGCGGCGGAAACCGCTGCCAGGGGCGGAGGTCTCCGGGCCGGAGGCGTTCTGCCCCAGAAATTCCGGCATGTTCCGCCTTTCCGGCGCAAGGGGTGCGGGGGGCAAGGAGAGCGCGCGCCGCTCCTGCGGCACGTGATTGCCTGCATCGGTCCCGGTCTGGTACGCTTGCATGGGGCCATGGTACGAACTGTCCCGGTCCATGGCAAGGGGCTGATGCGGCCCCGCCCGGCTCGCCTTCCGCCTCGTCCCTCTCAACCCGTGGAGGCCGGATGCACGGAACCACCCTGCGCGAGCGCGCCAAACGCGTGCGCCGCTACGTGACCCGCGACGTGTGGCAGGAACGCGCCGAGACAGGCCCCCCCGCCCGGCGCGGCCTGATCTGGCTGGTCCGGCGCGCCTTTCTGGCGGCGCTGGGCTTCGTGGACGACCAGTGCCTGCTGCGCGCCTCCGCCCTGACCATGACCTTCGTGCTGTCCATGGTGCCCTTCCTGGCCGTGGTGTTTTCCATCACCAAGGGGCTGGGCGTGCAGAACGCCGAGGTCACGCAGATGTTCCTGCTGCGGCTGGCGGCGGGCAACCAGGACACGGTGGCGCGCATCCTGGAATACGTGGAGCGCACCAGCGCGGGCCGCATGGGCGCGGTGAGCGCCGCCTTCCTGCTGGTGACCACGGGCATGCTCATGGCCAACATCGAGCGCTCGTTCAACGCCATCTGGAAGGTGCGCCAGGGCCGCAGCGCGTGGCGCAAGTTCACCGACTTCTTTTCGGTGATGCTGGTCTGCCCGCTGCTGATGGGCTCCGCCGTCACCCTGGGCGCCAGCCTGCGCAGCGGCAAGGTGGTGGGGCGGCTGCTGGCGGTGGCCCCGGTGGGCGAGGCCTACCTGCTGCTGCTCAAGCTGCTGCCGTTGTTCATGGTCTTCGTGGTGCTGCTGTTCCTGTACTCGTACATTCCCAACACCAAGGTACGGCCCCGCGCGGCCATGGCCGGGGCGCTGCTGGGGGCCATGGCCTGGCAGGGCGCGGAATACGCGTACATGGTCTGGCAAGCCCGCTTCGCCAGCTACGGGCTGATCTACGGCAGCTTCGCGCAGGTTCCGCTGTTCCTGATGTGGCTGTATGTCTCGTGGGCGGTGGTGCTGTTCGGCGTGGAGGTGTGCCACGCGGTGCAGAACGCGCCCACCTTCGAAAAGCACCTCCGCGCCGGACGGGTGAGCCGCCTGGAACGCGACCGGCTGGCCGTGCTGGCCATGCTGCTGCTTACCCGGGCCTTCACGCGCGGCACGGGCGCGGTGCCCGGCCACCGCATGGCCGCCCTGCTGGACGCCCCGGACCACGTGCTGGACGACGTGCTGGACCGCCTGGCCCGCGAGGGCATGGTGGTGCGGGTGTGCGAGGATGCCCCGGCCTGGGTGCTGGGCGCGCCGCCGGACCGTCTGCGCATCGCCGACGTGCTGCTGGCCCTGGCCGGGCGCACCCCGGGCGAAGGCGAGGAACGGGTGGCCACGGCCTTCGAATTCATCAACGCCACCCTGGCCCGGCTGGCCGGGGACATGGCCGCCAGCCCGGCCAACATGACCCTGCGCGCCTACCACGACACCACCCTGCCCGACTGGTTCGACGCGGCGCTCGATGCTGAGCCCGATACTGAGCCGGACGGTGCGGACGACGCGGATGGTGCGAATGGCGTGCACGGGGACGGTAACGGCGGGCGGGGACCCGCCTTGCCCGAAATGCTTCACGGCGGCATGGACGGTGACGCCGACGACGTCCCCGCGCCCGGCAGCGGCATGGGCAACGGCATGGGCAACGGCAAGGGCGGGAGTTGAAGGGGCGGACCCCACCGGGCGGCCGCACGTCGCGCATCGCCGCGTGCGACCTGCGCATGCGCACGGCCCCCATGATGACGAAGGCGCGGCAGGGTCGCCCCCGCCGCGCCGTTTTCATCATCCCGCCGTGCCGTCCGGCGGATGGGCTTCACCCGCCTCCGGGGTTCCCGCCGGGCGTCGCAGTCGCCGGGCGGGCCGTTCCGGTGGCCGAAGCCCTCTTCCCTGCCCCTTCTTCCGGTTTTTTCACGGACCCGGCGTCGCAGTCGCCATGGCCCGCTGGGGCGGGGATGCCGGGGCACGCCGGTCCGCTACACCATGTCCACCCCCCTGGAGTTGCCGGTACGGCCGCGCCCCGCGCGCAGGGCGTTCAGGGCCTGCTTCACCAGAGCCTGCTTTACCGGGGCCTGCTCCACCGTGGCCGGACGCGACAGGAGCGGCAACGGGGCAGGCCCGGCCCGCGGCACGGGCGTGACGGGCGACAATGGGGGGCCGGTGGTTCCGGCCGCGACGGAAGTGGGGGACGACTGATTCATGGCGCATCTCCTTGGCTGGAGGTCCAGAATCAGGGCGTGTGGAAACGCGGCGTGACGGCGGGCACGCCGCACGGGTGGCCATGCCGTCACGCGAAACGCCGCGCCAGTGCGTGGGATGCCCACGTGGCCCTGCGGCGTGCCGCGTCCTCTTTCATCCGGACTGTTACCGTCGGCCCCGGCATCTCACCGGGTCTGCTGACCCCGCTCCACGACGGAGCGGGCGCTCGCGGGCTCTCCGGCACGGCATGGCCGCGCCGGAATACCGCCGGTGGGGACTTTCACCCCGCCCTGAGGATTCGGGCCGGATGCTACATCCGCCGCCCGTGCGAGGCAAGGGGGAATCGGGCGCGGGGAGGGCGGACGGCCCGGCGGGGACAGGAAACGGGACGTGGCGGGGCGCGAACCGCTAGGCGCCCACCCGCCGCATGCCGGAAAAGTCGAAAGCCTTCTGCGGGACGGGGGGGATGTCCGTACAGAAGGCTTCCGAAAGGGGGGATCTGAGGTAACACCCCGGAACCTCGGGCGGATGGGGGGGGATATCCGCCTGGGCCCGGCACATCAGAGCCTGTGTTCGACTGCGGGGGTCGGGGGGGGGGACCGCCGATACGGCTAGTGTCCCGCAGTCGTCATCTTTATTTAGCAATCCGCGTGCCACAATATGAGCGGGCACTATCTGCGACGCATTTTCAATAAATACACATAAATATAACGCAACAGAATTCCGCGACCGGGCGGGCACCCTTTTTCCGCGCCCTACCGTGCGCAATCGCACGTGCGATTGCGCACGGTAGGGCGTTCCCGCACATATCATTGGAACACCCATGCCAAAGGTAGGGTCTTCCGCGCCGGTGGTCCACGCACCCGCTACTTGGCAAGCCGCCGGTGCAGGGCGAACCGCGAGATGCCCAGGTGCGCCGCCGCGCGGCTCTTGTTGCCGCCGAAGCGCTCCACGGCCTTGCGCACCAGGGCGTCCACCAACGCCTCCACGTCGAAGGGGGCGTCGGGCAGGGTCAGGTTGTCCGGGTCCAGCCGCCACGTGCCGGAACGCCCGTCGTCGCGCCGCACGGCCAGCGGCGACTCGCCCGCGCCGTCCTCGTCCAGAAAGCCCAGGTGCCGGGCGGTGAGCGCGGGTCCGTCGTGCAGCAGCACGGCGCGCTCCACGGCGTTTTCCAGTTCGCGCACGTTGCCGGTCCACGGATGGCGGCCCAGCAGGCGCAGGGCGTCGGGCGAAAGCGCGGTGAAGCGCTTCTTCTTGCGCACCGCCTCGCGTTGCAGGAACAGCCCGGCCAGCACGGGGATGTCCTCCGGCCGCTCGCGCAGCGGGGGAATGCGCAGGTGCCCCACCCGCAGCCGGTGGTACAGGTCGCGCCGGAACTGCCCGGCCTCCACCATGGTCGCAAGGTCACGGTTGCCCGCGCAGATCACCCTGGCCCGGAATTCGCGCCGCTTCACCCCGCCCAGGCGGTAGAAGCAGCGCTCTTCCAGCACCCGCAGCAGCTTGGGCTGGAGCGTCAGGGGCATTTCCGCCACTTCGTCCAGGAACAGGGTGCCGCTGGCCGCCAGTTCCAGCTTGCCGGGGGCGCCCCCGGCGCGGCTGCCGGTGTAGGCCCCCGGCTCGTGCCCGAACAGTTCCGCCTCGAACAGTTCGTGGGGAATGGCCGCGCAGTTCAGGGCGATGAACGGGGCGTCGTTGCCCGATTCGCCGTAGTGGATGAGCCGGGCCACCACTTCCTTGCCGGTACCCGTTTCGCCCTCGATGAGCACGGGCACGGACGGCTCGGCGTGGAACACCCGCGTCTCGTCCAGCAGCGTGGACATGGCGGACGAGGCCGCCACCACCTCTCCGATGCCGGTCACCTGGCGCAACCGGGTGCGGGCCGATTCCAGTTCGCGGCGCAGGGCGTCGGCCCGCTGTTCCACGGCCTCGTCGAGGTGTTCGCGCAGTTCGCGGTTTTCCATCAGCAGGGCCTGATGTTCCGCGCAGCGCTCCACCACCGCCGCCAGTTCGCGGGCGTTGATGGGCTTGTTCAGGTAGTCGTAGGCCCCGCGCCGCAACGCCTCCACGGCGGTTTCCATGTCGCCGTGGCCGGTGATGAGCACCACGTCCGCCTCGGCGGTGGAGGAATCCTCCTTGAGGTGCGAGAGCAGCGTCAGCCCGTCCATGCCGGGCATGCGGATGTCGGTGATGATCAGCGGAAACCAGGTGGTGCGGGCTTCGGCCAGCGCGGCCAGCGGGTCTTCGAAGGGCGTGGGTTCGTGGCCCAGGTCGTGCAGGACGAGGCTGAGGCTCTGGAGGCTCGGCAGGTTGTCGTCGACGATGAGTATGCGCATGCGGGATGTCCTTTTGGCACCTTGGTTCGCACCTTGGTCTGCACCATGCCGCGCACCGGCGTGCACGCGCGGCGCGCGGTCCATCCCCCCCTTGTTCCGTTGTTCCGTTGTTCCCTTGTTCCGTTGTTCCGTCGGCCCGTTGTCGGCCGTTCTTCCTGTCTGTCCGTTCCTGTCTGTCCGTTCCTGTTCGGGCGGCCCCGTGGCCGCGCGGCGCGCCGCCCCCCGGCGACGCGGTGTTCATGCCGCAAGGCGGGCTATCCGCCCCCGGCGGCCCCCTCCGGCCCCTCGCCGCCCCCCGGCGGCGCGGCCCGGCGCAGGGCCAGGGTGAAGGCGGCGCCGGTCATGGGCGGCTCGCCGCCGGACACGGAAATCTCGCCGCCCCACGATTCCACGAAGCTGTGCACGATGGCGAGGCCCAGGCCCAGCCCCTTGTGCGGATCCTTGGTGGTGAAGAAAGGGTCGAAGACCCGGTCCTCCAGGCCATGCAGGCCCGGCCCGGTGTCGGACACGGTCAGCAGCACGCGGCCCGCCGGGGCCTCGTCGCCGGGCGGGATCCCCTCCGGCCTGTCCACATTGCCGGGTCTGCCGGTTCTGTCGGCTCTGTCGGAACGGGCCGGACGGGCGCGCTCCACGGGCCGGAACGCGGCCTCGATGCGGATGCGCCGGTCCGGGCTGTCCCCGGCGTCCAGCGCGTGCATGGCGTTGACCACCAGGTTGATGACCACCTGTTCCAGTTGCACCGGGTTGGCGCGCACGGCGGGCAGGTCCGGCGGCAGCACGCGCTCCACGGTCACCCGGTGGGCCCGCAGTTGCGCCCCCACCAGGCCCAGCGCCCGGTCCACCGCCACCTCGACCTGGGTGGGCGTCAGGGCCGCGTCGCCGTGGGCCACCAGCGCCCGCATGTGGTCGATGATGTCGCGGATGCGCGCCGCTTCGCCAAGGATGAGCGAAAGGCGGGCCAGCAGGGTTTCGCGGTCCGGGGCGCGGTCCTTTTCCGCCAGCATTTCCAGGCTGCCCGCGTACAGTTGCAGGGCCGAAAGGGGCTGGTTGATCTCGTGGGCGATGCCCGTCGCCAGGGTGCCCATGGCCTCCAGCTTGCGGGCGCGTTGCAGCCGTTCCTCCACGCGCAGGCGGTCGGTCTCGTCCTCCAGCATGACGATGACCGAATCCACCCCGCCGTCCCCGGCCAGGATGGGGCACGAGGTCAGGCGGTACGACCGCCGCCCGCCGGAGCGGGCCGTGGCCTCCAGCCGCCATTCGTGGGTCTGGCCGTCGCGGAAGGTGGCCAGGCAGGCGCAGCCGGGGCAGCGGGCGTTGTCCTCGCCGCAGTGCTCGGCCAGCATGTGGCACAGCAGGCCGCCGGACGCCGCCGCATCGCCGAACCATTCGCGCAGGCGCGGGTTGGACGCGGTGATGCCCAGCGCCCGGTCCAGCACGGCGATGCCCAGGGTGAGGTTGTCGGTGATGGAACGGTAGCGCCCCTCGCTGATGGACAGGGCTTCCTGCGCGCGCACCCCGGAAGTGATGTCGATGCCCAGCTTGAGCACCAGGGGCGAGCCGTCCACGTCCTCGAAGGGGTAGGAATAGATGCGGAAGGCGGAACGGCGTTCCGGGCAGGCCCAGTCGTACACGCACAGGGTGCGCGAATCGAACACGTCGAAGGGGGGACACAGCGCGCAGGGACTGTTCTGGCCCCGGATCACCTCGTAGCAGGGGCGGCCCACGCCGGGGCCGAACAATTGGCGAAAGCCCCGGTTCTCGTAGCGGATGGAATAGTCCGGCCCCAGCAGCACCACGTAGGCGGGCAGCCGGTCCAGCAGGTTGAGCAGCCGGGTGCGTTCGGTCCAGGCCGGAGCGGGTCCCTCGCTGGACAGGCTGGACAGGGGGGTGGCCGTCAGGGTGGCGCACAGCACCGGCTCCGCCCCGTCCCTTCCGGACACCGCCTGCGCGGCGCCGCGCAGGGGGCGGGGGGTGACCAGCAGTTCCACCGAGGTGCCGGTTTCGCCGCGCAGGGACAGGGAATAGGGGGTGGGCGCGGCGGCCGCCCGGCGATGCATCTCGCGCTCGAGCACGGAAAGGTTGCCGGGGGTGGAAAGTTCGCCCACCAGGCGCGGCAGGAATTCCGCCTCCGGCCAGCCGGTCTGGGGCAGGATGACCGAGGCCGCGTAGGCGAAGCCGCCCGCGGGCGCGGCGTCGTGCGCCGGGGCCGGGCCTGCCGGGCCTGCCCCATCGGCGGAGGCGTGCGGCGCACCGGGGGTATCGGCGATCTGGGCCAGCAGGGCGGCCACCGGCGACGGCAGGCGGCGCGGCAGGCGCATCACCCGGCCCGCAGCCGTCAGGCCGCCCGGAGCCAGCGGCGGAAAGCCGTCTCCGGCGGGCGCGGATGCGGAACGGGACGCGTGCGGGGAAAGGGGCGCGTCATCCCCCTCGGGTGGGACGGGCTGTGCCGCGTGATCGTCCGATGTGCGCATGGTGATGCGGCATAGTGTTCCTTTTCGCACACTGCGTCAAAGTCTTTTCCATGCGGCATGTGGTGCGATTCCGCACGCGGCGTCGCGCAAGGCCGTTGCGAGCGACGGCAACCGCCTGCGACCGGGGGGCGGCGGGCTCAGCCCTGCCGGGCAAGCCCGGCCAGACGCGCCACCCGCGCGATTTCCTCGTGGAAGGCGGCAGGCTGGATGGGCTTGGCCACGTATCCGTCCATGCCGGCTGCCAGCATGCGCTCACGGTCGCCCGCCAGGGCGTGGGCGGTCATGGCCACCACGGGCAGAGCCGGGCTGACGCCGGGGTGCATGGAATTGCGGATGCGCCGCAGGGTTTCGAAGCCGTTCATGCGCGGCATCTCGACGTTCAGCAGCACCAGGTCGAAGCGTTCCGCCGCCAGGCGGGTCAGGGCCTCCACGCCGTCCTGGGCCGTGGCGCAGGTATGTCCGCGCCGTTGCAGCAGGCGCGCGGCGATGGTGCGGGCCACCTCGCTGTCGTCGGCCACCAGCACGTGCAGCGAACGGCCGGCCGGTTCGTCGGGCTGGGGTGCGGGCCGGGATGCGGAATGGGTGGAAGGCTGGTCGTGCGGCCGCGCCGGGCCCGCTGCCGCGCCCGCCAGGGCGGCGGCCGCCCTGGCCGCCGGACAGGGTGCCGGACTGGCCGGGCCGCTGGCGGGAGGCGTGGCGGCAAGGACCGTCGCGGCCCGCCCACGCTCGCGCGAAGACGGCGCCACCCCTGCCTCGGCGGCGGGGGCCGGGCGAAAACGGCAGGTGAAGTGGAACGAACTGCCCGCTCCCGGCGTGCTGCGCGCCCAGATGCTGCCGCCCATCATGCCCACCAGTTGGCGGCAGATGGCAAGCCCCAGGCCGGTGCCGCCGTAGGTGGCCCCGGTATCTTCCGAAGCCTGGGCATACATGTCGAAGATGGATTCCAGCCGGTCCTCGGCGATGCCGATGCCGGTGTCGCGCACGGTGAACAGCAGGGTGGCCCCGCCCGGCTCGCCGGGGGGAAACAGCGATTCGAACAGGCTCGGCGGCGAGGGCACCGGGGTCACCTCCACCGAGACCACCCCCGCATGGGTGAACTTCACCGCGTTGCCCACCAGGTTGGCCAGCACCTGGGTCAACCGCACCGGGTCGCCCGCCAGCACCGGAGGAATCTCCGGCGCCACCCGCCAGGACAGGGCCAGCCCGCGCCGGGCCGCCTCGGACTGCACCGAGCGCATCACCTTGCGCACCACGGCGGCGGGCTCGAAGGGGCGCTCCACCAGGCGGATCTGCCGCGCCTCCAGCCGGGAGAAGTCCAGCACGTCGTTGAGCAGGGCCAGCAGCGTTTCGGCCGATTCGAGCACCGTCACCAGGTGGTCGCGCTGCTCCTCGTCCTCGGCCGATTCCAGCGCAAGGTCGGTCATGCCCAGGATGCCGTTGAGCGAATTGCGAATCTCGTGGCTCATGCCCGCGAGAAAGGCGCTCTTGGCGATGCTGGCGTTCTCGGCGGTGCGCCGGGCCTCGTCCAGTTCGCGCACGGCGCGGTGCTTCAGCAGGGCCACCTCAATGGTGGAATGCAGTTCGCGCTCCTCGAAGGGCTTCACCAGAAAGCCGAACGGCCCGCAGGACTTGGCCCGCTCCAGGGTGGCGGCGTCGGAAAAGGCCGTCAGGAACACCACCGGCACCCCGTACTGGGTGGAGATGCGTCCCGCCGCCTCTATGCCGTCCATGGTTCCGCGCAGGCGGATGTCCATCAGCACGAGGTCGGGCCGCAACTCGCCCGCCACGCGCACGGCTTCCTCCCCGTCGGCGGCCATGGCGGGCACGGCGTAGCCCAGGCGTTCCAGGGTGCGCCGGATGTCCAGCGCCACGATCTGCTCGTCGTCGACGATGACCACCGAGGGACGGAAAGGTTCCGGAATGGGCTGCGATTGCGTCATGGAGCGCTGTCCGGCAGTGCTGAGGGATTCGGCGGCAGGGCCTGTGACGCATGCGAGGCGGCGGGCAGCGCGACGGAGCGGATTCACTTCGGCATATGCCGCGTTTCACCATTCAATGCAAGATATCTGGTGCACGACACACCCATCCCCTACCGGTTTTCCCCCATTCCACGAAGCAAAGGGGGCCGTGCCGCGTTCACGGCACGGCCCCTTCCTGATGGCCTGTTCGTGTTCCCCCCGCAGATCTTGCGCTGCCGCAGGGAATATGGAGATCAGAAACGTTGCAGCACCCAGGCCACGCGGCCCACGATGCGCTCCGCGTGCTTGTCCACGGGCAGGTACTGTTCCGGGTGGGCGGGATTTTCGGAACGCAGCACGAAGCGCCCCTTCTCCGCATCGAGAAAGATGCGTTTCAGCGCCACGCCCTCGTAAGGAACGTACACGCCGTACAGTTCTCCGGAAACCACATTCTTCTGCACCGTATCGATGCCCACATAGGCGCCCTTGCGCACCAGCGGTTCCATGCTCGATGCATCCATGCGCACCACCTGCACGGTGGGGCCGGAGTACGACTGCGGCACGGACAGCTTGCCGATGGCCTTCAGCGGGCCACCGCCCTGCTCCGTGACCTCGCAGTGCATGGAGTGCACGGTGACCACGCTGCTCTTGGCATCCGGGTCGCCGTAGCGGGCCGGATCCTCCAGCACCATGCCGGCGGCGGGGGCGTCCAGGGGCTGGTAGCCCTGCTCGGTGCGCAGGTACATGGGACCGGAGGCCTTCTTGAGCCAGTCGGGGTTCAGGCCGAACTTCTCGAACAGCTTCATGTACCAGTCGGAGGGCACGGAATTGCGGCGCTTGGCGTCGGAAATGCTGGACTGCCGGATGTCGAGCACCTCGGCAAGTTCCACTTGGGTACGCGTGTTGGTGGCCAGCTTGATGCGCTCAAAAACTTCTTCAAAGGTGGACACGGTGTTCTCCCATTCAAGAATTACGGCCCCACGGCCGCGCCCGGCGCGGCGGAAACCGGTCCCCGTTGCGTGCACGCCTCGCATTCCAAGAGGTTGCGACAACTCTTGAAGTGCTGCCTCGCATGGAACGAGCGACACGTCAATGCCGTGATGCAGATGCTCGCCTGAAAACGGATGCACCGCATCGGCAACGCTGCGTCGCTCGTTACCGCCCGCATGCCGGGTCGTTACGCATTCTGGCAATACAAAAACGGTGCCACCGCTGGATAGGGTCCATGATTCCCGGTGGTAGCAGCCTGTATAGCGCAACGCGCTTTCCGGTATCAGAGCGACAGCTTGTAACATTGTTACACTGCCATTCGCGGACAGTGTAACAATGTTACACTAGCGCCCCTGGAACTGTTTCAGGAACGGATCGTTGGGGGTAAGGATGACGCGCGTGTTGTCGCGGAACACCTTGCGGTAGGCGTCCAGGCTGCGCTGGAAATCGTAGAATTCCGGCGACTGCGAAAGCGCCTCGGAGAAGATGCGCGCGGCGTCGGCGTCGCCTTCGCCCCGCAATATCTCGGACTTGCGGGTGGCCTCGGCCATGAGCACGGTGCGCTCGCGGTCGGCGGCGGAGCGGATCTTGGTCGATTCCTCCTGGCCTTCCGAGCGGTACTGCTTGGCCTGGCGCTCTCGTTCGGCGCGCATGCGGCCGAAGATGGCGCGCTGGTTCTCCGTGGGCAGGTCGGTGCGCTTGATGCGCACGTCGATGATCTCCATGCCGTACTCGCGCAGCAGTTCCGAGGTGCGGGCCGTCACCGCGCCCATGATCTCGGCGCGCTTGGACGAGACCACCTCGGTCAGGGTGTTGCGCCCCACGAAGACGCGCAACTGCGAGTACACGGTGTCGTCCAGGCGGGCCTGGGCGCCGGGGATCGTCCGCACGGTGCGGTAGAAGGTCAGCGGGTCGGTGATGCGCCAGCGGGCGTAGTTGTCCAGCACGATGGCCTTCTTGTCGCTGGTCAAAGCCTCGGCCGAGCGGGCGTCGTAGTCCAGGATGCGCGCGTCGAAGTACACCACGTTCTGGATGAACGGCAGCTTGAAGTGCAGGCCGGGCGCCACCACGCCGCCCACGGGCTCGCCCAGTTGCAGCACGATGGCCTTCTGGGTCTGGTGCACGGTGTACATGCACTGGCTGCCCATGATCAGCAGCGCCGCAAGGGCGATGAGCACGGTAATGGTACGGCGTTCCATGCTATTCGCTCCCCTTGCGGGCCGCGCCCGCGTCGCCCCGGGGCCGCGCCCCGTCCAGCGGCAGGTAGGGCAGCATGCGCGCCCCCGCCTCGCCGGGAATGACGATCTTCTCCATGCCGGGCGCGGAAAGCACCTCTTCCATGGCCTCCAGGTACAGGCGCTTGCGGGTCACGTCCTTGGCCTTGTTGTATTCCTTCAGCACGGCCAGGAAGCGGTTGGCCTGGCCCTCGGCCTCGCGCACGCGGGCCTGCCGGTACGCCTCGGCCTGGTTGATCACCTCGGCGGCAAGGCCGCGGGTGCGGGGAAGTATCTCGTTCTGGTAGGCCTCGGCCTCGTTGATGATGCGGCTCTTGTCCTCGCGGGCGCTGGCCACGTCCTTGAAGGCGTCGATGACCTCTTTGGGCGGATGCACGTCCTGCATCTGCACGGCCAGCACGCGCACGCCCACCTGGTAGATGTCCAGGATGTCCTGCAACAGCGCCAGGGTGTCGTTCTGGATGACCTGCTTGCCGTCGGTGAGCGCGGAGTCGATGCGGCTGTTGCCGATGACCTCGCGCATGGCGGCCTCGCCCGCGCTGCGCACCACGGCGGCCGGGTTGGTGACGTTGAACAGGTACTGGACGGGGTCCTTGATCTGGTACTGGATGCTGAACTGCACGTTGACGATGTTCTCGTCGCCCGTGAGCATGGCGGCTTCCTCGGGCACGATGCGCCCGCCCCCCTGCTGGAACGACGAGCCCTGCGCCAGCGAGCGGAAGCCCACCTCGGCCCGTTGCACCTGGGTCACCTTGGGGGTGTACACCGATTCCACGGGGAACGGCAGATGGTAGTGCGGCCCCGCCTCCACCGTACGGTCGTAGCGGCCGAAGCGCAGCACCACCCCCAGTTCGTCGGGCTCGACGATGTAGATGCCCGATGCCGCCCACAACAGGACGAACACCAGCACCACCAGCTTCCCGGCGGGGAAGGGGTATTCGCGGAATTTGCGGAAGGTTTCCCCGAGTTTCTCGAAGTCCGGTCCGGAGGGGTCGTCCCAACCGCCGGGGCCGCCAGGGCCGCCGGAACCACCGGAACCGCCCGAACCGCCGGAGCCCCCGTCGTCACCGTCGCCGGAGCCGCCGGAACCACCGCGCCACCCGGAGTGCCGCTGCCGTTTTTCTTGCAGTTTTTCCCAATCCCAGTTCATAATGCCTCAAAAATAGGGCAGATGTGGAATGCGGTCAAGGCATGACGCCGATTTGCGGCCCCTCCCCGCCTGCCGGAGCACCCATGAAACCGATTTCCGACCGCCCGTTCCGGGCCTATGACATACGCGGCATCGTCGATGCCGACTTCGACGCCGAATGGGTGGAGCGTCTTGGCCGCGCCTGCGGCACCTACCTGCTGGAGCGTGGCATCCCGTCCGCCGTGGTGGGCCACGACTGCCGCCACAGCTCCCCCGCCTACCACGACGCGCTGGCCGCCGGGCTCATCGCCTGCGGCATCGACGTGGTCAGCGTGGGCATGGTGCCCACCCCCCTGCTGTACTTTGCGGTGCGCCATCTGGAGCGCCAGGGCGGGATCATGATCACCGCCAGCCACAACCCGCCGGAATACAACGGCTTCAAGGTGTGGGCCGGGCAGACCACCATCCACACCACCGAAATCCGCCGCATCTACGAAATCTTCGCCGCCGGGCGCTTCGCCTCCGGCAAGGGCGTGGGCTGTTCCCTGGACATCGTGCCCGCCTACATGGAGGCGGTGACGCAGCGGGTGCGGCTTGCCCCGCGCGCCTCCGGCCCCCTGAAGGTGGTGGTGGACGGCGGCAACGGCGCGGGCGGCGACATCTGCGCCGAACTGCTGCGCCGCCTGGGCACCGACGTGGTCGCGCAGTACTGCGACCCGGACGGGGCCTTTCCCAACCACCACCCCGACCCGGTGGTGGAGGCCAACATGCGCGACCTCAAGGCCCGCGTGGCCGCCGAGGGCGCGGACCTGGGCATCGGCCTGGACGGCGACGCCGACCGGCTGGGCGTGGTGGACGCGCACGGCCGCCTGCTGTTCGGCGACGAACTGCTCTCGCTCTTCGCGCGCGACCTGCTGGCCCGCAAGCCGGGGGGCGAGGTGATGGCCGACGTGAAGTGCTCGCACCGCCTGTTCCGCGACATCGAGGCCCACGGCGGCAAGCCCGCCATGTGGATCACCGGCCATTCGGTGATGAAGGCCCGCATGCTGGAGGTGAACGCCCCGCTGGCGGGCGAGATGAGCGGGCACATGTTCTTCAACGAGGGCTGGTACGGCTTCGACGACGCCATCTACGCGGCGGCCCTGCTGCTGCGCATCCTGTCCGCGTCCGAGGTGCCGCTGACGGAACTGCCCGGCTGGCCGCCCTCGCACGCCACGCCGGAACTGCACATGGCCTGCCCGGACGAGGTGAAGTTCGACGTGGTGCGCCGTGCGCAGGAACACTTCCGCGCGCTGTACGACGTCAACGAGATCGACGGCGCGCGCATCACCTGGCCCGACGGCTGGGCCCTGGTGCGGGCCTCGAACACCCAGCCGGTGCTGGTGCTGCGCTTCGAGGCGGAAACGACCGGACGCCTGGCCGAAATCCGCGCGCTGGTGGAAACCCCGCTCACCGCCTGGATCGCCGAGGCGTTGGCCGGTGACGCCATCACCGCGTAACCGGCGCCCGGCCCGCCGGTCCCGCCCGGCTGCCGCGCCGCCAGACCGCCGGACCTTCCACACCGGCACATCGCCAGACCGGCACGCAGGAGCCTGATCCATGTTCCGCCTCTTTCCCAAGCGCGAGCGCGGCGAGCCGCGCCTGCCGCTGGTCCACGCCGACACGCCGGGCCAGTTCCTGCTGCGCACCATGCTGCTGCTGACCGTGTTCGCATTGACGGCGTGGGCCTTCTGGGCCAACAACGAGCGTCGCCTGGCCGACCTGCGCGCCTCTTCCGCCGTATGGGACGAGGCGGACCTGCTGGCCGACGCGCAGGAAAAGGCCCTGCGCGAACTGGTGGGCGCCTTCCGCGAGGTGCACGGGCTGAAGCTGGTCATCCACGTCCGGCGCGACACCCCGGAACTGCCCAACGTGGACGCCCGCACCATCTTCGTGGGGCTGTGCCCGGCAAAGGGGCAGGCCATCGTGGAACTGCCCCCGCTGGTGCGCAGGGCCTACGGCGAAACCCTGCCCCAGACCCTGGAAAACGACTGGCTGCGCCCCGCCATGGCCTCCGGCCAGTGGGCCGAAGGGCTGGTGCGCGCCCTGAAATACCTGTGGGACAAACTGGGCGAGGCCTGATCCGAACCGGTCGCGGCCACGTTTTTCGCCATCCAGCCACCCCCAACCGACATCACCGGACCATCGCATGACCATGAAGAACGTCCAGGCCTTCACCGACGGCTCGTGCCTCGGCAACCCCGGCCCCGGCGGCTGGGCCGCCGTGCTGCGCTGCAACGGCTCGGAGCGCGAGCTTTCGGGGGGCTTCGCCCTGACCACCAACAACCGCATGGAAATCCTGGCGGTCATCGAGGCCCTTTCCATACTGAAGGAACCGTGCAGCGTGGACCTGCACACCGACTCGCAGTACGTGCGCAACGCGGTGGAAAAGAAATGGCTGGCGGGCTGGCGCCGCAACGGCTGGAAGACCAGCGACAAGAAGCCGGTGAAGAACCGCGACCTGTGGGAACGGCTGCACCCCCTGCTGGACGTGCACACGGTGCGCTTTCACTGGGTGCGCGGCCATTCCGGCCACCCGGAGAACGAACGGTGCGACGTGCTGGCCCGTACCCGGGCCTCGTCGGGCGGGCTGCCCCCAGACACGGGATACCGGGAATGACCCGCACCGGAGAACCGGCCAACGCCATGGCATTCGCCGATGGCGGGGCGAACCCGGTAGGGTTATCCCCCATTCTTTTTGGGTCTTCGACGTTAGCTGTGGAATTCACGCCTCCAAGAGTTGGGTGATGGGCGCTCCGATCAGGTAGATCATGGTGATGAAGGTTGTTACGTTCCGATACCCTCTGGCCCGCGAGCGAGCAGCCTG
>NZ_JBAIYT010000011.1:0-102490 GCF_036763125.1 Nitratidesulfovibrio sp. 1201_IL3209
GTCCCTAGTACGAGAGGACCGGGATGGACGCACCCCTGGTGGTCCTGTTGTCACGCCAGTGGCACAGCAGGGTAGCTATGTGCGGAAGGGATAACCGCTGAAAGCATCTAAGCGGGAAGCCTGCCTCAAGATAAGGTCTCCCTCTCTTCGGAGCTGAAGGGCCCGGGTAGACAACCCGGTCGATAGGCTGGAGGTGTACGCGCGGCGACGCGCTCAGCTGACCAGTACTAATAGCCCGTGCGCCTTGTTTTCTTCCTCACACTTCCTTTCCACCCTGTTTGATTACAACTTTCGGTCCCGGCCGACGTGGCGGCGCACAATAGCCAGCCTTCCCGGACGGTGACCAGAATCTTGTGCTGGCATCCATGGAGGAGGGGGTACACCCGATCCCATTCCGAACTCGGAAGTTAAGCCCTCCATCGCCGATGATACTGCGTATTCGTGCGTGGGAAAGTAGGCCGATGCCAGCACTTTTTCTTTCCGGGAGACGCGCGACCGCACGCTCCCACCCCCGCTTTAGCGCGCAAGGCCCCGATGTGAGAACATCGGGGCCTGCGTGCGTTGTCTTGACGCTGCCACAGCGGCGGTGCTAGCACCGGGGCCTCACGCCCGTTTCCGGCCGTTTCCGCGGCCCTGCATGTGAGAGGTTCGCATATGCTGAAGCGCCTCCTGTCCGAATCGTCGCTCTCGGCCCTTGTGGCGGGGCTGGTTGCGGTCATCGTCTCCTACGCTGGGCCCGCCGCGCTGATGTTCCAGGCCGCCGAGGCCGCGCAGCTGACCCAGGCCCAGTTGTCCAGCTGGATCTGGGCCATTTCCGTGGGCGGCGGGCTGACCGGCATCGGGCTCAGCCTGTGGTACCGCGTGCCGGTGATCACCGCGTGGTCCACCCCCGGCGCGGCGCTGCTGGCCACCGGGTGGACCGCGTACAGCTACCCCGAGGCCATCGGCGCGTTCATCGCCGTGGGCGTGGCCATCACCGTGTTCGGGGTCACCGGGCTGTTCGCCGCGTTCATGGACCGCATTCCCAAGGCCGTGGTGTCGGCCATGCTGGCGGGCATCCTGTTCCGGTTCTGCGTGGACGTGTTCACCCGGTTGCAGGCCGCGCCGCTGCTGGTGGCCCCCATGCTGCTGGTGTGGCTGGCGGCCCGCCGCCTGGCCCCGCGCTATGCCGTGCTGTTGCCGCTGCTGGCGGGCCTTGTGGTGGCCGGGGTCACCGGGCAGCTTTCGTTCGGCGCGGTGAGCGCCGCGCCCGCCGTGCCGGTGCTGACCATGCCCCACTTCAGCATGGGGGCGCTGCTGGGGCTTGGCGTGCCGCTGTTCGTGGTGGCCATGGCCGGGCAGAACGCCACGGGCCTCGGGGTCATGCGCGCATCCGGCTACGACACCCCCGGCAGCCCGCTGGTGACCTGGACGGGCGTGGCCTCCACCCTGCTGGCCCCGTTCGGCTCGCACGGGGTGAACCTTGCGGCCATCACCGCCGCCATCTGCACCGGGCCGGAAGCCCATGCGGACCCGGCGCGGCGCTACTGGGCGGGCGTCTTCTGCGGCGGGTTCTACCTGCTGGTGGGCACCTTTGGGGCCACGCTGGTGGGGCTGTTCACGGCCCTGCCGCAGGCGCTGGTGGCCGTGGTGTCCGGCTTGGCCCTGCTGGGCGCCTTTCTGGGCGGACTGACCCAGGCCACGGAAGACCCGGTGCACCGTGAAAGCGCCGTCATCACTTTTTTGGTCACCGTGTCCGGGGTGAGCCTGCTGGGCGTAGGCTCGTCGTTCTGGGGGCTGCTGGCGGGCCTGCTGGCCGGGGCGGTGCTGGTGGGGCCGCAGGCCCGTGTGGAGGCGGCCATGCGGGTGGCGGCACGCAGGTAGAAGGGCTTGCTACGCGCGGGCGGGGCCGCCGGTTCCGTCAGGCCGTGGCGTCGCCAAAGAGGGCCTGCTCCATGGCCTCGGTGTCGGCCAGCACGTGCCCCACCAGCGAGGAGAAGTCCGCCGGGGTCAGCTTCACCCGGTCCAGCGCGCCGTGCGCGGGCTGGCGCAGCAATTCGTCGCCGGGCATGTGGTTGCCCAGGGCCACGGCGATGAAGTCGCCCAGGTGCACGTACAGGCTGAGGTCGGACCAGTTGCGGGCATCCGGGCCGTGGTGTTGTTCCGCCGCCTCGGCCACGGCGTCGCCCAGCCGCCAGGCGTCCAGCAGGCGGCGCCCGATGTCGCAATGGTCGTAGCCCAGCAGTTCGCGTTCAGCCACCTGGATGGGCATGGCCCCGTCCAGGGCGCGGCGCGCGACCTGGGCGGCAAGGTCCGGAAGGTTGCCCATCAGCAGCAGGTGGCCGATGTCGTGCAGCATGCCCGCCACGAACGCCCTGCCGGGGTCGGCGCCGCCGCAGGCCACGGCCAGCGCCCGGGCCGCCGTGGCCGCGCACGCCGCGTGCCGCCAGAAGGTGCGCCGGGCCGCCACGTCGCGCGGGGTCATCAGGCGCATCAGCGAGGCGGCGGTGACCAGGCTGAGAATCTGGCGCATGCCCAGCATCATCACGGCGCGCTGCACGGTTTCCACCGGCACCAGCGGGGCGTGCAGGGGGCTGTTGGCGATGCGCAGCACGGCGGCGGTCAGGTAGGTGTCGTGCTGGATGACGCGGGCCACGTCGTCGGGGGTGGCGTCATCCGATGTGACCAGTTCGCTCAGGCGCTGGACGACCTCGGGCGGGGTGGTCAGGGCCGGGCGGCGGGCCAGCAGCGCGGCCAGCGAGGGGGCTTCCGGCCGGGCCGCCACGGAACGTCCGCCCGAAAGCCCGGCGGGCACGCCATCTGCCGGGCGGCGGGCACCGGGCCGGGGATCGCGCCGGGCGGCGGCTTCCACGTCGCGCAGCAGGCGCGTACGGGCCCAGCGCGCAAGTTCGGCCAGCAGCGGATGGGTCAGGTCCACATGGGCGAAGCGCCGGGCCAGCGCCGTGTCAGCCCATGCCGCATGGGCGGAACCGCCCTGAGCGGCACTGTCCGGGGGGCTGCCATTTGGGCCGCTCCCGGCGGGGCGCACGCCATCGGCCGGGCCGTGGTGCGGCCGGTTGGGCGCGGCGCCAGCCTTGGGGGCGGGGGCGACAATGGGGGAGGCGGAGGCGCGAGGCTTTCCGCTGCGGAAGAAACCCATGGTGTGGCCGGAGGTACCGCGCGGGGCGCGGGCAGAGTGTGTCCGTCAGATTGACGGATATCGCAGAGCGCGCGGCTTGGAAAGCGGGTACTTACGGGCGCGGGAGCCCAAAACGCAGAACGGCTTGCGGACCGCCCGCAAGCCGATTTCTGCGTCATGCAAAGAAAGGAAGGATGTCTCTGTTCCTGCATGGGGCGTGCCAACGCCTCGTTTGCAAGGAGGGCAACATGCAATATCGTGATATCACAAGATGTGTTGGCTGTCTGCGTATTCCGCCATGGGCGCGTCCCGCGTGCAGGAAGTTGAACCGGTCCTCCCCGGCCCTCCGGGGCGGCCAAGAAATTTGACCGCCCGGCGCACCCCGTGGATGTCCCGCCGGATGTCCCGCCGGATGTCCCGGCCGGCTGTCCCGGCCAGATATTTGGGACGTGGCCGGGCATGGCCCGCGTCGCCGGAGGGTTCGCCCGCCTACTGCTCCACGTACAGGTAGCGCTTGATCTTGTGGGTGGGCGTCTTCTCGAAGGGCTCGGTCTGTTCGATGACCTTGTGCAGCCGCGCGAAGGTGGACACCTTGGTGTTCACGTCGTTGCGCAGTTCTTCCAGCAGGGCCGCCACCTTGTCGCGGGCCTTGGCGGCGGGCAGCCCGCCGAATTCCTCGTCCAGCCGCGCGTAGTCCAGGTGGATGCGCGCCGCCAGCCGTCCGTCCAGCTGGAACACCAGCGATTCCAGCACGTACGGCGACTGCTGGATGATCGCCTCCACTTCTTCGGGGTAGATGTTCTCGCCGCTGGGCCCCACAATGACGTTCTTCAACCGCCCCTTGATGTACAGGTAGCCGTCGCGGTCGAACTTGCCGAGGTCGCCGGTGCGGAACCAGCCGTCCTCGGTGAACACGGACGCGGTGATTTCCGGGGCCTTGGCGTACTCGCGCATCACGTTGGGGCCGCGCACCAGTATTTCGCCCTCGCCGGTGGCCGGGTCGGGCGCGTCGATGCGCACCTCCACCCCGGTCAGGGGCCAGCCGGTGGCGGTCAGCCGGGTGTCGGCCGGGCCGCAGCCCGCCACAAGGGGAGACGTCTCTGTAAGGCCGTAGCCGATGGCGTAGGGAAAGCCCGCCTCGCGCAGGAAGCGCTCCACATCAGGCGCGATGGCCGCCCCGCCGATGCAGAAGATGCGCAGCGCCCCGCCGAAGGTCTGCAACAGCCTCTTGCCCGCCATGGCGTGCAGCTTGCGCCGCACGAAGGGCAGGCCGTACAGCCGCCGCTTCAGCCAGGTGTCGGTGAACTTGGGCAGGACGGCGGACTTGAAGATCTTCTCGATGACCAGCGGCACCGACAGCATGGCCGTGGGCCGCACCTGGGCCAGGGCGGGCAGCAGGGCGCGCGCCGTGGGCGGCTTGTCCATGTAGTGCACGTGCGCGCCGTTGAGCACCGGCAGCACCAGGCCCAGGGTACATTCGTAGGTGTGCGACAGGGGCAGGATGGACAGCATGCGGTCGCCGGGGGCGATGCGCACGATGCTTTTCACCGCGTCGGCGTCCCACACGATGTTGCGGTGGGTCAGCACCACGCCCTTGGAGTGGCCGGTGGTGCCCGAGGTGTAGATGATGGCCGCCACGTCGTCCTCGCCCGGCTCCTCGGGGGCCAGATGGGTGAGGCGCATGGCCTTGTCGCGCAGCCTGCGGAATTCGCGCAGGCCGCGCTCCTTCAATTCGCGCAGCTTGTCGCGCGTGACGCCCTGCTGCACGGGGTGGAAATTTTCTATCTGGATGAGTTCCGGCGGGGTGTCGAACTGGCCGTCCTCCAGCTTGGGGAACAATCGCTCGGAGACGAACACCACCTTGGCTTCCGAATGGCGGATGATGTGGTGCACGGCGTCCGCGTGGAATTCCGGCAGGATGGGCACGGCAATGGCGCCCATGGCGGTGATGGCGAAATAGGCGATACCCCAGTTGGGCATGCTTTCCGAAAGGATGGCCACCCGGTCGCCGCGCGCCACGCCCTGTTCCGCCAGCAGGGCGGACACCGTGGTGGCATGTTCGAGCAGTTCGCGGAAGGTTATCGGCGTGCCGCCGATCTGCGACAGCGCGGGCTGGTCCGCGAACAGTTCGGCGCTGCGCTCCAGCACCCGCCTGAGGGTAAGCGTCTGCAACTCCATGCAAGCTCCTTCATGTGAGACTTCACGGATGTACGGCAAAGCCGGGTTTGCCGCAATCCCATGCGACGCGGCAGGGGGCGGGGAACGCGGCGTGTCGCCGTAACGTCACGGAAGGGAGCGGCGGGACAGGGTGCGACAGGCCGTTGCAGTGGCCGGGCGTGCGCATGCCTGTACCGGGAACGCAGGTTCGGGGGAGGGCGTGGCGGGTCGTGACGGTTCGCGCTTTCGCAGGCTGCGGCAGCCGCCCCAGCGGACGGATATGCCTGCACCGGTTGACCACGCAGCCCGTCGTGTCGCATACCGGATGGACCATCCAAACCCCAACGCCGCACGAGGTTTCCCATGCTCAAGCATATCGTCTGGTGGACCCTGAAGGACGAGGCCGAAGGCGCCTCCGCCGCCGAGAACGCCGCCAGGATGAAGGCCATGCTCGACCCGCTCATGGGCAGGATCCCCAGCCTGAAGGGGCTGGAGGTGAGCACCACCTTCCTCGGCACCACCACCGAGCCGGTGCAGATCATCCTGGTGTCCACCCACGACGACGCCGAAGGGCTGAAGGCCTACGCCGAACACCCCGAGCACGTGAAGTGCGTGGACTTCATCAAGAAGATCGTGGCCAGCCGCAAGGCCATCGATTATACGCTGTAGCAGCGTCAACGCACGGGCCGTGAAATCAGACGGGGAGGCGCGCCGATGGGCGGGCCTCCCCGTTTCGTTTCGGGAAATGTCGAGGGGACGGGACGTTGCGGCCGTGTTCCGCGCGGGCGGTTACAGCACGCTGACGTAGGAATACATGACCACGAAGTGGCAGAAGCTGCCCGCCATCACGAACAGGTGGAAGATCTCGTGGAAGCCGAAGTGCCGGAAGCGGTTGGGGCGCTTCAGCGCGTAGATCACCGCGCCCACCGAATAGAACGCGCCGCCCGCCACCAGCCAGGCCAGCGCCCCGGCTTGCAGGTTCATGACCAGCGGGTAGATGCCCGCCAAGGCCATCCAGCCCATGCCCAGGTAGATGCCCGTGGACACCCGGCGCGGCGCGTGCAGCCAGAACACCTTGGTGAAGATGCCCGCCACGGCCACCGCCCACACGCAGCCGAACAGCGACCAGCCCCACGGCCCGCGCAGCGGGATGAGGCAGATGGGCGTGTAGGTGGCCGCGATGTAGACGAAGATCATGGAATGGTCCACGCGGCGCATCAGGCGCACGCCCCGTTCCCGCAGCGGCAGCCAGTGGTACAGGGTGCTGGCCGTGTACAGCAGCACCATGGACACCCCGAAGACGGAAAAGGTCACCACGTGCCAGGGCAGCAGGGGCGAGGCCGCGCGCACCACCAGCAGCACCGTGCCCAGCACGGCCAGCAGCGCGCCGATGCAGTGGGTAAGGCCGCTGACCGGGTCGCGCAGGCTGGCGACCATGCGGCGCAGCAGCGGGACTGATGGAGCGGGCGGGGAGGGATGCAGGGCTGCGGTCATGCGGGTGTCCTCCTGGCGGGAGCACTGGGGGAAGGGGCGCGGCTGGCGCGGAATACGGGCCGGAATGCACCGCCCCGTGCCGCTGGCATAGCCGGTTTCCGGCCCGCCGTCACCTGACGGGCGGGCGGCAGGCGGTCCCCGTCTGAGGTGTCCGGGCTGTCCAGACTGCTCGGGCCGTCCGGCGTCGGCCCTATTCGGCGTCCTGTCCGGCGTCCTGTTCGGCGTCGGGCCGGCCTTCCTCGCGGCCCACGCCCAGCAGGGCCAGGGCGAAGTCGCCGCCGTCGAAGGGGCGCAGGTCTTCCATCTTTTCCCCAAGGCCCACGAAGGTGATGGGGATGCCGAACTGCATGGCCACGGCCACCACGATGCCGCCCTTGGCCGTGCCGTCCAGCTTGGTCAGCACGATTTCGTCCACCCCGCAGGCCTCGTTGAACAGCTTGGTCTGCGACAGGGCGTTCTGGCCGGTGGTGGCGTCGATGACCAGGATGGAGCGGTGCGGCGCGCCGGGGTGCTTGCGTTCGAGTATCCGGCGGATCTTGTGCAGTTCTTCCATCAGGTTGACCTTGGTGTGCAGGCGGCCCGCCGTGTCCACGAACACGATGTCGTAGCCGCCCGCCAGGGCCACGTCCATGGCCTCGAAGGCCACGGCGGCCGGGTCGGACCCGGCGGTCTTGGCGTGGAAGTCGGCCCCCACGCGCCTGGCCCACACTTCCAGCTGTTCGATGGCCGCCGCCCGGAAGGTGTCCGCCGCGGCGATGAGCACCTTCTTGCCCTGCATGCGGGCGCGGTGGGCCAGCTTGGCGATGGTGGTGGTCTTGCCCACGCCGTTGACGCCGATCATCAGCACCACCTCGGGCGGGGTCACGGCGGCGATGCGGCGCGGCGCGCGGAAGATGTCCTGCAATTCTGCGCGCAGCAGGTCGCGGAAGGCGGCCGGGTCGTCGGTGCCGGCCTTGCGGGCGCGTTCCTTCAGGCGGCCCACAAGCTGCATGGCGGGCTCGAAGCCCACGTCGGCCATGATCAGGATTTCTTCCAGTTCTTCCCAGAACCTGGCGTCGATGCGGCCGTGCGAGGCCAGCAGGGCGTCGATGCGGCCGGTGATCTGCTCGCGCGTGCGGGCGAGGCCCTCGGTCAGCTTCAGGAACAGGCGGTTGCGCTCGTCCTCCTCGTCCTCCAGGTCAAGGGCCAGGGCCAGCCGGTATTGCAGTTCGGAGCGGAAGTCGCCTACGTGGCGGTAGTCCATGGCGGAGAGCCAGCGCCGGAAGTCCGCCATGAAGGCCTCGGCCTCGGCGTCCGGGGTTTCCAGCGCGGCGAACAGGAAGCGCAGCCGTTCCCACAGTACGTCGCCCGCTTCGTCCACACCCGCCAGCACGTGGCCCAGCCACACCGAAAGGCGCGGCTCGGACTGGCGCAGGGCGCGGGCCAGCTCGGCCCGCCACGGGGCGTCCTGTGCGCCGGGCACGCCGGGTGTACCGGGTACTTCGGGTGCGCCGGGCGCAGCCGCTTCCGGGGCCGGAGCGGCCTCGGCCTGCGCCCCGGCTTCCGGGGTTCCGGGCGGGGCCTTGGGCGCGTCCGCCTCGCGGGGCGTCCACAATTTCTTGATGGCGCTGAAGAAACCCATATGTCGTCCTCCAGATGCGGGGGAAGTGGCG
Source organism: Nitratidesulfovibrio sp. 1201_IL3209 (assembly GCF_036763125.1). Classification (NCBI taxonomy): domain Bacteria; kingdom Pseudomonadati; phylum Thermodesulfobacteriota; class Desulfovibrionia; order Desulfovibrionales; family Desulfovibrionaceae; genus Nitratidesulfovibrio; species Nitratidesulfovibrio sp. 1201_IL3209. The sequence goes on from NZ_JBAIYT010000011.1 coordinate 8,422, forward strand.
GCGGGAAGCGGCGGCGCGGGCCAGAGGCCGTGCATGCCCGGCCTGTCTGTCTGGCCTGTCCGGCTGGTCCTGCTGATTCGGCCGGTCCGGTCGGTTCGCCGGTCCAACTGGCCGGGCTGGCCGGGCTGGCCGGAGCCGTGCCGGTCGCGGGGCCGCCACAACTTTGCCCAGAACCCCCGGCGAGTCAAGGTGACGGGCGCGGGGGCGGCGCGCGCAGGCCGCGCCGCCCGCATTTCCATCGCGCCGCGTCGCCCCCGCTCTTTCCATCGCATGGCGCATCGTGTACGTTGTCGTAAACCGGAAGCCCGACGCGCCGCGCGGTGCTTCCAGACAGGCGACGGGGACATGACGCCCGCATGAGCAACACCACCGCCAGCAAAGGACTCTCCGTCCCGGACATCATCAAGGGGCGTTCGCTGTCGCGCGACCTTACCGTGAGCCTCGTGGTGATGGTGCTGGTGGTTGTGGCGGCGCTGTTCTCGTTCGTCTACGTGCAGATTTCGCGCGACATGCTGCACGAGGTGGACCGCAAGGCCGACGAATACATCACCCGCCTGGCCGACATCCTGTCCATTCCCATGTGGAACTTCGACGCGCGCACCATGGACCAGATCGGCTCGGTGTTCGCGCAGTACGAACTGATCAACGAAATCCACATCGAGGACGCCCAGGGCAACACCCTGTTCCGGGTGCGCAAGGGCACCGACCCCGACGCCACCGTGTTCCGCGAGCGGGCCGTGCGCTTCGAGTCCGAGACCATCGGCCGGGTGTCCATGGTGGTCACCCTGCAGGAATACCGGCGCAGCCTGGAGCGGTTGCTGAAGGCCAGCGCCCTGATCATGGGCAGCGTGCTGGTGGTGCTGCTGGCCTCCACCGGGGTGCTGCTGCGGGTGTTCCTGCGCCGCCCGCTGGAAGCGCTGCAATCGGGCATGGACCAGATCGCCCGGGGCGACTTCGCCTACGACATGGGCTCCATCGCCCATGCCGAACTGGCCCAGATCGCGGAAAACTTCTCGCGCATGTGCAGCCAGGTGGAGCAGCGCGAGAACGAACTGCACGCCATCAACACCAAGCTCCAGGACGAGATCCACAACCGCCGCCAGACCGAACTGGCCCTGCGCGCCAGCGAGGAGCGCTACGCCCTGGTGGTGGGCGGCACCAGCGACGGCATCTGGGACTGGGACCTCGTCACCAACACCGTCTATTTCTCGCCGCGCTGGAAATCCATCGTGGGCTACGAGGACCACGAACTGCCCAACCGGGTCGAGGAGTGGAAAGAGCGGATCCACCCGGACGACGTGGACCTCGTGCTGCGCGGCCACGACGACTATCTTGCCCGGCGCGTGCCCGAGTTTCAGGTGGAATACCGCATGCGCCACAAGGACGACAGTTACCGCTGGATCCTGGGGCGCGGCGCGGCCCTGTGGGACGTCAACGGCGTGCCCGTGCGCATGGCCGGGGCCCACACCGACATCACCACCCGCAAGGAAGTGGAACAGGAACTGCGCGAGGCCAAGAACAACCTCGACAACATCCTGAACGCCATGCCCTCGATCATCGTGGGGGTGGACCAGTCCGGCAGCATCACCCTGTGGAACCGCACGGCAGAGCGGGTCACCGGCCAGCCGCGCGACGCGGTGCTGGGCAACCCCGTGGGCGAGGCCCTGCCCGACTTCGGCTTTCTGCTGGACGAAATCCGCCGCTCCATCGCCGAGGGCGGCACCATCTCGCTGGACAAGACCCCGGTGCCCGGCCCCGGGGTGACCCGGTATTTCGACATCGTCATCTATCCCGTGGTGTCGCGGGGCAGCTTCGGCGCGGTGGTGCGCCTGGACGACATCACCGGTCGCATCCGCATCGAGGAGATGATGGTGCAGACCGAGAAGATGCTGTCGGTGGGCGGCCTTGCGGCGGGCATGGCGCACGAGATCAACAACCCCCTGGGGGGGATCCTGCAGGGGGCGCAGAACATCCAGCGCAGGCTGGACCCGGAGTTTGCCCCCAACGTGGTGGCCGCGGAAGAGTCGGGCTGTTCCATGGACTCCATCCGGAGCTACCTGGACCGCCGGGGCATCCTGCGTTTTCTGGACGGCATCCGCGAGTCGGGCAACCGCGCGGCCAACATCGTCTCCAACATGCTGGAATTCAGCCGCCGCAGCGAATCGCGCTGGCAGCGGGTGTCGCTGCCGTACCTGGTGGACCGCACCCTGGAACTGGCGGCCAACGACTACGACCTGAAGAAGAAGTACGACTTCCGGCACATCGACATCGTGCGCGACTTCGCGCCCGACCTGCCCGACCTGCCGTGCATGCCCACCGAAATCGAGCAGGTGCTGCTGAACCTGTTCAAGAACGCCGCCCAGGCCATGCACCTGCGCGGCGAACGGCCCGACCCGCCGCGCATTTCCGTGACCCTGCGGCGCGAGGGCGGCATGCTGCGCATCGACGTGGCCGACAACGGCCCCGGCATGGAAGAGGACGTGCGGCGCAGGGTGTTCGAGCCGTTCTTCACCACCAAGAGCGTGGGCGAGGGCACCGGCCTTGGCCTTTCGGTGTCGTACTTCATCATCACCACCAACCACGGCGGCACCTTCACCGTGGATTCGGAACCGGACCGGGGCACGGTGTTCACCCTGCGGCTGCCCGTGGAGCAGCGCCACGTGACCACGTAGGGCGTGCCGTCCCCTGCCTTCGCTTTTTATCGACGCCGCGCCGCAAGCGCGGCGTTTCCCGTTCCTGCGCCCTTCCCCGGTGCGTGCCGTGCGGCCTTCTTTCTTGCCATCAGGCACAAATGTTTCTACATGTTGCCGCTCGGCACTGCACGATGTGGACAAGGGCGGCCAGCAGCCGTCCGCCATTGGCGCGCGAGGGAACGTTGCCCGGTTTCGGGCGGCGTGCGCGCCGGGTTGTCGCACGGCCATTTCCGGCCGCATGCATATCGGAGGCAATGTGTTCCGTGTTCTTCTGGCCGCGATGCTCTGCGTCGCGGCATGGGCTCCTTTTGCCGAAGCAGCGGGCTTCGCCATGTACGAATTCAGCGCCCGGGGCAACGCGCTGGGCGGAGCCATGACGGCCCGCCGCGCCGACCCTTCGTCCATCGCCTTCAACCCCGCCCTGGTCACCCGGCTGGAGGGCACCCAGGCCCTGGCCGGGGCCACCGTGGTGGCGCCGCAGGTGTCCGTGGACGTCAACGGCCACACCACCGATGCGGAATCCAACATGTGGACCATTCCGCACGCCTACGCCACCACCCAGATCAACGACAACCTGTTCCTGGGCGTGGGCACCTTCTCGCGCTTCGGCCTGGGCACGGAGTATCCCTCCGGCTGGGTGGGCCGCAACGACCTGCGCTCGGTGAACATCCAGTCCATGTCGGTGAACCCGGTGCTGGGCGTGCGCAACGGCAACCTGGCCTTGGGCCTGGGCGTCGAGGCCATGTGGTTCGAATACGACCAGCGGCAGGCCACCACCGTGGGCGCCACCGACATCGACGGCCGGGTCAAGGGTGATTCCACCGGCTTCGGCCTGAACGGCGGCCTGTGGTGGAAGGCCACGGACAGCGTGGCCCTGGGCGCCAGCTTCCGCACGCCCATCAAGCAGGACCTGGAAGGCCGCGCCACCTTCGACAGGAACGGCGCGCCCGTACCGTCCACCTGGTTCAGGGATACCGGCGCCGAAGGCTCCGTGACCCTGCCCGGCGAGGTGCGCATGGGCGTGGCGTGGGAGCCGGACGACCGCTGGAGCGTGGCCGTGGACGTGACGCGCACCTTCTGGAGCAGCTACGACGAACTGCGCATCCGCTATGACGACGCACTGGCCCCCGGCGTGACGGAAAGCCTGAAAACCACCGAATGGCGCGACGTGTGGCGCCTGGGCATCGGCGTGGAATACCGCCTGACCGACATGGTGGACCTGCGCGCGGGGTACGTCTACGACTGCGAGCCCGTGAATCCCGACCGCCTCGACTTTCTGGTGCCCGCCAACGACCGCCAGTTGTACAGCCTGGGCGTGGGCCTGCACGACGGCCCGTGGCGGGTGGACGTTTCGTACACCTATTTGTGGATCAAGGGGCGCGACGGCGAGGTGGAGGGCAGGAACGGCATCTACGACGTGCGCTTCCACGACGGGGATGCGCAGCTCCTTGGGCTTTCCGCTGGCTGGCAATTCTAGGGGGGGGCCGTCACGAGCGTCCTTTTGCCCTCTGCCTGCGTCAGAACAGTGTTTTATTTCGGTCGAGTACGAGAAGAGTACACTCCCTCCATAAAAAACTGTTCTTCCTTGGCAGAGAACAAAATTCCTGCTCGTGACGGCCCCCCCTGTCGGCAGCCAGCGCGGGGTATCCGAACCTGACGTGATAAGTGATGTATCCCTTGGAAATGAAAATGGGAGGGACCTCGCGGTTCCTCCCATTTATTTTTGTGTTGGTATTTCAGAGGGAAAAGACGATTTGGAAATGACCCCTAGATCAGTTTGTCGAAAATCAGCTTATACGTGGAGCGGATGTGCAGGGCCAGGCGCAGGCGCAGGGCCTTGGCCTCGGCGTCGCCCAGCGAGAGCAGCGAGACCAGGTGGTGGGCCGCCTCGGAGAAGTCGGCGTCGCCCTTGTGTTCCAGCATGTCCACGTAGGCGCGCACCTTTTCCGCCAGCGCGGCCGCCTCCTTGCGGGCGGCGTTGCGCGGCGGGGCCTGCTGGAAGCGTTCCAGGAACGTCTCGAAGATCACCTCGAAGTCGTCCGGAAACGATCTGCGCAGGGCCAGCCGCCACAGGGCGATGAACAGGGCCCGCAGGTCCTGCAGCGCGCGCTTGCGCCGCAGGAACTGCATGCGGCCGATGCCCATGGCGTCGATTTCCGGCGTGAAGTCGAAGGAATCGAGCAGGGCGGCGAAGTTGTCCAGCACTTCGTCGATGGTATAGGCGGGCGATGCGTTCATGCCCGGCAGTGGACCGGCGCTCATTCGGCGTCGGCCTCCGCGTGGTGTGCCGCGCCATCCGTATGGCCCTCGCCGTCCGCATGGTTCTCGCCTTCGGGGGCCGCCCCGGCGGGCTTCTTGCGGCGGCGGCGCCTGCGGCGCTTGGCGGGCGTGGCCGCGTTGCCGGGGGCGGCGTCCTCGGGGCCGTGCCCGTCGGCTGCGTCATCGAACTCGTCGTCCAGACCGTCGTCAAGGTCGTCGCCGCCACCCAGCGCATCGGTCAGCACGGGCTGTACCGGGGCCGATTTGGGGGCCGCCTTGCCCTTGGCGGCGGCCTTGCCCCTGGACGGGGCCTGCGCCCTGGTCCCGGTGGGCAGCCGCTGGCCGAACACGCTGCCCACCGCCGCCGAGGAGGCGCGCACGTCGTCCAGACGGTCGTCGTCCTCGCTCAGGTAGTCTTCCAGCAGCAGGGGCATGCCGTCGTCATCATCCTCGTCGGGGGTCTTGCCACGGGGTGCGGCCTTGCCCTTTTCGGGCTTGGCGGGCTCGGCCTTGCCGCCCTTGCCCCTGCCGCGCCGCGCGCCGCGCGCGGGCTTGGCTTCGGCGTCGTCGTCGGACCCTGCCTCGGCATCGGCAGGCGCGGCATCGGGGGTAGCCGCGTCGGCCTTTTCGGCATCGGCCTTGGCGGCACGGCCGGCGGCCTTGCCCCGGGCCGGGCGCGCGGGTTTGGCCCTGCCGGGCTTGTCAGTGGCGAGCGTGTCAGGGACGGGCTTGTCAGTGACAGACTTTTCGGTGGGGGCGTCTCCCGCCCCGGCGGCGTCGGCGTCCGCTGCGGCGGGAGCGGCGGCCTTGGGCGTCCGTGGTTCGCGGGGCTGCCTGGGCGCTTCCGGAGCGGCGGCCACGGCCGTGTCCGGGGTGCCGGTCAGGCCGTCGTCCGCCCCATCGTCGTCCATTCCGTCATCCGGATATTCCGGAGCGCCAGTGTCCGGTGCGCCTTCCTGCGCGGCGAGGGCCTCGGCCTCGCGGCGGCGCTTGCGGCCACGGCCGCGCCGCGACCGGCGGCGTCCCTCGCGGGGGGCCTGCCCGTCCTCGCGCTGTTCCGTGCGCTGTTCCGCGCCCTCTGCGCGGGCGGCATCGTCCGTGGCGGCCTCGACGTCCCCGGCCACGGGCTGGGGACGGGCATCGCGCCCGTCGCGTTCATCGCGCCGGTCATCACGCCGTTCATCGCGTTTGTCGTCGCGCCGATCGTCCCGGCGGTCATCCCGACGGTCCCGGTCGCGGCGGCGTCCGTCGCGCTCATCGCGCCGTTCGTCACGCCTGTCGTCCCGGCGCTCGTCCCGTCGTTCCTCGCGGCGCCGTTCGGCGCGGGGCGCCGGGGCCGTGGCGGGCATGGGCGGGGCCGCGTGCAGGCTTTCCTGGTAGTACTGGTCCAGCAGCATGGCCAGCAGCGAAAGCTGCTCGTCGTCACCGGCCAGGGCGCGGGCCAGCGGCGCGAAGCGCTGCTGCCGTTCGCGTTCCAGCCCGGTGCGGGCGCGCAGGCGCGCCTCCAGCAGGGCGGTCAGCCGATCGCCGGCGATGCGCGCCACCGACTCGTCGTCGGGCGTGGGCCGGTGCTGGATGTCGATCTTGTAGTGCTTGGCGATGCGCTGCAATTCCAGCTTCTGGATGATGTCCACCAGCGAGATCACCGTGCCCGCCGAACCGGCGCGGCCGGTGCGCCCGGCGCGGTGGATGTACGATTCGCGGTCTTCCGGCGGCTCGTACAGGATCACGTGCGAAAGGTCGGGAATGTCGATGCCGCGCGCGGCCACGTCGGTGGCCACCAGAAAGCGCACCCCGCCCTTGCGCAGGTTGCCCAGCACCTGCTCGCGCTTGGCCTGGGTAAGATCGGCCGAAAGCTCGTCGGCGTTGTAGCCGAAGCCCTGCAATACCGCCGTCACGTAGTGCACGTTGGCCTTGGTGTTGCAGAAGATGATGGCCGCCGTGGGATTTTCGGACTCGATGATGCGCACCAGCGCCCGGTCCTTGTCCATGGGCCTGGCTTCGCAATACAGGTGCTGCGTCTGGGCCACGTGCACCTGCTGGTGGCTCAGGCTGAGCATGCGCGGTTCGCTCAGGAATTCGCCCGCCAGGTTCAGCACGTGGGGCGGGTAGGTGGCCGAGAAGAGGTAGGCGGAAATGCGGCGCTTGGGCAGGTAGCGCTGGATTTCCTTCATGTCCGGGTAGAAGCCGATGGACAGCATGCGGTCGGCCTCGTCGAACACCAGCACCCGGATGCGGTCCAGGTTCATGGTGCGGCGCAGCAGGTGGTCCAGCACGCGGCCGGGGGTGCCCACCACCAGGTGCGCGCCCTCGCGCAGGGCGTCCATCTGCTTGCCGTAGCCCACGCCCCCGTACACGGCGGCCACGTTCAGGCCCGTGCCCTGGAACAGCACGCGGGCCTCGTATTCCACCTGCAGGGCCAGTTCTCGCGTGGGCACCAGGATCAGGGCCTGCACGGCGGCTTCGTCGGGGGAAAGGCGTTCGATGAGCGGCAGCAGGAAGGCCCCGGTCTTGCCGCTGCCCGTGCGCGACTGCACCATCAGGTCGCGTTTGGCGAAGATGTACGGCAGGGCGCGGGTCTGCACCGGCATCAGGTTGGTCCACCCGGCGCGGGCGGCGGCCTCCTGCACCACGGGGGGCAGGTCGGTGAGAGTCACCGGGGGCAGCGCGTCCTCGGGCTCGTCGATGCGGGTGATCTCCGCGGCAAGGCGCAGGGCCGGGTCTTCCTCGTCGTCGGAAGCTTCGGGGAAAGCGTCGGGGGAAGTGTCGGCGGATGCATCAGGGGATGCGCCAAGGGCGGCGTCGGCCACGGGAGCCACGGGGGGCTCCGGCGTGGGGGCGGCAGCGGAAATTTCGGCGGGAGCGCCTTCGGTGGGAGCAGCTTCGGTGGCCGGGGATTCGGGGGCGACGGAAACGTCGGGGGTGCCGGAAACGTCGGTGACGGCGGGGGCGGGCACGTCGGATGCGCCGGGCGCGGACGAAGGAGCTTCGCCGGTGTCGGCAGCCGAGTGCGCGTCGCCCTCAAGGCGTGGATCGTGGGTCATGCAGATTCCTTGTTGGACCGGCTGGGCCGGCGCGGTGTGGCGTCGCTCCGGCGAGGGAGCGGAATGCCTGTCGACCAGAATAGCAAAGGGTGTGCCCGTTGCGCAAGAACGTGAGGCGTGGACCCCCGGTTGTTTCGAATTCGAAGCGGCGTGGTCCGGGTGGAATGGTTCGGGCGGAATGGTTGGGGCTTCGCGCGCGGTGCGGCCTGGTATGCCGGGGGACGCGGGACGGAGACGCGAGGGGAGGGGGCGCGGGCGTGCCGTCAATCTTTCATGCGCAGGGCCAGTTCCGCCAGGGCGTTGACGGTGGCGGCGGCCAGGGGCGAGCCGCCCTTGCGGCCGCGCAGGGCCAGACAGGGCAGCCCCTGCGGACCGCAGCGGGCCAGCGCGGCCGCCTGTTCCAGAAACAGCTCCTTGGATTCCGCCGCATTGACGAAGCCCACCGGCATGGCCACCACCAGCGCCGGGGGCGGGCCGCCCGCCGCCAGATGGTCCAGCAGGGCCAGCAGCGCGGTGGGGGCGTTGCCCACGGCCACGATGGCCCCGCCCAGCCGGTCCCCGGCCAGTTCCATGGCCGCGCGGGCGCGGGTGGTGCCCCGCTCGCTCGCGCGTTCCGCCGTGCCGGGCAGGGCGTGCAGGCAGGCCACGGTGCAGCCCAGCGGGGTGAGACGGCGCAGGGGCATGCCCGCGCGGGCCATTTCCGTGTCGGTGTAGATGGCGCAGCCCCGGACAAGGGCGGCCACCCCGGCCTCGATGGCTGCGTCCGGCAGGTGCAGGTGGGGCAGGATGTCGAAGTCGGCGCAGGTGTGCACCAGCCGCCGCGCGATCTCCCAGGCCCGGCCCGCGAAGGGCTTGGGCTCTCCGGCCTCCTCGTCGATGATGGCGAAGGAGCGGGCTTCTATGGCGTCCGGGGTGAAGGCCGGTTGCAGGCGCGGGTCCGCGTCGGCGGAACGGGGGGCGTCCGGGTGCATGGCGTTCGGGGATGCGGCGGGCGGGCGGGCGGGGTCTGGCGTCAGGGGCATGCGATGTCTCCGGGGGCGGCGCAGGCGGCCACGAAGGCGCGCGCCGCATCGGGGTTGGAGCCGAAATGCAGGTGCACGTACGAGCCGGACACGGATCCCGCGCGCAGCCCTTCCGGCCCCAGGGGCGCGCCGTTGCGGTCGCGCAGGGTCCACAGCGCGGGAGCGGGACGGGCTGCGCCGGACGCGGCGTCTCCTTGCGGGGCGACGATGGATGGTACGGGGTCCAGGTGCGAATAGTGGAATTCGTGGCCGCGCAGCACCGTGCCCCCCGGGCCGAAGGGGGACGGGTGCAGGGTGTGCGCCTCGCGGTAGCCCAGGGAGCGCAGCCGCCCGTCCATGCGGCAGCGGGCGGGCAGGCAGCCGGTCATGGCATGGCGGACGCCCGCCGCATCGATGATGGAGCGCATCAGATACATGAACCCGCCGCATTCGCCGTGCACCGGGCGGCCCGGCGCGGCGAACGCGCGCACGGCGTCCAGCATGGGGCCGTTGGCGGCCAGGCGCGCGGCGTGCAGTTCCGGGTAGCCGCCGGGCAGCAGCAGCCCGCCGAGGCCGGGGGGCAGTTCCGCGTCGTCCAGCGGCGAGAAGAACACCGGCTCGGCCCCGGATGCCTCCAGCAGGAACAGGTTTTCCGGGTACAGGAACGAGAAGGCCGCGTCGCGGGCGATGCCCACGCGCACGCGGCGCGGCGCGCCTTCGGCCAGGTGCGTGGCGGTGACAGGCGGGGGGGCGACGGGCTTGGACGCGGGCGTCGCCAGGTCTTCCGGCCTGCCTTGGTCGATGGCGGGCACGGCGGGCCGTGGGCTTTGGGGGGCCATGGCCGCGCAGCGGGCCAGCAGGTCGTCCAGATTTTGCCCGGCTGCGGCCAGCCCGGCCTCGAACCAGTCGGCCAGCCGGGCGGACAGGTGCGCCCAGTGGTGCTCGTGCGCCTGGGCCAGTCCCAGATGGCGCGAGGGCAGGGCCAGGGTTTCGTCGCGGGCCAGCAGGCCCAGCAGGGGCACGTCCGGGCAGTGGGCGGCCAGCGCCCCGCGCAAAAGGTCGCGGTGGCCGGGGCCGCCCACCCGGTTGCAGACCACCCCGGCAAAGCGCAGGGCCGGGTCGAACCGGGTGTAGCCCGCCACCAGCGCCGCCACCGAACGCGACATGCCGCGCACGTCGGCCACCAGCAGCACCGGGGCGTCCAGCAGGGCGGCCACTTCCGCCGTGGAGCCCTGCCCCCCTTCGGCCGATGCGCCGTCGAACAGGCCCATGACGCCTTCGATGACGGCGATGCGGGGGGCGTCGCCGGGCGAAGCGGACAGCGGCGATGCGTCCGGCTCCGCCGCGCGGGTGGCGCGGGCGAACGAGCGGCGCACCCCCTCCGGCCCGCACATCCAGCCGTCCAGGTTCCAGCCCGGCCGACCGGTGACGGCGGCGTGCAGGCCGGGGTCGATGTAGTCCGGCCCGGCCTTCAGGGGCTGCACGCGCAGGCCGCGCCGGGTCAGGGCGGCCAGCAGGGCCAGCGTGGCCGTGGTCTTGCCGCAGCCGCTGTGGGTGCCCGCCACCACAAGGACGGGCAGGTGCCCGGACTGGGGTCCGGACTGGTGCGTGGACCGGGATGCGGGTGCCGCGTGGGGCGCCGCCGGGCGGGTCATGCGATGTCGGCCTCGCCGGGCAGGCGGGGTGCGAATTTGGCGGCGATGATGGCCGCATCCCCGGCCCGGGCCGAAACCTGCAACTCCGGCGCGCCGCCGTGGCAGCGGAACGCGCCGTCCACCATGTCCACGTAGCCCGCGGACAGCACGCGCGTGTAGGGCAGTTGTTCGCGCATGTCCGCGTGGTCCACCCGGTGCGGAAAGATGAACGGCACGGGGTGGCCGGAAAAGTCCTCGAAGATGATGTACTTCATGCGGGGCTCCCGATGGGTTTGCCGCATGGTACGGGCTTTGGCGGCGAAGGTCCACAGGGTGCGGGGCGCGGGGCGCCGCCGCGACGCGGATATCCGGCGTGACGCACAACAGTGGCCGTCCGCATGGAGGCCGCGCCGCCGCAACGGGCATGCCGCATGGCGCGCGGCGAGCGCAACGCCCCCGTGGTTCGCCCCGGCCCATTCGTGCGGGCAATCGTGCATGTCGCAAGGTTGCGCTTGCCACTGCGTCAGCGAGTACTCTGCATCATCCGGGGCGTGCGTGCATCGCTGTCGGGCTCCGATATGCGGTTCGCCGCGCCGCATGCGGCCGCATCCGATTGTGGTTGACCGCGAAGGAAGGATTGTCGTAGGTTCGGAACGAGTATCGTGCACGCCTCATGTCCATGAAACATCAAAGGAGCGGCAATGACGGAGAGTTATCTGAAGGAGGCTCTGGACATCGTGAAGGCTCAGGCCAGTGTCCGGACCATGACCGAAGACGAGATCACCACCATGGTCCGGCGCCTTGCGGAGGGCATCCGGACCCTGAGCGAAGGTGGTGCGCTGCCCGAAAGCGGCGATGGCGTCGGCATGGACCCCAAGAAGGCCATCAAGGAAAAGTCCATCACCTGCTGCGAGTGCGGCAAGTCGTTCAAGATCCTGACCAAGAAGCATCTGGCCACGCACGGCTTCACCCCCGAAACGTACCGCGAGAAGTGCGGCTACAAGAAGGGCACTCCCCTGGTCTGCAAGTCGCTGCAGCGCGAACGTCGCAAGAAGATGCGCGACATGAAGCTGTGGGAGCGCCGCGGGGCGTAGCCCGACGGACGGCCGGACCAAGGACGGCGCGGGCGATTTGCGGCGCCCGCGTTTTTCAGGGTCGGCCCTGATTGCTGACGTTCTTCTTCCTTCCCCCTCCTGTCGGGCCCGGGCGGCATTCCTGCGAGCGATGCGGATCGTCACCGGAAAATCACGTTTCCCGGCTAAAGTCCTGCCTGGCGTTCTGCCGATAAGCACCCATGAAGAAAGCTCTTGCAGGGAGTCCACAGGGATTTCTGTTCCGGCTTGTTGACAGTGATTCCTGACAGGGCTACGCCCGCGTGAGGCGCGTCGCAAACACCCCGGCGCGCAGTGTTTCGTCATCCCTGGGAGGGGCTATGTTCCGCGATCTCAGCCTGAAGTGGAAGATCCTCATCGTGGCGCTGGCCGGTCCGGTCATCGTGGCCGCCATCATGGCCTGGCAGCGCGTGGACGACATCCGCACCGGGGCTGAGGAGGCGATCCTCCAGAAAAGCCGGGCCGTGGTGCTCATGGCCGAGGCCATCCGCAACGAGATGGGCCGCAAGCTCGACATCGGGCTGATGCGCCCGCTGGACGAACTGCCCAGGGACAGGATCATGGACGCGGTGCCCGTGGTCACCGCCATGCGCATGGCCGCCCAGAACGCCGCGCAGGCGGGCTACGAATTCCGCGCGCCCAAGGTGCAGCCGCGCAACCCGGCCAACACGCCGACTCCGCTGGAACTTTCGGCCATGCAGGAGATGGAGCGCGCCAACCTGGTGGAAAAGGTCATCCGCACGCCGGACAAGATCTATTATTTCAGACCCGTCAAGCTGACCAAGGACTGCCTGTTCTGCCACGGCGACCCGGCGGGGCAGCCCGACGTGGTGGGCGGCACCAAGGAAGGCTGGAAGGCGGGCGAGACCCACGGCGCCTTCGTGGTCATCAGCTCGCTGGAAAAGGCGCACGAGCAGGTCATGCAGGCGCGCATCGCCGTGGCCGGGTGGACCGTGCTGGTGCTGGCGCTGCTGTTCGCGGTGATCTGGGTGATCCTGAACCGGGGCATCATCGGCCCGCTGCTGCGCATCCGCCAGTTTGCCGGGCAGGTGGCCGGGGGCGCCCTGGATGCCCGCGCCGAGGGGGACTACGCCTCGGAACTGGGCGAGGTGAAGAGCGCCATGGAAACCATGGTGGGCAACCTGAAGCAGAAGATGCAGGAGGCCGACCAGCGCCGCGCCGACGCCGACGCCCATGCCGCCCGTGCGGAAAAGGCCCTGGCCGAGGCCCGCGAGCAGGAAGCACGGGTCAATGACCTGCTGCAACGCATGACCTCGGTGGCCGGGGAAGCGTCGATCATCGCCCAGCAGGTCTCGCTGGCGGCCGAAGCCCTGTCCGCCCAGGTGGAGCAGGTTTCCGCCGGGGCGGAGCAGCAGTCCGACCGCGCGGGCGAGACGGCCACGGCCATGGAGGAAATGAACGCCACGGTCCTTGAGGTGGCGCGCAGTTCCGGCAGTTCCGCCCAGAGCGCCGACGAGGCCAGGTCCAAGGCCCAGGAGGGCGAACGGGTGGTCAGCGGCGCGGTGGACGCCATCAGCCAGGTGCACGAGCAGGCCCAGGTCCTGCAAGGCGAGATGACCACCCTCGGCAAGCAGGCCGAGGACATCGGCCGGATCATGGACGTGATCAGCGACATCGCGGACCAGACCAACCTGCTGGCCCTGAACGCGGCCATCGAGGCCGCCCGCGCCGGTGACGCCGGGCGCGGGTTCGCCGTGGTGGCCGACGAGGTGCGCAAGCTGGCCGAAAAGACCATGAACGCCACCAAGGAGGTGGGCCAGGCCATCCAGTCCATCCAGGCCGGGGCGCGCAACAACATCAAGGGCATGGAGACGGCCGCCGCCGCCGTGACCGAGGCCACCCGCATGGCCCGCGAATCCGGCCAGGCGTTGCAGCGCATCGTGGCCCTTTCGGAGGAAAATTCCGACCAGGTGCGCTCCATCGCCACCGCCGCCGAGCAGCAGTCCGCCACCAGCGAGGAGATCAACCGCGCGGTGGAGGACATCAGCCGCATCGCCTCGGAAACGGCCGAGGGCATGAACCAGGCCGCCGGGGCCGTGCTGAAGCTGGCCGGGCTGGCCAAGGCTTTGGAGCGGCAGATCGATCAGTTGACGAGCGGCTCGTCCCATTGACGCTCGACGCCTGACGGCCGGACATCTGCATGACCATGGCCCGCGCCCTTTCGGGGGTGCGGGCCGTTTGCATGGGGCATGTGGGTGTTGCATGCCGCAGGGCGGATTTCCGTGGGCGGCGGCGGGACGGAAAGCGGCGGGAAACCACCGTCCGGAGCGCACAAACCCGTGGCGGGGCCGGGCGAAACCGTGTAGGTGAGGAGCCATGTCGCACGTGAAGATCATCCGCGCCATCCGCCGTTTCTGCCTGGACTGCCAGGGCGGTGTCGCGCGCGAGGTGCGGCTGTGCCCGGACACGGGCTGCGGCCTGTACGCGTGGCGGCTGGCGGGCATCCTCACCGGCGGGGCCGGTGGCGGCAGGCATGATCCGGCCGGGGACCACGACCCCGATGTGGCCTCCCTGGGCGGAGCACCAGCGGGCCGACCCGCCACGGACCCGTTGCCCGGCGCCCTGCCGCTCATCGTCCAGACCCTGCCCGACGAACGCCCGGTGCGGGCCGTCCGCCGCTACTGCATCGCCTGCTGCGGCGGCGAGCGGGCCGAGGTGCGCACCTGCGACGCCCGCGACCGCTGCGCCCTGTGGTCCTACCGCTTCGGCGTGCTGCCGGAAACCTACCGCCGGGTCAAGGCGCGCCTGACCGGACCCCGCACGCTGGTGCTGCCGGGGCTGCCCACCGGTACCGCCGGGTAGGGTCTTCCTTTCCGGCGCCTTTCCGGATGCTTTCCGAAGGGCGCCGCCGGGCTCCTTCCTTCCCTCCCCGCCATCTGTCCTTCCCGCCCGTGGCTTCCGGCCACGAAACGGGCCACACCGGCGAGAACACCGGCGGTGCTCATGCCCTCCGCGTCTCAGGGCCGGGCTGTTTCCCGGCGGCGGGCCAGTATCCCCACCAGCAGGGCCAGTCCCAGCGCGGCCAGCCAGCCCAGGCGCAGGGCGTGGAATTCCAGGGCGCGCGGCGTGGGGGAGCCGGACTGCGCCGTGGCGGGCGGCTGTACGGACGTCGGAGCCCATGCGCCCAGCCAGTAGTCGGTGCCGGGCACGGCCAGGGTGTAGGCCCGGCGCGCCTCGGCGCGGCCGTCGCCGACATCGGCCGTCCATTCGGTGAAGCCGCCGCCCGCGCGGGCCGTGTCCATCATGCGCCGCACGAAGCGCATCCCGTGCACGTCCGTGGCCGCGTCGAAGTCCACGCCGCCCGCGTCGGGCAGGGTGGGGGTGTGCACGTTCACCGTGCCCTGCGAAAGGAACACGTAGTCCCAGTGGGCGGCGCCGGTGCGCACCGGGTCCACCGCGCGCACCAGCAGTTCGCGCCGGGCGTTCTCGTCGGGCTGGGTGGCGGCCAGTTCGCCCAGGGCCTGGGCCAGCGCGGTGACCGTGGCGGCCAGGCGGCTGTCGCGGGCCTCGGCCAGCAGGACCTGCTCGCGGGCGGCGGTGACGGCGGACAGCGGCGTCATGGTGCACTGGGTCAGGAACATGCCTGCGGCGGCGGGCAGCAGGGCCCAGAAGAAGGCCCGCCCGGACACGTGGCGCGCCAGAAAGCCGCCCAGAAAGCTGCCCAGGACGCTGCACGCGGACCGGACCATCCGTCCGGAGCGGGCGGCCAGCCTGCGGGCAACCTCCATCCATTGTTCCGGAAAGGGCGGGGGAAACGACGGCGTCGGGGAAGGGGAAGGCTGGGACATGGCGGGCCTCCTGTCGGCCCGCACTGTAGCCGGGATGGACCGCAAGGTGAAGGCCCGGCGGGGGGAGAAGAGAAAACTGTCCCGCACGGCGGGCACGAAAACGTATCCGCGGCCGGAAACACGACCGCCCCGTGCCGCTCCGCCCATACTGACAGTACGAGGCGGAGCGGCACGGGGCGGGAGAAAGCGGGGACGGGCGGCGCTATTCGCCCTTCTTCTTGTGCGACGAGCGGAAGCGCACCCGCATGGGCGCGTGCTCGATGCGGAACATCCTGCGCAGGGCCTTTTCCACGTAGCGCGCGTAGGGCGTCTGGATGCGGTCGGCATCGTTGACGAAGAACACGAACGTGGGCGGGTTGGTCTCCGCCTGGGTCAGGTAGAAGAACTTGGGCCGCACCCGGCGCACCACCGGGGGCTGGTGGCGGGTGAGCACCTCTTCCATGGCCCGGTTGAGCTGGCCGGTGCCCACGCGCACGTGGCACTCGGCGCGGATGCGCTCGGCCATGGGCAGCACCGGGCCAAGGCCCTTGCCCGACTTGGCGGAAACGTACAGCAGCGGCACGTGGGGGCAGAACTCCAGCATGCCCTTGAACGATGCTTCCAGGTCCGGCATCAGCTTGCGCGGCACAAGGTCGATCTTGTTCACCAGCACCATGAACGGCGTCTTGCGCTCGTCCAGCAGGTCCACCAGGCGCTTGTCCTGCTGGGTGACCCCTTGCAGCGCGTCGAGCACCAGCAGGGTGACGTGGGCCTTGGTGGTGCTTTTGAGCGAGGCGTTGACGCTGAAGCGCTCCACCGAATCGGTGATGCGCGAGCGGCGGCGCACCCCGGCGGTGTCCACGAAGGTGATGGTGCGGTCGCCCGACTCGA
The DNA here is from genome assembly GCF_036763125.1 of Nitratidesulfovibrio sp. 1201_IL3209. NCBI lineage: Bacteria > Pseudomonadati > Thermodesulfobacteriota > Desulfovibrionia > Desulfovibrionales > Desulfovibrionaceae > Nitratidesulfovibrio > Nitratidesulfovibrio sp. 1201_IL3209. Next base: position 24,844 of record NZ_JBAIYT010000011.1, read on the forward strand.
AGCTGACGTCCACGCTGTCGCGGGTGGTGCCCGCCACGTCGCTGACGATCATCCGCTGCTGGCCGCTGAGGGCGTTGACCAGCGAGGACTTGCCCGCGTTGGGGCGGCCCAGCATGGCCAGGCGCAGGTGGGTGGGGTCGTAGGCGGGGCCTTTGGCCTCGGCGGGGGCGGGTGCGCCGGATTCCGCGCCCTCGTCTTCCGCGTCGTCCTGGCCTTGGGCGGGGCCGAAATCGTCTGCGTGATCCGGGTCGGCGTTGTCCGCTTCTTCCTCTTCGCCATCCCCCCCGGGCTTGTCAGGCTCGTCTGGCTCTTCTGGCAGCATGTCGCGCATCTCGTCTTCCAGCACGCGCACGTTGTGCCCGTGCGCGGCGGAAACGGGCAGCAGCGGAAAGCCCAGGGCGTGGAATTCGGCCAGCATTTCGTCCTCGCGCTCCGCGCCGTCCACCTTGTTCACCACCACCAGCACGGGCTTGCCCGCGCGGCGCAGGTGCGCCGCGAGGTGCTCGTCGAAGGGGGTCAGCCCGTCGCGGCCGTCCACCACCAGGCAGATGCCCGCGGCCTCGGCCATGGCGGCTTCGGCCTGGCGCAGGATTTCCGCCTCGAAGCCCCGGATGCCTTCCGGCCCTTCGGCCACGGCGGCGTGGGCGTCCAGGGTGATGCCGCCGGTGTCCACGATGGCGAAGGTGCGCTTGCCGCGCGAACGCACCTGGCCTTCCATGCGGTCGCGGGTGACGCCGGGCCGGTCGTGGGTGATGGCCCGGTTGGCGCGGATGAGCCGGTTGAACAGGGTGGACTTGCCCACGTTGGGGCGGCCCACCAGAGCGATCTTGGGCAGATGCGTGGTGACGGGTGCGGACGGGGCGGGGGGCTGGGCTATGGGCATGGCGTTCTCGGAATGTCGGGATGATATGGGGGCGGCGGGGCCGCCGCTGGGGCACAGCGTAGCCCGGCGGGGCGCGCCGCGCAATGCGGCGCATGGGGCCGGACGGGTGCGTGCGGAAAATTTCAATGTGCCGGTGGATGTGGCCGGGCGGGGCCGTCCGGTGGCGTCTGGTGGCGTTCTGGGCCCGTACGCCGCTGCCTGGCGGGTGCGTCCACGAACGTTCGGCGAGAGCTCGGCGGGAGTTCGGCGAGAGCTTGGAATGACGGGCGCGTAACGGGAGTGTGCCCATTACCCCAAGCCCGGCATGATGGCAAGGGCCGGATGCGGCGCTGCGCCCGGCCCCGCTCCGGCACGCCATGCGTTGCACCGCTGGCCGAGTGCGGCTACATTGGCCGCCAAGGCGTTGCGGCCCCGCCCCGTCCGGGTTCCTCATGCCCGGCCATGCACGCCGCACTCTCTCCGCTCCCCGTCCGCAAGCCCGCAGGAGGCGCATCCGTGAAGCAGCTGCTTTCCACCCGCGAGGTCGCCAAAGTGCTCGGCGTCAACGAGAAGATGGTCTACAGCCTGATCACCGAAAAGGGCCTGCCCGCCACCAAGGTGACCGGCAAATGGCTGTTCCCGGCGCATCTGGTGGAGCAGTGGCTGGAAAACAACACCGTGAACCATCCGGAGCGCTCCGGCGGGACCATGCAGCCGGGCGGCGGCGTGCTGGTGGTGGCGGGCAGCAACGACCTGCTGCTGGACAAGGCCCTGGGCCTGTTCGCGGACCTGAACCCCGGCCACATCGCGGCCTTCGCCAACCTGGGCAGCCTGGGGGGCCTGCGGGCCATGCGCGAGGGGTTGTGCCACATGGCGGCCAGCCACCTGATGGAGGGCGGCCCCGGCCATGCGGCGGAGCCTGCCCGGCCCGAAGCGGCCCATACAAGTGCGGTCCAGACAGGCGCGGTCCCGTCCGCCACGGGTGGCGCGGGGGGCGGCGGAGGAAAATCCGGCCGCGACTACAATTTCGGCCACGCCCGGCGCGAACTGGACGAGGCCCCGGCGGTGGTCAACTTCTGCATCCGCGAGCAGGGCTACCTGGTGGCCCCCGGCAACCCCAACGCCGTGCGCGACGCGGGCGACATCGTGCGCAAGGGGCTGCGGGTGGTCAACCGGCCGCTGGGCACGGGCACGCGGCTGCTGTTCGACACCGAGCTTTCCCGCACGGGGGCCGACCCCGCGCGCATTCCCGGCTACGGGACCGAGGTGCGCCGCCATCTGGACGCGGGCATCGAGGTATTGGCGGGCCGGGCCGACGCCGCCCCCGGCATCCGCGCCGTGGCCGGGCTGCTGGGCCTGGGCTTCGTGCCGGTGCAGCGCGAGCGGTTCGACCTGCTGGTGCCCCGCGCCCGGTATTTCGACCGGGGAGTGCAGCTGTTCCTGGGCATGCTGGTGGACGCGCGCTTCCGCGCCCTGGCCGACGGCTTCGAGGGGTACGACCTGTCCCGGGCCGGGCGGGTGGTGTTTCCCGGCGACGTGCCGTAGGGCCACGCCCGCCACGACATTCCGGACCGGGCGCGGCCTGTTCCCGAAACGCCAAGGGGCGCTCCGGCCGTTGCCGGGGCGCCCCTTTCTTATGTGGATGCACGCCGGGATTATGCGTCGCGTTCCGCATCCGCCGCAGCGAAGGTTTCCGGCGAGTGGCCGGTGTCGGCAGCGGCGGTGGACGCCGCAGCGTCCGGACCCTGCGCCCCGCGTGGGCCATGCGGGCCGAACCCGTCGTGCCGCCCGTGCCGTCCCCGTCCGCCGTGCCCGTGCCCGCCATGTCCGGCGCGGCCATGACCGGCGCGGCCATGCCCGCAGCATCCGCCGCGCCCGCCTTCCGCGTCGGCGCGGTCTTCGGGGCTATGCGCCGCATGGCAACAGCCATGTCCGTGCGGCCCTTCGCCCGGCCCTTCGTTGTGACGGCCCCGGCCATGCCCCCCGTGCCCGTGGTGGCCGTGCGGGGCGGCGTCTTCACCCCCGCAGCAGCCGTGGCGGCCACGGCCATGCCCATGCCCGCCCATGCGGCGGCAGGCGCCGCCGTCGCCGTCCCTGGCCTCCAGCGAGGCGATGAGCTTGTCCAGCAGGGTGGAAAGGGCCTCCTGCTCCTCTGCCGACAGTCCGGCCAGGGTGGCCTCGGCCGCGTCCTTGCGGGCCTGGCGCACCTCGTCCACCATGGCACGGCCCTTGTCGGTCAGGAACACGGCGCTCATGCGCTGGTCCTCTTCGTGGCGGCGGCGCTCGATGCTGCCGTCGCGCGAGAGCTTGTCCAGCAGTTCGCTGAGCGAGGGGGGCTGCACGCGCAGCAGGGCGGCCAGATCGCGCGGGCTTTGCCCGTCCCGTTCGGCCAGCAGGGCCAGCACGCGGCCCTGCCCGCGATGCGCGCCGCCGCGACCCCCATGCGGGCCGTGCGGGCCGTGGCCCCGGTGCAGCAGGTTCATGCAATAATGCAGCTGATGAAACAGTTTTTCGGTGGTGGAAGTATTCATGGATGTCTCCTTGCGTGTTTTTGCTTAGGTGCCTAATGAGATGGATATAGGCATCCCCTAGGCGCGGTCAAGGAGATTTCGTTAGGTGCCGAAATAATTTTTGCGAGGGACCGGAACGAACACAGCCCCCGGCCATCACGGCCGGGGGCTGCTGTTTGTCAATCCGGATGCTTGCAGGTGATATCAGTAGCCGAGCAGACTTTCCTTCCCCGCCACGGACGGCCGCATGTCGCGCTTGCCGGGCTTGGCCCCGCCCTCGAAGCGCACCAGGATCATGCCCGCGAACTTTTCGCCCCGGTACACTTCCACCCGGTAGATGTTGCCCGACTTGTCGATGGAGAAGCGGTTCTGGAAGTCCTTCTTGCGGATGGGCACGTCGCATTCGCTGTCGTCGCGCGCGTCGGGCCTGGCCACCTGCGCGCCGATGGCGTTGACGCGGTGCCCGTCCACGGGGTGCACGGTGAAGGTGTCGCGCACGGTGACCATCCGGCCGAAGGGCACCACCACCTTGCGGCCGTCCACGTCCAGCGAGAGCGAGCCGGGGCCGTCGGTGTATTCGCGCCATTCCGGGGTGATGCGGGTCAGCGCCCGGTTGCCGTAGAACACGCGGTAGCCGTCGTCCTCGTCCACCACGGCCAGGATGGGCTTGGTGGCGGTGAACGAGAGCTTTTCGCCCTTCTTGAGCGGGATGTACCCCAGCGAGGCGCGCACGTCGTCCAGCGGCAGGTACAGCCGCTGGTCGAAGAAGGCCACGGCCACGTCGTTCTCCAGCGCGGCCAGCACGCCGCGCGGGGTCAGGGCGAAGTCGCGCCTGAAGCCCACGCCCGCCTGGCGCAGGAACGATTCCAGCACCCGCAGGTGGTAGTACGAGCGCTGCTCGGTGGAAAAGTCCTTGCTGGCCTCTATGCCGAAGGCGGGCTTGCCGTGGCGGATGGCGAAGTAGGTCAGGGTCTTCTCCATCTCGCGGTCGCCTTCGGCGGTGCGGGTGTTCTTCAGGTGGTATTCGTGCATGGGGCTCAGCAGGCCGCCGTTGGCCTCGCGTACGGCCTTCTGGGCCATGGCGGCAAGGTCGCCGTGGCGTGCGCCGGGCAGGGTGGCCTGGTCGATGATCACGCTCTGCCCCCAGCGCATGGGGTTGCGCATGGGGCCTTCGTTCTTCGGGCGGTAGAAGCCGCTGCCGTCGTGCAGGTTCAGGATCAGGTCCACCCGCTTGTCGAGGATGATGTCCTTGATGCGGCTGACGGTGTCGTATTCCGGGTCGTCCTTGCGCAGGGCGGCGAACTTGCGGTTCATGTCGCCGTTGGGCCCGCGCGAGCGCTTGATCATGCTGGGAAAGTTCAGGTTGGGCACCACCCACACCGAGCCGTTCGTGATGGCGTAGTGGGTGACCAGCAGCGACGCGGCCGAGAACCCGCCCGGCTCGTCGCCCTGGATGCCGCCCACCACCAGCACGGTGGGGCCGCTGCCGGTGCCCAGCTTGTACAGGTTGAAGTCCAGTTCGGTGTGGCGCGGCGGGGCCTTGGTCAGGTCGGCGGTGGTGACGACGGCGGGCGCGGGGCTGGCCGAGGCCACTGTCTGCGTGATTGCCGGTCTTCCGGCCTGGGCCGGGGATGCCGCCGTGGCGGGCGCGGCGTGCAGGCAGAGCAGCGCGGCGAGACAGTACAGCCAGGGGCGGACGCCGTGGCGGAATGCGGCCGGGCGCGGTGCGGTGCGGTACGTGGTCATGCGGTGGCGACCTTGATGTGCCAGGGCTCGAAGCGGACCCCCAGCATGTTGTCCTGCGGGTAGCGCAGGGTGATGTAGCCCAGTTCTTCCAGCCGCCGGAACACCGGGGTGGCCGTGAAGGCGGAGGTGAAGTTGCGCGCGCCGTAGCCGCGCTGCCCCACGTCGAAGTCGCCTATGCCGTGGAACGAATACCCCGGCGGGGCCAGCGAGCGCGAGGCCAGCGACAGGTTGCCGCCGTATGCGGCCGCCTTGGTGAGGAACAGGTGGAACTGCTTCATGATGCCGCGCACGCCCGACGTCAGCACCACTTCCTCGCCCAGCAGGCGGCGGATGGTTTCCCACGTGGCGCGCGGCTCGCCCTGGTAGACGTAGTTGCCCATGCCCGGCACCTTGTGCACCTCGCGGGCGGGGATGGTGGCCGTGAGCGAGTTCAGCGGCTTCATGCCCATGAACCCGTAGGCCGAAGCGTCGGCGTGGAACAGTTCGTCGATGAGGGCCAGTTCCTGCGGGCTGAAGGCGCCCACGGCCGGGTAGCGCTGGGCCACCCGCACCGCCTCGTCGAAGCCGAGCAGGTAGAAGAAGCCGTGCCCCACGGTGCGTTCCAGGCGGCCCAGCCTGTCGGTGGCGGCGCGCAGCACGGGGGTGCGTTGGGGCGGCAGGGTGATGTCGCTGGGGTGGGGGCTGTCGAACCGGCGCATCTTGAACAGGTAGTCGCGCACGGCGTCGTCGATGCCGGCGGGGGCGTCCAGGTCGTCGGGGTGGAGCGTCTGCTGGGCGGCCAGGTCGTCGTCCAGCGGCGGCCGGGAATTTTTGGGGTCTGGCGCGGGCTGGCCGGAAAGGGATGCGCCCGATGCGCCTGATATGCCCGATGTGCCCGATATGGCAGACGGGGACGTGCCGGGCGCGGCGGCTCCGGCACCGGATGCGGCGGACCCCAGCGGCCCGCTGCCGCGCCGCAGGGCGGGACGCACGGCGGGCCCGGCAAGGGCGGTGCCCATGGCGGCCAGATGCAGCGCGCCAGCGCACGCGGCGATGAGAAACCGTCGTCTGTTCATGTGCCCGTTGCGTGCCCCCGAAAGTATGGCCCCCGATGCGATCCCGGATGCAGCCCCGGATGCGCCCCCGGATGCGGAACGTAATGCGGAACGTGATGCGGGGCGGCCCGGTGCTACCGGGCGTGACGCGGCATGCCCCGGACGAACCCCCGGACGGGGCCGCGCCCTGCCGCCGTGCGCCGGGGGAACCCTATCCGAAAACCGGGTGGAACTCAAAGGGCGGGTACGGCCCTGTTCCCGTGGGCGTGGGGTGCCGGGGGGGATGCTGCGTCCGTGCGGTCGGAATCGCCACACTTCCGATCGACCGTTCCTTTTATTGCCAGTCTCCTGGGTGGTGTGGCTTGGCGGGGGCGCTTACGTGGATCCAAGGGGTGTTGTCGTCCGGGGGAGCGGCGTCTATGTCCCATGCCGTTCCCATCTCTTCGAGTTCGGGCGGCAACGTCTCCGGGTGGCGTCGGTCGTTGGTGTAGTGCCACGAGGCCACCGGTCCACGGGGAGACGGATTATGAAAAAAGACATGGATGATGCCGGAAGGACGCAGCAGGATTGCGGCATACGGAACCTGCTCATGCCGGTCGAATCGTCCACCGCAGGAGAGAGAGCCGCCTTCGAGCACGGTGCATTCGGCGTTAAGGCGTTGCATCAGCGCAAGATGCGGCGGCGGCAGAATATCCGCCAGTTGTTCGGCCACTCCAGGGATCGTGAAGATGGCGTTGACCCACCGGCCATCGAGGCGCCCAAGGTTCGGCAGGGGGCGAACGGGCGGGGATGTCCACCGGGCTTTTTCGGGGGGACTGCTCGGATACACGCGGGGAGGGTACTGGGGGCCGGAGAAATTCCGGGTTTGGGGCGAAACCAGGTCATTGACGACTTCCGTCCGCCACGAGGTGCATACCGGCTCGGTTGACGGGCAGGCGTATATGTCGACCAGGCCGACCTCGGTGTCCCAGTCTTTCAGGATCGAGCCGACGACCGGGACGCTCTCCCCCGCGTTGTCCGTATAGGAGCCGGAAAAGACTGCCGTGCCGTCCGGGGTCTGCCTGGCGATGACATCGAACCGGACCTCCCCGGAGTCCACATCGCCAGAGATGGTCCACCGGGCCGTGGCCATTGGCGGGGATGGGGGGAACACCTGGATGCCGGGATTTTCCTGCGCCTTCACGGAGGCAGAGGGCCGGGCGCTGGGCGACATGGCGCTTGCGTGCAGCCAGTGGGTGGCGGAGGCGTCAAGCGGCGGCCAGCCCTCGAAATTCCATGCCTGTACCAGTTCGTCCATGTCCGGCGGGAGCGAGTTCGGGCGATTCCGGTCCGTCGTGTAGTGCCAGGCAAGGTTGCGGATGCGTCCGTTGTCGCGCGAGCCGTAGAAGAAGACGTCTACCCTGCCCGAGGGCGCAACGACGACGGCTCCGTAAAGGATGCGCTGCCGTTCAAAGTAGCCGCCGCAGGCGATGCTGCCCCGGCTGGTCATGGTGCATTGGGCCTGAAGCTCTTGCAGCAGCAGAAAATGTGGCGGCGGCAGGATGTCCGCCAGTTGGGCCGTGACCCCCGGCAAGGTGTTGATGGCCCATGCGGGCTGCCCGAGCAAGCGCGCGAGTTCGGGCAAGGGGGACGGTGGAGGGGACACCCAGACGGGTTTGGGCGGAAATGGGGTGTTGGCCGTATCGTGACGTAACGTCTCCGTTACGATGTACGGAGTCATCCCGTCCGGAGAGGTTTCCTGCGCATGGGACCGGGTTTCGAAAAACACGCACGATTGCGTGGGGGCGGGGCAGACATAGCCGGATACCGTTGGGGGCGATGTGTACCATCGCGGTGTGTACCATCCAGCCACGGGCATGGATGCTCCGGTGGCGTCCGTGTATTTCCCGATGTATACAGCACTGTTGTCGCCAGCTTCTTTCGCCATGACGTCGAGGAAGGCATCCTGTCCGCCTGGATGTACCGTGTATGCCCAATGCCGGATTGTTGATGATACGTTGTGTGCAACGACGTTGTGCTTGCGGCTGCCGATGGCAGCGCCGGGCAAGGCAAGGTGCGCCACAAGACAGAGTGCAAGCAGGCGGAGGAAGATGCGGGGCATGACAACCTTTTGTGTTGGGATGTGCCTCGCAAGAGAATTTTTTGCGAGGCACATCGTCAAACAAATATAATGACGTTATTTCTTTTGACCTGCTCGGGGTATTTCGTCAAGCAGCTTGGCCTCAATATGCCTCCGTGATGTGAAGCCATCGTTGCTGGTTCGTAGTGCACGACTGGCTGCGTCCCAGTCATGAGCTTTTATGGCATCCCAGACAGGCTTCAGCTTTCCAGAGGCCATACCACCCACACCATATTGGTATGCTCCTGAATTCAAGACCGTCTGTGCCTGGATGGGTAGTTTGTCGAAGCTGCTGCCTTCATCCGAAGGCGTTTCTTTGTCGAAACGCTGTCGTGTAGCATTTCGCCTTTTTTCTATGGCTATGTGCGATAGTGTGTAGGCTTGTTCTCTCGTCAGCCGTGGGTAGGTTCCAGTATTGACGACGTAACGCTCGAGCGCTTTTTGGGCTTGTTCTCTGTTTAATTGCGCGAATTGCGAGAGCATTTCGGCAGACTGGTCACCATCGGGTGAGTTAATACGGCGTTTGTATTCAGCAATATCGGCGTGTGTCATATGTTGGGAGTCTACGCCAAGCCCAAAGGCAAGTGAGCTATTGCCTATGGAAAAGCTCGGTTTTGGATTTTCCCAATCGCCATCTTCCCCGCTTCCTTCAAGAAAGGTTAGGGTTGCATACAGGTGCCCGATGGGGTCGCTTTCAAGACTGTTTTGCTTGATGCGTTCTTTAAGCAGGTCATATTTCTTCTGGCCGATTCTTTCAGGTGCTGTTTGCTGAGGTTCAGTGTTTTGACCCGAATCGTTGCTGGCCAGCAACAGGTTGTCGGCGTACGGCGATCTTCCGTCATGGAAGTATGGTCTGTTACGGCTTATTCCTCGCTCTGGGCCGCCAGGCCCCAGCGGCTGGAATCCTTCCTTTGAAGGCATAGGGCGGTTTTCGGGGTAGAATCTTGAGTCTGGAGCCGGTTGGCCGTTCGGGGGCTGCACGCCGGGAGTGACGGGAAAGATGCCAGCGATGAGTTCCTCGCCACGCCTTGGGCCGAACGGCCTGAGAAGCAGTTCGTCAGCGTAAATGCCGGGGTGTACGCGCGGGGGGAGCGTCAGGCTGCCCCGTGGGAGAGCCGGCATGGGGTGGCGATATTCGAGCGTCATGGCGCCGCCACCGTTGGAGAAGGTGAACTTGCCGTCCGGAGTGCGCGGGTGCTTCGATTCGTCCCATCCCCGGTTGATGATGGCTTCCCCGATGAGGCCCAGCGGGTCGAAGGCGCTGACCGGGTCGTCCACGCAATAGTCGTAGGGGTCGTGGTCGCCGCCGGTGTCGCCCAGGGGGTCGGGCGCGGTGAAGCGTCCGGTGCGCGGGTCGTAGTCGCGAAAGCCGAAGCGCACGAGGCCGGTGTGCCGGTCCACCAGTCCCCCGGCGAAGCCCAGCGGCAGGAAGAAGTATGGGCAGGTGTCCAGCAGGAGGTTGCCGAAGCTGTCGTGCTCCAGGTGTTTCACCACCTTGCCGTCCGGGTCCATCAGGACCTTTACCGTGCCCACCTGGTCGCGCCCGAGGCGGAAGGTGACGGAGCGCGGCGGCGGGGCGGCCTCCCCGTCCTTGCGGAAGAGGGACAGGTCCAGCAGGCCCCCTTCCAGATTGTCGAGTGCCGGGCCGCATACGGTGACGGCCTCGGGCACGCGGTCGCCGCCGTAATGAAAGGTATAGTCCGAGCCGGTGCGGTGGTCGCGGAAGCGGGCCAGGCGCAGCTGGTCGAGCCATTGGTATTCCTCGCTGGGAGCGTCGTTGCGCAGCACCAGGAAGGGCATGCCGTGCTGCCCGAAACGGTAGCGGATGATGTCGCCCCCGGGCAGCACCACCGAATCGAGGGCCACGGGCGCGAGTTGGCTGTGGGGACCATGGGGATCATGGGGGCCATGGGGCGCGCCCCCGGCGTCGGCGTTTCCTCCATTTCCGTAATAGAACCACGTGCTGTTGCGCCCTTCCTCCCGGCAGCGCAGCGTGCCGTCCGGGGCGTACATGTAGCGCGCCCGCCCGGCACGCACGAGGCGGCCCGCAGCGTCGTAGGCAAAGGCGCGCTCCGTCTCCATGGCCCGCAGCGCGTCGCGGGACATGCCGGGCAGCGGGGCCACCCGAGCCTCCGTGCGCTGGCCCGCCGAGTTGTAGGCGTAGCGTTCCGCCACCTGGCCGTCGCGGCGCACCTCGGTCAGGTGGCCGCGCTCGTCGTGGGTGTAGTCGCAGGCGGTGGCGCGCCCCCCGCATCGTTCCTGCTTGGCGCGCAGCCTGCCGTCGGGAGAGAAGGCGCACTGGCAGTCCAGCGCGGGCGGCAGTTCGCCGGACGGCGCGGCGGCGGGGCTGCCTGTTCCGGGGGCGGGCAGGGAGGACGCAGGGGCCGGGGACCCGGTGGGGTTGGCCGTGGGGCGTGCGGTGGGCTGCGTGTTGCCGGGCGTCGCCCCTTGCTGTTCGTCGCGGGGCCGCTTGGCGAACACCACGTTGCGCAGGAAGTCTTCGGTGGACATGGCCTGGGGAGAACGCTGGGCAGGGGCGCGACGGGACGTGCGCCCGCGAGTGGATGCGGACATGACATCTCCATGGGTTGATGGTGGAAATGCCGCATCCGTAGCATGCAGGTTTCGGCCCGGCGCGGCCGCAACGGGGCCGCAGCGGGGTGGGAAGGCCGTCCGGAGGGGGTACGGCCATGGCGTTACCCGGACGCAATCCGGACGCACCCCGCACGCCGCTCCGGCATCACCGCACGCCATCCCGGCATTGCCCGGATACCCCCTCAGGCAGCCGTGGCCCCGCCCTCCTGCCCCGCCGCGTCTTGACCTTGCCGGGTGGCTTGATTAGCGTGGCACGTCTTCACTCCACGCGGTGCGCCGGACCCCCGGCGCGCGGCGCTCGCCACCACCGAGGCACGGCCGTGCCGCCATCGCTGGCCGCAACGTGGCCCGTCGGCGTGCCCCGCCAACGTACCCCCGAAAGACGCGGGGCATACCATTCCGAGAGGTAGGAACAATGGTCCAGAAAGCGGAAACCATCTGGTTCGACGGCAAGCAGGTGCCCTGGGACGAAGCCAACGTGCACGTGCTGACCCATACCCTGCATTACGGCGTGGGCGTGTTCGAGGGCATTCGCGCGTACAGGTGCGCCGACGGCGGTTCCGCCGTGTTCCGCCTGCGCGAGCACATGCAGCGCCTGCTCAACTCGGCCAAGATCCTGCGCATGGTCATTCCCTACACCGTGGACCAACTCGTGGACGCCGTGGAAGAAACCCTGAAGCGCAACAAGCTGGCCGAAGGCTACGTCCGGCCGCTGTCGTTCGTGGGCGCGGGCGCCATGGGCGTGTACCCCGGCGACAACCCGGTGCAGACCATCATCGCCGCCTGGCCGTGGGGCGCCTACCTTGGCCCCGAGGCGCTGGAACACGGCATCCGCGTCAAGACCAGCTCGTTCTGCCGCCATCACGTCAACGCCATGATGACCAAGGCCAAGGCCTGCGGCAACTACGTGAACTCGGTGCTGGCCAAGATGGAGGCCAAGGCCGACGGCTACGACGAGGGCCTGATGCTGGACACCCAGGGCTTCGTGTCCGAGGCCACGGGCGAGAACATCTTCATCGTGCGCGGCAAGGTCATCAAGACCACCCCGCTCACCTCGGTGCTGGACGGCATCACCCGCAACAGCCTGATCACCCTGGCCCGCGAACTGGGCTACGAAGTGGTGGAACAGCAGTTCACCCGCGACGAACTGTACATCGCCGACGAGGCGTTTTTCTGTGGCACCGCCGCCGAACTGACGCCCATCCGCGAGGTGGACCTGCGCGTCATCGGCAAGGGCAGCGCCGGTCCGGTCACCAAGCACCTGCAGGGTGAGTACTTCAAGGCCGTGAAGGGTGAAAACCCGGCCTACGCCCACTGGCTGCACCGCTATACCATCTAGGGTCCGTCCGTGTATGATCGCCGCACGCCGGGCACCCGTCCCGGCGTGCGGCGCGCGTTGCGGCCCCGGCCCCGGAAATGCCGGTCACGCCGGTCACGCCCGTAACGCCTCGGTCCCACTGCCGCACTGTCCCACGGCACGCACCAACCCGCGCCCCGTCCGGCGTCCCGTCCTTCCGCGCGAAGGCGGGCGGGACAGGCGGCGCAGCAGGCCCGCATCGTCATGAGCAACGCCCCCCTCACCGCCAGATACCGCCCGCAGACCTTTGCCGAGGTGGCCGGGCAGGAGACGGTAAAGGCCATCCTTTCCCGCGCCGCGGCGGAAGACCGCGTGGCCCCCGCCTATCTGTTCAGCGGCACGCGCGGGGTGGGCAAGACCACCATCGCCCGCATCCTGGCCAAGGCGCTGAACTGCGAAAAGGCCCCCACGGCCGAGCCGTGCAACACCTGCGAGCAGTGCCGCAAGGTGGTCATGGGCAACCACGTGGACGTGGTGGAGATCGACGGCGCGTCCAACCGGGGCATCGAGGACGCCCGCCGCCTGCGCGAGGCCATCGGCTACGCGCCCATGGAAGGCCGCTACAAGGTCTTCATCATCGACGAAGCCCACATGCTGACGCGCGAGGCGTTCAACGCCCTGCTGAAGACGCTGGAGGAGCCCCCGCCGCGCGTCACCTTCGTGCTGGCCACCACCGAGCCGCACAAGTTTCCCGTGACCATCATCAGCCGCTGCCAGCATTTCACCTTCAAGCGGCTGCCCGAGCACGAACTGGAAGCCCATCTCACCGGCGTGCTGACCCGCGAGGGCCAGGATTTCGACCCGGCGGCGGTGCGGCTCATCGCGCGGCGGGCGGCGGGCAGCGTGCGCGACTCCATGTCGCTGCTGGGGCAGGTGCTGGCGCTCGGCGGCGACCGCCTGACCGTGGAGGGCGCGCGCGGCGTGCTGGGCCTGGCCGGGCAGGAACTGTTCTTCGAGGTCATGCAGGCCCTGGCTTCGCAGGACTGCGTGGCGGTGTCCGCCGTGGTGCGCGACCTGCTGGACAAGGGCGTGGACATCGGATTCTTTCTGCGCGAACTGGCCGCCACCTGGCGCAACCTGTTCATGCTGCGCCAGGCGGGCGAGGCCGCCCTGCCCGCGCTGGACCTGCCGGAGGAAGAGGCCCGCCAGTGGCTGGAATGGGCCCCGAAGTTCGAGATTTCGCACATCCACGCCTGCTGGCAGATGACCCTGGAAGGCCAGCGCCGGGTGCTGACCAGCCTGGAACCGGCCATGGCGCTGGAACTCCTGCTGCTGAACCTGGCCATGCTGCCGCGCCTCGTCTCGCTGGAACAGCTGTCGCGCGGCGGCGGGGCCGGAGGTTCCGCCGGCGGGCGCGGCGTGCCCGGAGGACAGGCGGGAGGGCAAGCTGGCGGACAGGCGGGAGGTTCGGGCATGCCTGGTGCCGGGGGCGCGGGGGGCTACGGCTCCATGCCGTCCCGGCAGGGTGGTCATGACGACCCCGGCGGGTATGGTGCCCAAGCGGTTCAGCCCGATGAGCCCGGTCAGCCCGGTCAGTCGATCCAGCAGGTTCAGCCCCCGCAGGGGCGGTATCCCGGTCCGGGTCAGACCCGGCCCCAGGCCGCGCCGTCGGCGTCGTCCATGTCCTCGGGATTGGGGGCATCGGGGGCGTCCGGCGTATCGGGCGCAGGCGGCTTTCCCCGTCCGGAACGTCCCGCCCCGGCGGCGGACCCCGTGCCCCCGCGCGGCGGGTCCGGCACCTCGTTGCCGTGGGACGACGTGCCGTACCCCGCGCCGGACGCTGGTGCTGCTCCGGCTTCGGCGGCGGCCCCTGCGCAATCCGTGGGGGATTCCGGTCCCGGCGCGGCAGGCCCTGTTCCGCAAGGAAACCCGCAGGACGCGGTTTCCTCCGTCATGGGCGGCAGCGCCACGTGGGACGGCTTCGTGCAGTATTGCCTGGAGCGCAACGGCGAGGGCGGCAACGGCCTGTCCGTGCTGCAACGCGTTCGGGGCCGCTGTGCCGGTGGGCGGCTGACCATCGAGACGAATTTCAGCACGCTGTACAACCAGCTCTGCTCGCCCAACAACCAGAATGCCCTTGCGGAGCATGCGCGCGCCTATTTCGGCGACGGGACCACGGTGGAGGTGCAGCCCCCCGCCACCCGCATCAAGACCCCCTCGGAACTGCGCGTCGAGGCCGAACGGCACCCCGCCGTGGGCCTGCTGCGCGAGCAGTTCGGGGCCACCATGCTGTCCTGCCGGCCGCTGGCCGACGGGCAGCCCCAATAGAACACATCGGAGGAATCCATGCGCGGTATGAACGACCTCCTGCGCCAGGCGCAGGTCATGCAGACCAAGATGAGCAAGCTCCAGGCCGACATGGCCGAACGCACCCTGGAAGCCACCAGCGGCGGCGGAATGGTCAAGGTCACCGTCAACGGCAAGCAGGAAGTGCTGTCCATCGCCATCGACCCCAAGGCCGTGGACCCCAACGACGTGGAAATGCTCCAGGACCTGGTGCTCACCGCCGTCAACGAAGGGCTGCGCCAGGCCAAGGAAATGATGGAGAAGGAGATGGGGGCTCTCACCGGCGGCCTCAAGATTCCCGGCCTCTTCTAGGCCCGCGCTCCGTCCTTTCGTTCTCCGGCGTCGTCAGACTCGCCTTTCGCTCCGGTCACGTACGATAAGAGTACGCTCCCTGCGCGAAAGCCTCGTCTTCCTCGCCGGAGAACGAAAATCCTGTCGCGCGGGGCACCCTGTACGGGGTTCGCGACGTGCCGACGGCAGGAGAAACCGATTTTCGCAATGTAACCCGGAGTGTCCGTGCAGCGACTGCCCGAACCCTTGAAGGCGCTGGTGGAGCAGCTTTCCCGGCTGCCCGGCCTTGGGCCCAAGTCGGCCCTGCGTCTTGCCATGACCCTGCTGAAATGGCCCGCCAGCGAAACCCGCAGGCTGGGCCGGGCCGTGCACGACCTGCGCGACAACCTGCACCTGTGCGGGCGTTGCGGCGCGCTGACCGACGTGGACCCGTGTGGTATCTGCACTGACCCGGCCCGCAGCGGCGAGACCTTGTGTCTGGTGTCGGAGTGGGATTCCCTGCTCACCCTGGAGGAGGGCGGCTTCTACAAGGGCCACTACCTCATCCTGGGCGGCCTGCTGGCCCCGCTGGACAACCTGCATGCCGATTCGCTGGAACTGGACCGGCTGACCAGAAGGCTGGCCGAGGGCGCCGTGCGCGAGGTGGTCATGGCCCTTGGCACCACCGTGGAGGCGGAAAACACCGCCACCTACATCCGCAACATGATCGCCCGGCAGTACCCGCAGGTGCGCGTGACGCGCCTCGCCCAGGGCATTCCCCTGGGGTCCGAGGTCAAGTTCATGGACCGGGAGACGCTCAGACAATCCATGCAGTACCGCCAAGACCTCTAGCGGTACGTTCGGCCGCGTCCTTTCGCCCTCCGGCTGCGTCAGATTTCGCCTTTTGCTCCGGTTACGTACGAGAAGAGTACGCTCCCTTCGCAAAAAGGCTCATCTTCCTTGCCGGAGAACGAAAATCCTGCGGCCGGAACGCACCGCTTCGAGTGCTTTCCGCCTTTTTCCCGGAAAGTTTGGGGATAGGACCCTGGCTTATCAGAAAAGAAACCCCGCCCGCCTTCGCAATGAAGGCGGGCGGGGTCGTTTACATGCGGTGTGAACGTCGCGGTCCTGTTCGGTTCTGTTCGGGGTGGCCGTCAATAAAGGGGGTCCGGGGGAATATGTTCCCCCGGCGGGGTCCGGGGCGGAGCCCCGTTTTTCCGTTTGCGCGCCCCGTTTCCCATCTGGTGCGGCCTTGCCTCGGCGGTAGCCAGCCAGCTACGCCGCCGTGCCGTTGGCGTCGGGCATAGCCCTGTCCGTGGGCGGCAGGCACTGGGCTTCGATGCGCTGGGCGGCGCATTGGGCCAGTTCGCCCACGGTGCACAGCAGCACGCGGCCGCGTTCGAAGTGTTCCACCGGGGCATCGCAGGTGCGCAGTTCACGCAGTGCGGGCAGGGCTTCGGGCGTGGACAGCACGCCAAGGGACCAGGCCGCCGTGCCGCGCGCGGGCAGGTCGCAGTCGGCAAGGCCCGCCAGCAGGGCGGGCACGGCCGTTTCGGCGAAGCCGGGCAGGTGGGGCCGTTCCTGGGCCAGTCGGCCGATGGCCCAGTACACCCCGCGCCGCAGGGGGGCGTGGTCGCAGTAGTTGTCGTCCTTGCCCGTCTCGCGCACGTACGAGACGAGGATGCGGTGGTATTCCCCGGCCAGGCGTTCGTGGCAGGCCAGTATTTCGCCGAACGCCTCGGGGATGCCCCAGCCGATGTTTCCCGACTCCTCGTTCATGTGCCACATCAGGCGGCGCATGATGATGCGGGCGTCCTCCATGTTGGCGTCGGCGATGCGCGCCACCACCCGTCCCAGGGCCACCACGGCGCGCCATTTGGCCTCGCCGCCCAGCAGCAGGCACGACAGCAGCGGTCCCACGGCCCCCTTGCCGGGCAGGGTCACGATGTCGTCCAGGTGTTCTTCCCACTCGGCGGAAGCGAGCAGCGCGCGCAGGTGGGTCTTCAGCGATCTGAAGCGGGGCATGCTCTCCTCCTTTCCCGTATCGTGCCGGGCGACGGCTTCGCCCGAGCGTGCAGCATGCACCATAACAAGGTGAGCGCACGATGCAACCCCGGCCCATTCCGGCCCGCTCCGGCCTGTCCCGGCCCATTCCGGCCGCCATGCCCGTCAGCACTCCGCCATGCGGCGCGCGCCGGGGCATCCCCCACGGCGCGTTGCGGGCCTCGCCTCGTTGCGCGCCCCATGGCGATTGGCTATGTTCGAACCATCGTATCCTTCCGGCCCAGACGCCCCAGAGGCCCCGCATGTCCAGCGTCGCAGACCTTTTTGCCAGCATCGTCGCGCAGCGCGTGCGCGTGGCGGCGTGCGGAGCCGCATTCGCGCAGTCCGGCGCGGCGGCCGTTTTCCTTTCCTTCCCTGTTCCCTTCGCACGGCCATGACCCCCGTGATCCCCACGACCCCCATGACCGGCCGCCTGCGCACCCTCCTTCGCCGTTGGGCGCGTTTTCCGCTGCGGCACCTGCTGCCGCGCAGGGCGCCGCCCGCGCCCGGCCTGCGCCTGCGGCTGGTGGGGTGGTGCCTGCTGGTCTGCCTGCTGCCGCTGGGCATCGTCAGCGCGGTGTTCGTGCAGGTGACCACGGTGCAGACCGACAGCTACCTGCATGCCCAGGGGCGCACCCTGGCCGACGCGGCCTCGCTGCAACTCGTCCGCCTGTCGCGCACGGCCGAGGCCCTGGCGCGGGTGGTGGCCGGGCTGCGCACCGAATACGACGGCGACATGCCGGGCCTGCGCCTGCGTCTGGCCGAACTGCACGGGCTGTGGCCCCGGGCGTGCATCGAGGTGTTCGACATGGGCGCGGAGCCCGTGGTGCGCCTGCTGCCCGTCGGCGGCGCGGGGGACGTCCCCGCCACCGGCGTGACCCCCAACGGCGCCACCATGGACGGGGCGCTGGTGGTGCGCCAGGCGTTGCGGGGGCTGTCGCGGCGCGACGTGTTCCGGTCCGCCGACGGCCTGTCCATCAAGGCGGTGGTGCCTGTCATCGTGCCCCTGGAGCAGTTCGGTTCCCGCATGGGCGGAGAGCATCGGCGTCCGCCGCTGCCCGCGCCCATGGGCCCCGCGGCCTTGCCGGAAGCCTCGCTGGGCAGCGCGCCCCAGCTGAATCAACTGCCCCATTTGCCGCAGTTATCCCCGATGCCCTCGTACGCCCCGTTCGCCTCGGACGTGGAGGAGATCACCGGCCGGGTGGACATGGAAGGGCTGACGGCCCGGCAGCACGGGCGCATCGTGGGGGCTGCGGTGGTGTCGTTTCCCATGAACCGGTCGCTGCTGCGCGGCCTGGGAGACGCGGTGCGCGCCGACGTGGCGGTGTTCGACCTTGGCGGCAAGCGGCCGCGCGGCACGCTGTTCCCCGGCGACGGCACCGCCGACGTGGCGGACTGGCCGGACCGGCCCGATCTGACCCAGGGACTGACGCAGGGGGCGGGGCAGGGCCCGTCGCCTGGAGTGTCGCCAGGCATGCCGCCGGACGGCCGGGCGGTGGGCGGCTCCTCCGGCGGGGGCAGCCTGCTGGGGTGGCCGGGCGAGATGGCCGGGCCGTTCGGCCGGGCGCAGGGTTTCGGCCAGGGGCCGGACCTGCCCTTCCTGCAACGTTACGAGCAGGTGGCGGGCAGGCCCTATCTGGTCAGCTACCAGCCCCTGCCGGGGGGCAGCGGCATGCCCGTGGGCGCGCTGGCCGTGTTCGTGGACGTGGAGCCGCAACGCTCGCGCCTGCGCACCGCCGTGGAATACACCCTGCTGGCCGCGGCGGTGGCCCTGGGGCTGTCCATCTGCACGGGGTTCTTCATCGCCGACCGGGTGGTGCGCCCCCTGCACGAACTGCTGCACGCCATCCGGCGCATTTCCCTCGGCAACTACAGCGAACGGCTGCCCCCGGCGGGCATGGCCGAGATCGGCCAGCTGGCCCAGGCCGTGAATCACATGGCCTCCACGCTGGAGGAAAACCGCACCAGCCTGCTGGGCGCGTTGCAGGAAAAGGTGGAGTCGGGCGAACGGCTGGCCCGCGCCAACCGCGAACTGGAACTGTTGAACTGGGAACTTACCCGCGCCCAGGCCAACTACCGGCGCATCTTCGAGGAATCGGCGCAGGGCATCTACCAGTCCACGCCGCAGGGCCGCTTCTTGCGGGTGAACCCGGCCATGGCGCGCACGTTCGGCTATTCGTCGCCGTACGAGATGGTGTCGTCGGTGACGGACATCGGCGAGCAGTTCTACGTGCGCCCCGGCGAGCGCGAGGAACTGCTGCGCCGCCTGCGCCAGGAGGGGCGGGTGTCGATGGAGACCTGCCTGCGCCGACGCGACGCCAGCGTGGTGCACGTGGCCCTGACCGCCCGCGCGGTGACCGGCGAGACCGGCGAACAACTGTACATCGAAGGCGCGGTGCACGACATCACCGAGCGCGTGGAACGCCACCGCGCCGAGCGCGAGCGCGAGGCCGCCGAGGCGGCCAGCCGCGCCAAGACGCAACTGCTGGCCCGCATGAGCCACGAGGTGCGCACCCCGCTCAACGCCCTGCTGGGCATGGCCGATGTGCTGGACCGCACCCCCCTGGCCCCGGAGCAGCGCGGCTACCTGGACGTGCTGCGCAGTTCCGGGCATTCGCTGCTGGCGCTGCTGAACGACGTGCTGGACTTTTCGCGCCTGGAGGCGGGGCGGGTGGTGCCGGAGCGGGTGCGCTTCCGCCTGGGCGAACTCATGGAACAGGTCTGCCGCCAGATGGAGCCCGCCGCCGGTGCGGGCGGGCGGGGCCTGCGCCTGGACTGGGCCGTGCTGCCCGGCGTGCCCGGCGCGCTGGTGGGCGATCCGCTGCGGTTGCGCCAGATTCTGGGCAACCTGGTCTCCAACGCGGTGAAGTTCACCCCCGCCGGGCGGGTGATGGTGCTGGCCCAGCCCGCCGACGGCAACGTGCCGGGCCGTGACGGCGATGCGCCGTCCATGTCCGCCCGTGGCGCTCTCGCGGCCAGTTCACCCAGCCCGGCCAGTCTGATCAGCCCGGCCAGCCCGGCCAGCCGGCGTGATCCGGGTGATCCGTCCGGCCGGGCCGGGGCGGATGCGCCGCGCGCCCCCGCGCAGGCCGAGGATGCCTGCCGCCTGCCTCAGGGCCGACGGGTGGAGGTGCTCTTCTCCGTGGCGGACACGGGCATCGGCATCCCGCCGGAGCATCAGGAAGTGGTCTTCGAGAGCTTCATGCAGGCGGATTCGTCCATCACCCGGCAGTACGGCGGCACGGGGCTGGGGCTGTCCATCTGCCGGGCGCTGGTGGACATGCTGGGCGGCGCCATCTGGCTGGAAAGCGTCCCCGGCCGGGGCACCACCGTGTATTTCACCCTGCCCATGCAGCCCGCCCCGGATGACGCCTGCACGGCGGACCCCGCCGTGGCGCAGACCGCCGGGCCGGACGCCATGGGCGGCAACGCGGTCACCGGACCGGAAGCCGTCCCGCCACCGGCCGGGCCGCAGACCGGCGACGACGGTTCCGGGCCGCAGCGGCCCCTGTCCATCCTGCTGGTGGAGGACAGCCCCAGCAACCGGCTGCTCTTTTCGCTGTACCTGCGCGGGCGGCCGTGCGCCATCACCGAGGCCCACAACGGCGAGGAGGGCGTGGCCGCCTACGCCGCCGGGCGGTTCGATCTGGTGTTCATGGACATCGAGATGCCGGTGATGGACGGCTACCGGGCCACGCGGGCCATCCGCGACCTGGAGCGCGAGCGGGGCCTGCCGCCCACGCCGGTCGTCGCCCTGACGGCGCACGTGGTGGGCGAGTTCCGCGACGACTGCGCGGCGGCGGGGTGCTCCGGCTTTCTGGCCAAGCCCTTCTCGCGCGGGGAACTCTTGCGCTGCATGGACCGGCATTGCGGAAACGGCGGCGAGGACGCGGAGAATGCCTGCGGGGGCGGCGAAGGCATGGCCGACGGGGACGGCGCGCACGCTGGCCGGACCACGTAGGGGGGGGCGAAGCCTGTCCGCTCCGTATCCGGAGGCAACCTCTAGGAGGGGCTGTTTCCAAATTAGGACTTTCGTTCGTTGGCAAGGAAAACGAGCCTGCCATGAGGGAGTGCCTCAGCCGTTGGCGAGCTTGCGAGCCTTACGGATGAGGACCGCAGCGCGTACTCTTACCGTATTCGACCGAGCCTTAGCCGTTGGTGAGCGAAGCGAACCTTACGGATAAGGACAGCAGAGCCATGGCAGACGAAGTTTGACGCAGCCAACGGGCGAAAGGACAATTTAGAAACAGCCTCTAGCGCAGCCCGGCCACGGACAATACGAGTTCCGCCGCCATGCGCCCGCCGCCCCGGCGGGGGGCCATCCATTCCTCGAAGCGGTGGCGCACCACCTGGCGTTGCAGGGGACTGCGGAGTTGGCGCAGCAGGGCTTCGGCCAGGGCGTCGCCGTCGGCCACCTCTGCCAGCAGCCCGGCTTCGGCCAGTCCGTCGCCTACCCACGCGAAATTTTCGCGCGACGGCCCCACGCAGGGCGCCACCCCGTGCGTCAGCGGTTCCAGAAAGTTCTGGCCGCCCAGCCGGGCCAGCGATCCGCCCACGAACACGGCCGTGGCGCTGGCGTACAGCGCGGCCAGTTCGCCGAACACGTCCCAGACCAGCACCGTGCCGCCTGCGGTGGACGCGCCGCCGGGAGGGGCCGTGCGCCGCGAGCGCAGTTCCCACGGCAGTCCGGCCTGTTCCAGCGCGTTGACCCACGCGGGCACGCGATGCATGTGGCGGGGGGCCACGGCGATGTCCGCGTCGGGCCGTTCTTGCAGTATCCGTTGGATGACCGGCAGCAGGACGGCTTCCTCTTCCTCGCGCACCGAGCCCAGCACCACCAGCGGAGCGGATTCCCGCAGCACCGTGCCTGTCAGGCCCAGGGATGGAGGGGACGACGGGGGGGACGACGGCGAACCGGGCGCGCCGGGTTCGGGCAGGGCCCGGTCGAACTTGATGTTGGGCATGACCGAGGTGCGCCGGTGCCCGAACAGCAGGCCGAAGCGCTGGGCGTCGTCGGGCGAGATGGCGGCGATGCGCGCCGGGGCCAGCCCGTGCCAGAAGTCCGGGGTGAGCAGGTACCCGGCCAGGGTGCGCGGGGTCATGCGGCCGTTGACCACGGCCACGGGGATGGACCGCGCCGCGCACGCGGAAAGCAGGCCGGGCCACAGTTCGGTTTCCAGCAGGGCCACGGCTCGGGGGCGGGCCTGGTCCAGCGCGCGGCGCATCAGGTCCGGCTCGTCGAAGGGAAAGTAGCGCACCTGCACTCGCAGGCCGGGCCGGTGTCCGGCGGCCCAGTCACGGGCCTTTTCCAGCACTTCCACCCCCTGCCGGGTGCACGAGGTGAGCAGCACGGACAGCCTGCCGTCGGTGGACAAAGGCGGGCAGGAGCCGGGACAGCGGCCGGGTGCGCCGTCGCCCCCGGCGGTTGCGGACATGTCGCCGTCCAGATGGCGCAGCAGTTCCCACGCCAGATACGCCTCGCCGCCGGAGGCCGCCTGCACCCACAGGTGGGCCGCCTCGGCCCAGCCGTCGGGCGCCAGGCGCTGGTCGTAGCCTTCGGCCAGGCGGGCGTTGCGGCGCAGCAGGGGGCGGGCCAGACGCCACACGCCGCCGTAGACGGCCAGCAGCGCCGCGTGCAGGTGGTCGGATTTCATGCGGAACCCTTCTTGCGGGGCGGAAGGAAAGAGGTGTTCGGGAATGGCGCGGCCCGCCGGGCGGTCCGCCGGTCGGTCCGGCGGACGCGGCAGGGCATCAGCCCGTGTAGGCCGCCAGTTGGCCGTCGCGCAGCCCGGTGTCGTGCAGGGGCACGCCCAGCCGTGCGGACAGGGCGCGTTCGATGTCCACGGCCTGCTCGTGCGATTCGCGGATGCGTTCCCGGATGCGCTCGGTGCGGCCGTACCGCTCGATGAGGTCGTCGAAGCGTTCTTCCAGCTTCACCAGCCGGTCGTGCTTCACGCGCTTGTCGGCGTAGATGATGATCAGCGGCATGAGCCATTGGGGCACGGCCACGTCCACCCGCCACGGCCAGTGCACGTGGTGCATCACCCCCTGGGCGATGCGCGGGTTGCCCGTCTCGTGCAGGGTCCACGCGCCGCCGAGTTGGGCGTGGTTGCCCCCGAAGCGGATGGTGTAGTCCTTGGCGATGTCGTGCAGCAGGGCGGTGGCCAGCACCGAGGGCAGGTGCAGGCCCGCTCCGCCCGCTTCATTGGCTACGGCCGCGCGGGCCAGGGCCATGGCCATGTCGGCCACCATGCTGCTGTGCGCGCGGATGTGCTCGGGCATGGCGTAACGGTCCCACAGGGCGTGGCAGGCGGCCGCGTCGGGCACGGGCCAGGCGACCCTGGGATCCGCGGGGTCCGCAGGGTCCTTGGGGTCCTTGGGGTCCGGGGCCGCGAAGCTGAGGGGCGGCAGGTCGTCCGGCGTCATGCAGCGGATGGCCGCCGCCTCGCGCGGGTTTTCCGCATCGCCGGTGAAGGGCATACCCTCGGTGGCGGTCATGCGATCTCCTCTGGTGACGCGCGGGCCGGGCGGACCGCAGGATGCCGGTCCCGTGCGATGCGCCGCGCGTTCGCCACATCCGTGAACATAACCACTGGCCGGGCAAAAGGCAAAGCGCGGGCCGGCAGGCGGCGGGCAGGCGGCGGGCAGGCGGTGGGCAGGCGGCGGCGCTCCCCGGTTCCCCAGCGCCGTTGTCCCCCGGTCCCCCGGTTCTGCAGTCCCGCAGGCCCCCGATCCCGCAGTCCCGTCACGTTGACAGCAGCCCTTGGCCCGGCGTAGCACCATCGGGACACGGTGCGGAGGGCATGGGGTTGCCCGCGCGAAACCGTGCGGGCGGCGGGCCATGCCCCAGGGGCGGTTCCGCCGTCGCGTCGCGCCTGCCCGGCCCATGGCCCGGCGGCGCATCATCGTCCGGCGGGCGGTCCGCATGGCCCGGCCCACAGCGGCCCACTCCGGTTCACCGCCGACGCACCGACAGGCAGGAAGACCAACGTGAGCGTGAATTTCTCCACGGCCTTCAAGGATCCGGACCTTTCCCGCAGCCTCGTCGAGCGGCTGCACCGCGAGCTGGACCGCCCCCTGCGCTTCATGGAAGTGTGCGGCACCCATACCGTGGCCATCTTCCAGAGCGGCATGCGCCCGCTGTTGCCCGCCGGGGTCAAGCACCTTTCCGGCCCCGGCTGCCCGGTGTGCGTGACCCACGAAAGCGAGGTGGCCGCCTACCTGCAACTGGCCGAAAAGCCCGGCGTGATCATCGCCACCTTCGGCGACCTGATGCGCGTGCCCGGCCCCGGCGGGGACAACCTGAAGCTGGCCCAGGCCAAGGGCGCGCGGGTGGAGATCGTCTATTCCGCCCACGACGCGCTGAAGCTGGCCGCCGACAACCCCGGCGACACCGTGGTCTTTCTCGGCATCGGCTTCGAGACCACCGCACCCACCGTGGCCGCCACGGTGCTCATGGCCCGGCAGCAGGGCCTGACCAACTTCTGCGTGCTCTCGTTCCACAAGTTGGTGCCGCCCGCGCTGCGCGCCCTGCTGGCCGACCCGGACTGCGCCGTGGACGCCTTCCTGCTGCCCGGCCACGTGTCCACCATTCTCGGCGTGGAGCCCTACCGCTTCGTGGCCGAGGAATTCAGGACGCCCGGCGTCATCGCCGGGTTCGACCCCGTGGACATCCTGCAAGCCCTGCTGATCATGGTCGAGCAGCGCAAGACGGGCGAATTCGCCATCGTCAATTCCTACCGCCGGGCCGTGGACGACGCGGGCAACCCCCGCGCACGGGAAATCCTGGATATGGTCTTCCAGCCTGCCGACGCCCTGTGGCGCGGCATCGGGTGCATTCCCGGCAGCGGGCTGGTGTTTCGGCCCGAATTCGAGCGATTCGACGCCATGGCCCGTCTGGGCCTGACCCTGCCCGAGGCCCGGCCCATTCCCGGCTGCAAGTGCGGCGATGTGCTCAAGGGCAAGATGCAGCCCAGCGACTGTCCGCTCTTCGCCAAGGCCTGCACGCCCGCGAAACCTGTGGGGCCGTGCATGGTCTCCACCGAGGGCAGTTGCGCCGCCTACTTCAAGTACCACGTGGAGGCATGACCGCATGGCCGGGGATACGCTTCTTCTCGACTACGGCAGCGGCGGCAAGGCCGCGCACCGGCTCATTGGCGAACTGTTCCTGAAACACTTCGACAACCCCGTGCTGCGCACGCTGGATGACGCCGCCCGGCTGGAACTGACCGGCCCGCTGGCCATGAGCACCGACAGCTACGTGGTGGACCCGCTGTTCTTTCCCGGCGGCGACATCGGCACGCTGGCCGTGCACGGCACCGTCAACGACGTGGCCATGCTGGGCGCGCGGCCCCGCTACCTGAGCTGCGGGTTCATCCTGGAGGAAGGGCTGGACATGGAGGTGCTGGAACGCATCGTGGCCTCCATGGGCAACGCCGCGCGCGAGGCGGGCGTGCACATCGTCACCGGCGACACCAAGGTGGTGCCGCGCGGCATGGCCGACAAGGTGTTCATCAACACCACCGGCATCGGCGAGATCATCGCCGACCCCTCGCCCAGCGGGCATTCCGCCAGGCCGGGCGACGCGGTCATCGTCAGCGGCACCATGGGCGACCACGGGCTGACCATCCTGTCGCACCGGGAAGGGCTGAACTTCTCGGCCGACGTGCGCAGCGATTCCGCCGCGCTCAACGGGCTGACCGAACGGCTGCTGCTGGAGGTGGGCGACATCCACGTGCTGCGCGACCCCACGCGCGGCGGCCTGGCCACCACCCTCAACGAGATCGCCGGGCAGTCGGGCGTCGTGGTGCGCATCGCCGAACGGGACATTCCCGTGCGCGACGCCGTGCGCGAAGGCTGCTCGTTCCTTGGGCTGGACCCGCTGTACCTCGCCAACGAGGGCAAGCTGATCTGCATCCTGCCGCAGGAAAAGGCCGACGCCGCCCTGGCCGTGCTGCGCCAAAGCCCCCTTGGCGCCGACGCCGCCCGCATCGGCACCGTGCTGGCCGCCGATGGCGCGGGGCCGGGCCGGGCCGGGCAGGTCATCCTGGAAACGCCCATGGGCGGCCACCGCCTGCTCTCCATGCTGGAAGGCGAGCAGTTGCCGAGGATTTGCTGACGGCGCGAGAGAAGAGGGGAGAAGAGAAGATTTGGAGATACGAGAGAGGGGGGCTTTGAAAAGCCCCCCTCTCTCGCGCTCTCACCCCGCAAACTTTCTGGTTGGGGGAATATTGCGCAGGTGGCGGTGTTGCGTCACACCCGGCAGCCGTCCGAGAACGGCGTCAGTTCCACTTCCTTCTTGCCCGGCAGTTGCGCGGTGACGCGCAACGTGCCGCCAAGGGCGCGTACGATCTGGCACAGAGTGCTGATCTGCATGTCGCCGCTACGTTCCTGCTTCGAGACGGTGGCCTGTGAAACATCCAGTGCGGCGGCAAGTTCCTTTTGCGAAACGCCGAGTTCCCGGCGCAGTTCACGCAGGCTCATCTCCATGCGCAGTTCGTCAGTGCGCTTGCGGATGGCTTCCCGGCGGGCTTCGGGCAGTGCCGCGATAACGTCGCTGAGCTTACGGGCCATGATTGCCCTCCTGTGGTTTCAGCGTGGCAAGATGCTTGTCGTACCGGGCATCGGCAACGGGGATCAGGCGGTCGTAGAAACGGGCATCGCCAGCCTTGCTGCCGCCGACCAGCACCACGGCGTTGCGCAGTGGGTCGAAGGCGAACAGGAATCGGTACGGTTGTCGACCAAGGCTGAAACGCAATTCTTTCATGTTCGGATGCCGGGAGCCCTTCAGGGTGTCCACGTGGGGTCTGCCCAGCGAGGGGCCGGTTTCCTCCAGCAGCGAAAGACGCGCCAACAATTCATCTTGCAGCGAAACGTCGAACTCAGCGAACTCTGCGTCAAATTCATCGCAAAAGCTGGCGTCCCATTTCATGTATTGAAAATATAGATTGAAATGCATGTCGTCAAGCGGGCCGAACAACTAAAAGAGGCCGACCGCTCCCGAGCGGTCGGCCTTTGGCGTACCGGCGGGGAAATGGCCCCTACCGCGCCCCCTTGGGGAACAAGATGACCCCCACGGTCTTGAGCACGATCTTCAGGTCCAGCAGGGGCGACATGTTCTTGATGTAGTACAGGTCGTACTCCAGCTTGTAGCGGGCGTCCTCGATGGACGCGCCGTACGGGTAGCACACCTGCGCCCAGCCGGTGACGCCCGGCTTCACGGTGTGGCGCACGTAGAAGTACGGGATGACCTTTTCCAGTTCGCGCACGAATTCCATGCGCTCCGGGCGCGGGCCGATCAGCGACATGTCGCCGCGCAGCACGTTCCACAACTGGGGCAGTTCGTCGATGCGCACCTTGCGGATGAACTTGCCCACCTTGGTCACGCGGGTGTCGCCCTTCTGCGCCCACACCGCGCCGTTCTTTTCCGCGTCCACGGTCATGGAGCGGAACTTCAGCACCGTGAATTCCTTTTCGTGCAGGCCCACGCGCTTCTGCCGGTAGATCACCGGCCCCGGCGATTCCAGCCGGATGACCACGGCCGCGACGAGCATCACCGGCAGGGTCAGGATGAGCAGCACCAGCGAGGTCAGCACGTCGAATACCCGCTTCAGGCGCTGCATGGACCCCTGCGTGTTCAGGTTGAAGCCGTCCTCCATCAGCAGCCATTCGTCGCGGATGAGGCTGACGGGAATGCGCCCGGCCACGTGTTCGTACAGGGTGCGGATGTCCACCACCATCAGGCCGCCCAGCTTGGCGCGCAACAGTTCGCGGGCGATGTCCTCGTCCAGCGGGGCGTCGGGCAGCATGATCAGCATGGTGGCGTTATGGGCGCGCGCAATCCCCAGCGGGTCGTACGAGGGGCCAAGGCACGGCCCGGCGTCGGCGTCCATGCCGCCTTCGCCCACGTAGCCCAGGATTTCGGCATGGGGCATGCTCTGTTCCAGCAGGCTGCGCACCTTGCCCGCGCGGTCCACGCCCACCAGCACCACGCGGTGCCGGGTCGTGAAGCGCCTGCCGATGCGGTGCCACACCACGCGCCAGGCAAGGCACAGGGCCACCACCAGCACCAGCAGCAGCACGAAGGTGGCCCGGTCGAAGCGCCAGCTTTCGAACGAATAGAAGGTGAAGCCGGTGGCGATGACCCCCAGCACCGAGGCCACGCCCACGCGGGCCACGGAATCGCGGAAGTCTTCCTCGCCCACCGAGTAGCAGTCCAGCACGTAGAACGAGAGCAGGAAGAAGAAGGTGGTGAAGAACGAGGCGCCCGTGTAGTCCACGAGCACGCTGTATTCGTCCGGCAGCATGGTTTCGCCGACCACGTACAGCGCGATGAGGATGCACAGGGCATCCAGCAGGCGGAACAGGCCGTTACGGATATTGTCGTTCACGCATTCCTCCCGGAATGGTTGGGAAATCTTTGGTGGCGGGGGGCTGCGGCGTCCCGGCGCTCTGCGATGCGGTGGCGGATGCCGGGCCGGTCCTAGACTAGGCGCATCACCCGCAGGATATGCTCGCTCACCTTGTCGGCGTCGAATTCGGTTTCGGCCAGCCGCCGCCCGGCCTGCCCCATGCGCGAGATCAGGTTGCGGTCGGCGATGAACCGTTCCATGGCGGCGGCCAGGGCTTCGGGGTCGCGCAGGGGCACGCGGAAGCCGTTCACCCCGTCCTCCACCACCTCGCGGCAGCCGGGGGCGTCGGTGACCACGGCGGCGCGGCCCATGCTCATGCCTTCCATCACCGAGCAGGGGGTGCCTTCGCGCCACGAGGGCAGCACCACCACGCTGGCGGCGGCCACGAACGGGCGCACGTCGCGGGTCTCGCCAAGATATTCGATGATTCCTTCGCGCGTCCAGCCTTCCACCTCGGAAAGGGGCACGCTGCCCGGCCCGGTTTCCGGTGGCCCCAGCACGCGGAAGCTGGCGTCGGGGTGCCTGGCCTTCAGCAGCCGCGCGGCCCCGGCGTATTCGCGCAGGCCCTTGGCCTCCAGCAGGCGGCCCACCAGCAGGAAGGACGGCGGGTCCAGCACCGGCTCCGCCTGGGCGAAGTGATCCAGCGCGACGCCGGTGCCCCGGCACATGGCCACGGACGTCCCGTGCGGGATGATGTGGTTGTCCTCGAACACCCGGCGGTCCTCCATGTTCTGGAAGAACACCGTGCGCACGCAGGAAAGGGCCATGCGGTAGAGCAGGGCGGCCACCCTGGTCAGCACGCGCTTGACCGGGGTGTCCGCCTCGAACATGTAGCCGAGCCCGGTGATCATGGCGTAGCGGGCGGGCACGCGCGCCAGCGCCGCCGCCATGGCCCCGTAGATGACCGGCTTGATGGTGAAG
This sequence comes from Nitratidesulfovibrio sp. 1201_IL3209, assembly GCF_036763125.1. NCBI lineage: Bacteria > Pseudomonadati > Thermodesulfobacteriota > Desulfovibrionia > Desulfovibrionales > Desulfovibrionaceae > Nitratidesulfovibrio > Nitratidesulfovibrio sp. 1201_IL3209. Next base: position 53,998 of record NZ_JBAIYT010000011.1, read on the forward strand.
CAGAAGGCCACGTCGGGCCGCGCCTCGCGGAAGATGCGGTACAGCGCGGTGAAGGTGGCGGCGTCGCGCACGGGGTTCAGCCCCTTGCGGTCCAGGGGGTAGCCCGCTACGCGGGCGCCCATGGCCTCCAGCGCGGCGCGGCCTTCGGTGTCGGTGTCGGCGTCGGGCACGATGCACAGCACCTCGTGCCCCAGCGAACGGAGCCTGCGGATGAGCACGCTCCAGAAATTGACCATGGCCCGGGCCTGATTGCCCAGAATGGCGACCTTCATCTGATGCCTCGCTGGCTGCGCGCCCCGCCGTGCCGGTTCGTGCCGGTTCGTGTCGGTCATGCCGGTCGTGCCGGACGCTGGTCCCGGCAGGACGCCGGGGAGTGTTGCCCCGCCCCTGGCGCACGCGGCGCGGGGGGCGGAAGAACGCGCACCTTGTAACAGGTGGGCCGCACGCTGAAAAGGGGGCCGGGCGGCGGGCGGCCGACGTGCGTTTCCGGCCGGATGGGGGCCGGATTGGGGCCGTCTGGGGCCAGACGGGGGCCGGAGTGCCGGGTTCGCGGCGCGTCCCCTTGCCGCCTCTTTACAGGGTGTGGCGTTGGGAGTAGAAGCGCGCACGTTGCGGTGGTGCGCGGCGAACCCGTCCTTCAGCCGACGGGCCTTCGGCGGTAGCCGACTGGTCCTTGGCGGCAGCCGACCGGTCTCCGGCGGCAGGCCGAAAGCCCCCCCGCCGCACGGCCGCCGCGCCATGACGCAACGCCGTCCGGGTCCGCCGTCCTTTGACGCGGCCTCCCGGCGCACGTACAATAGGCATTCCATCCGAAACCGCCACTCCTTTGCGAGGATACGCCATCATGACCCGTTATACCGCCCTGTTGCAGGAACTGGAAGCCGCTCCCCGCACCTGGCTCGTCACCGGGGTTGCCGGCTTCATCGGCTCCAACCTGCTGGAAACGCTGCTGCTGCACGGGCAGCGGGTGGTGGGGCTGGACAACTTCGCCACCGGCTACCAGCGCAACCTGGACATGGTGCGCGAGATCGTGGGCGCGGACCTGTGGCGCAACTTCCGCTTCAAGGAAGGCGACATCCGCAACCTCGACCACTGCCGCGAAGTGTGCGAGGGCGTGGACCACGTGCTGCACCAGGCCGCCCTGGGCTCCGTGCCGCGCTCCATCGAAGACCCCATTCTGGCCAACGAGAGCAACATTTCGGGCTTCGTGAACATGATGGTGGCCGCCCGCGACGCCAGGGCGAAGACCTTCGTCTACGCCGCGTCCAGTTCCACCTACGGCGACGAGCCCACCCTGCCCAAGGTCGAGGACAAGATCGGCAAGCCGCTGTCGCCCTACGCGGTGACCAAGTACGTCAACGAACTGTACGCCGACGTGTTCGCCACCTGCTACGGCATGAAGGCCATCGGCCTGCGCTACTTCAACGTGTTCGGCAAGCGGCAGGACCCCTTCGGCGCGTACGCCGCGGTCATCCCGCAGTGGTTCGCCTCGCTGCTGCGCGGCGAGACCGTGTTCATCAACGGCGACGGCGAGACCAGCCGCGACTTCTGCTACATCGACAACTGCGTGCAGGCCAACCTGCTGGCCGCCACGGCCGCCGACGAGGCCGCCATGAACACGGTGTACAACGTGGCCTTCGGCGAGCGCACCGACCTGAACCAGCTGTTCGACCTGATCCGCGAGGAAGTGAGCCGCCACAAGCCGGAAGCCGCCGACGCCAAGCCCGTGCACCGCGAATTCCGCTTCGGAGACGTGCGCCACTCGCTGGCCGACATCAGCCGCGCCCGCACCCTGCTGGGCTTCGAGCCGGTGTACAACGTGCGCCAGGGCCTGCGCCTGTCCGGCGACTGGTACGCCGCCAACCTGTAGGCCGCGTCGCGCGCGCCGGAAAAACGGGACGGGCGCATGGCACTCCCCGGGGAGTGCCATGCGCCCGTACTGCGTTTCCGCTCCGTTTCGCCGCCCGAGCGTTGGGCAGAATGACGGCGAAAGGTGATTTTCCGGCCCCTAGCGCCAGCGTCGGGGCCGGAAAATCGTATGGGGAGGGGAGTATCTTGCCGTGGCGGCCGCCTGGCGGCGGCAGGCGCGGCTACCCGATCAGGGCGTACATCTCGCGGGCGTCGGCGTGGTCGGGCGTGCGGTCGAGAATGGTCTCGAGCTCGGCCCGCGCCTCGTCCTTGCGGCCGAGGGAGATCAGGCACCCGGCCAGCGAGAAGCGCACGTTGTCCTTTTCGGGGGAAAGTTCCAGGAAGGCCCGCAGGTGGGCCACCACTTCGTCGATGCGGCCAAGGTGGTAGCCGAGGCGCAGCAGGCCGTTCATGGCCACCAGGTTGCCGGGGTTCATGCCCAGCGCGGCCACGAAGTGCTCGAAGGCCTCGGCGTGCGCGCCGGTTTCCATTTCCACCAGGCCCATGCCCGCCAGCGACTTGTCGTTGGCCTCGATGCCGGCGGCCTTGCGGTACAGCACCAGGGCCGCCTCGAGGTTGCCGCGCTGCACGGCGATGGTGGCGAGCCCGAGGTACGGGTCCGGATGCACGCCGTTGCTTCCGGCGGCCTTGCGGTAGTATTCCTCGGCCTTTTCCAGGTCACCCATGAAAAGGTAGCACTCGCCCAGTTCCTTGTTGATTTCGTAGTCGAGATGGTTGCTCATGTTCTCCCCTCCATGCCGTAAGGCATTTCGCTTCTGGGTCGCCCCGCGCTGCGCGGGGCGGGCGCCTTGCTGGCGGCGCCGGAGCGGTTCGCCCGTCGGTTTCGCGAACGCTCCCGGGAAAGCTGTGCCCATGTCCTCCGCCAAGCACGATGCGTGCCATTGCTGGCTGCGGAGTTTTCGTGGGCGCCACGGGCATAGCAAACCGCATGCCACGCCATTTTGACAGAACAGGGTGGCATGCGCAACATGTGGACATATAAGATGTATTTGTAATCGTTAAGCCGGGTGATGGTCCAGCCCTGCCCGTCCTGTCCGCCGGGCGCGGGGGCACAAAGCGCCGGTTTGCCGTCCCCCCTGCCCGGCGCGGGGGGCAAATCCTGCCGCCATGGCCTTCACGATGACGACGCCGCCCAGCCATCCGCGAGATGGCCGGGCGGCGTCGTCATTCCGGCGGGCCAGGGCCGGAAAAAACCGCATTTTTTCATGCAACAGTGCTGAATGAAAAAAGTTTCATGCACTGGAACGCCTCTTGCTCAAGCGGGGGTGCATCCACGGGCCGCACCGGCGGCCACCACCCCCCGCGCGGCGCACGCCCCGGGGGCGAACGGGGAGGAATCCCGCATGAAAAGCCTGTACGAAACGCATGTGAACCTTGTCGGCAAGGTCATGGACATGCAGCTCCAGCGTCAGAATGTCGTCATGAGCAACATCGCCAACGTCCGGACGCCCGGCTACAAGCCGCGCGAGCTGGAGTTCGAGAAGCAGTTGCAGGCGGCGCTGGGGCTGGACGCCAAGGGGCGGATGACCCGCACCGAGGAAAACCACATGCCCTCCGAGTTCAGTCCCGACGGGTTCAGCGCCGACTGGGAAAAGGCGGCCAAGCCGCGCGTCATCCACGGCGAAGACCGCGTGAACCTGGACAAGGAAATGGCCAAGATGGCCAAGAACTCGCTGCACTACACCGCCCTCTCCACCGTCATTCGCGGCAACTTCGAGGGCGTCAAGAACATCATACAGGAAGGGCAGAAGTAATGGACTTCATGACCGCCATCGACATCGGCGCTTCCGCGCTCAATGCGGAACGCACCAACATGAACATCATTTCGATGAACCTCGCCAACGTGAAGACCACCCGCACCGAGCAGGGCGGTCCCTACCGGCGCAAGACCACCGTCATGGCGGCGCAGGACATCGACGACCCCTTCGCCAAGCACATGCAGGGCGCCCTGGACCGCGAACTGAAGGGCGTGCGGGTGATGCACGTGGCCACCGACTCGCGCCCCCTGAAGCGCGTGTACGAACCCGGCCACCCCGACGCGGACCAGGACGGCTTCGTCGCCTACCCGGACATCAACGTGGTGGAGGAAATGGCCAGCCTGATGACCGCCCAGCGCGGCTACGAGGCCAACGTGACCACCATCGACACCGTGAAGGCCATGTACACCAAGGCCCTCGAGATCAGCCGATAGCCGGCGGCAGGGAGACACGGCCATGAGCATCCAGGCAGTAGGGCTGAAGGCGTACTCCAACGCCCTCGGCAACTTCATGAAGGCCGAACAGGCCACCCGCGCCACCGCCGCGCCCACGGCCTCGGGCGTCCAGGCCAAGTCGTTCACCAACACGCTTTCCGAGTCGCTGACCAAGGTCAACGACATGCAGACCGAAAAGTCGCAGATGATCCAGGCGTTCGCGTCCGGCGAAACCCAGAACGTGCACGAACTGATGATCACCCTGCAGAAGGCCGGTCTTGCCGTGAACATGACCTCCGCCGTGCGGAACAAGGTCATGGAGGCGTACAAGGAACTTAGTCGCATCCAATTCTAGTGATCTGCCGGCCTTCCGCCCTCCGGCGTCGTCAGGCATCGCCTTTTACTCCGGTCACGTACGATAAGAGTACGCTCCCTTCGTAAAAGGCTCGCCTTCCTCGCCGGAGAACGGAAATCCGACAGATCGGGGCGCCCGGCAGGCGACGGGAATCATCCGAATGCCCCGGCGCGATGGCTCCCGCCGGAGAACGGAAATCCGGCCGCGCCAAGCGCCCGGCTCTAGCCCCCCGCATCACGACCGCTCGCCCGCGACCACTCGCCAGAGACGATTCCGGAGGAAGAACACATGGCTCCCGCTCTCGCAGACGTCGTCCAGAAGGCCAAGGGCTTCTGGGCACGCATTTCCACCTCGCAGCGCATCTTCATCGCCGGTCTGGGCGTGGCGGTCGTGGCCGTGTTCTTCGGCCTGGTGTTCTGGATCAACCAGCCCGACTACCGGGTGCTGTACTCCAACCTGCCGCCCGAGGACGCCAGTCGCGTGGTCAAGATGCTGCAGGCCGACAAGGTGGCGTACAAGCTGGAGAACGGCGGCGCCACGGTCACCGTGCCCGCCGACAAGGTGTACGACCTGCGGCTGAAGGTGGCCGGCGAAGGCGGCCTGGTGGGCCAGGGCATCGGCTTCGAGATCTTCGACCAGGTCAAGGTGGGCCAGACCGACTTCGTGCAGAAGATCAACTACCAGCGCGCCCTGCAGGGCGAACTTTCGCGCACCATCTCGGAATTCCCCAACGTGGAGAGCGCGCGGGTGCACCTGGTCATCCCGCACCGCAGCCTGTTCATCGAAGAGCAGCAGAAGCCGTCCGTCTCGGTGGTGCTGAAGCTGCGCGACAGCAGCAAGAAGCTGGAACCCAAGGACGTGCAGGCCATCGTCAACCTGGTGGTCATGGCCGTGGAAGGGCTGGACAAGAACAAGGTGTCGGTCACCGACACCGGCGGCAAGATCCTGTACTCCCCGGTCGAGGACGGCAGCGTGGACGGCATGACCACCACCCAGCTGGAGCACAAGCTGCGCATGCAGCAGACCCTTGAGCGCCGCATCGAGGAGTTGCTCTACCCGGTCATCGGCGCGGGCAAGGTCATCGCCAAGGTCAACGCCGACCTCGACTTCAGCCAGCGCACCATCCGCAAGGAACTGTACGACCCGGAAAAGACCGTGGTGCGCAGCGAGCAGCGCAGCGAGGAATCGCAGCGCGGCCGTTCCAACCTCGAAGCGGGCGTGCCCGACGCCAACTTCCGGGGCGATTCGCCCACCGGCGGCGCGTCCACCCAGGAAGGCAGCCGCGAAACCCGCACCACCAACTACGAGATCAACAAGGAAGAGCAGAACATCGTGGCCCAGGTGGGCGACGTTTCGCGCCTGACCGTTGCGGTGATCGTGGACGGCACGTATGAGAAGGGGGCGGACGGCCAGTGGGCCTTCGTGCCCCGCAAGGCCGAGGACGTGGAGCGCATCCGCCAGTTGGTGGGCAACGCCGTGGGCTACGACCGCGCGCGTGGCGACACCATAGAGGTCAGCAGCATTTCGTTCGGCGGTCCCGACGCGCCCCAGGAATCGAGCCTGCCCCAACTGGTCATGGACTACGCCCTGCGCCTGGGCAAGCCGCTGCTCAACGCCCTGCTAGTCTTCCTGTTCCTGGTGCTGGTGGTGCGGCCGGTGGTGCTCGCCATGATCCGTCCCCGCGTGGAGGGAGAGATGATCGAAGGGTTGGAAGGTCTGCCCGAAGGCGAGGAGCGCCTTGCGCTCATCGAGGGCGACGAGGAGATGGACGCGCTGGATGCGTTGAAGAAGATCGAGGACATCAAGGCTCACGCCCTGCAGATGGCCGAACAGAACATGGACCAGGCCGTGAGCATCATCAGGAGCTGGCTGAAGCATGGCGACGGATCAAAGGTTGGAGCAGCTTAAGGGGCCCCAGAAGACGGCGATCCTGCTTCTCGCGCTGGGTGACAAGTTCACCTCCGAAATCTTCAAGCGCATGGAACGACAGGAAATCGCGGCTGTCTCCAAGGCCATCGTCGAACTCGACACCGTGCCCAAGGAACTGGTGGAGGAAGTCCTGCGCGATTTCCACACCGCCCTGGTCACCGGCCAGGACATGATCGCGGGCGGCACCGAGGCCGTGAAGCGCATGCTCATGAAGAACCTGGACAGCGAGACCGCCAAGTACATCATGGACTCGCTGAACCTGGATTCCGGGCCCGCGCCCTTCCGCGAGCTGGGCAACGTCAGCCCGCGCCTGCTGGCCCAGATCCTGCGCAACGAGCACCCCCAGACCCTGGCGCTGATCCTGGGGCACCTGCACCCGGACAAGGCCGCGGAACTTTTGACCAACCTGCCCTCGGGCGTGCGGCCCGAGGTGCTCATGCGCCTCGCCCGGCTGGAAGCCGTGCCCGAGGACATGCTGATGGAAGTGGACAAGGTGTTGCAAAGCCAGCTCATCGCCATGGGCGGCAAGGAAGGCAAGAAGGTGGGCGGCGTGCCCTCCGTGGCCGAGATCCTCAACGCCGTGGACCGCGCCACCGAAGAGGAAGTGCTGGCCGAGATCGAGGAAGAGTCCTCGCAGATGGCCGAAGACATCCGCAACCTCATGTTCGTGTTCGAGGACGTCAAGGCGCTGGACGACCGGGGCATCCGCGAACTGCTCAAGGAAATCTCCAACGAGGACCTCACCATGGCCCTGCGCGGCTCCTCCGACGACCTGAAGGAGAAGTTCTTCAAGAACATGTCGGAACGCGCGGCCACCATGATCCGCGAAGACCTCGAGATCATGGGCCCCACCCGCCTGTCCGACGTGGAAGGCGCGCAGCAGAACATCGTGAAGACGGTGCGCAGGCTGGAAACCGAGGGCCGCATCATCGTGGGCCGCGGAGGCGGGGATGTCTTCGTCTGATTCCGGCAAGCCGGAACGGTGGGGCACCATCTTCATGGGCCCCAGCCCCTTCGCCGAGACCACCCTGGCCGGCGTGGAGGGCGCCAACCCACGCATGCTGTGGGACGAACGCACCGAGGCGGAATACATGGACCGCGTGCGCGCCAGGGCGGAGGCTATGGCGCGCGACGTGCTGGCCAAGGCCAACGACGTGCTGGCCCAGGCCCGCATGGAGGCCGAGGTCATCCGCGCCGCTGCCCATGACGAGGGCTACGAGGCGGGCATGGCCCAGGCCCACGGCGAACTGGAGGAGTTCCGCGCGGCCATGGGGGAATCGGTGTCCGCCGTGCTTTCCGCCATCCAGGGGCAGTGCTCGTCCATCTTCGCCGCGTGGCGCGGCGACCTGGTGGGCCTGTTGCGCGCGGCGGTGGAGCGCAGCGTGGGCCTGGCGGTGGACGCCGAGCGCGCCGCCGTGCTCGAAACGCTGTTCGTGAAGTCGGTGCAGGCGCTGGAAAACCGCCGCACGCTCACCGTGCGCGTGAACCCGGAAGACGAACCGGCCGTGGCCGACATCATCGCTTCCACCAAGGAGCGCTTCCCCGGCCTGGAAGCCTGGAACGTGCGCGGCGACGCCGCCATCGGCCCCGGCGGCATGGTGGTGGAAAGCCGCGACGGCATGGTGGACAACACCATAGAGACCCGCCGCCGGATCATCGAAGAGGTGCTGGCCGGGCTGGCCCTGCCCGAGGATCGCCCATGACCTCGTCCGTGCCCTTGCCCGCGCCCCTGTCTGGGGACCGCCCGTGACCCCGCCCCTGGCCCCGCCTGACGGCACCCACGAAAGCCGCCTGTCCGGACTGGACCCGGCCGCCTGCCTGCGCCTGATGGGCGAGGTGCAGGCCATGCAGACCTACGGCAAGGTCACCAAGGTGGTGGGCCTGGTCGCCGAAGGCTGCGGCATAAAGGCCCCGCTGGGCGCGGTGTGCCACATGCTGCCCGAAGGGTGCGAGCCCGGAACCGGCGGCGTCCCCGCCGCCTCCGCCACGGGCGAGGGCATCGCCGCCGAGGTGGTGGGCTTTCGGGACGGCCATCTGCTGTTCATGCCCTATGGCGACCTGCGCGGCATCCGCCCCGGCAGCCTCATCCGCAACACCAGCCTGCCCCCCGTCTTTCCCGTGGGCGACGCGTTGCTTGGCCGCGCCTTCGACGCCTTCGGCGCGCCGCTGGACGGCGGCGCACCCGTGCCCACCACCGACTTCGCCCCCCTGTACGCCTCGCCCCCCAACCCGCTGGCCCGGCCGCGCATTTCCGACCCGCTGGACGTGGGCGTGCGGGTCATCAACAGCCTGCTCACCCTGGGCAAGGGGCAGCGCGTGGGCATCATGGCCGGGTCGGGCGTCGGCAAATCGACGCTCATGGGCATGATGGCCCGCTACACCGTGGCCGACGTGAACGTCATCGGCCTCATCGGCGAACGCGGCCGCGAGGTGGTGGAGTTCATGGAAAAGGACCTGGGGCCGGAAGGCATGGCCCGGTCCGTGCTCGTCGTGGCCACCTCCGACCAGTCCCCGCTGGTGCGCATGCGCGCCGCCTATGCCGCCACCGCCGTGGCCGAACATTTCCGCGACCAGGGCAAGGACGTGCTGCTGATGATGGACTCGGTGACGCGCTTCGCCATGGCCGCGCGCGAGGTGGGCCTGGCCGTGGGGGAGCCGCCCACCACGAAGGGCTACACCCCCACCGTGTTCGCCCAGCTGCCCAAGCTGCTGGAACGCGCGGGCCGCAGCGAGAAGGGCACCATCACCGGCGTCTACACCGTGCTCGTGGACGGCGACGATTTCAATGAACCCATCGCCGACGCGGTGCGCTCCATCCTGGACGGGCACATCGTGCTCACCCGCGACCTGGCCGACCTGGGGCACTTTCCCGCCATCGACGTGCTGCGCTCCATCAGCCGGTTGCGCAGCGACATCTGCGCCAGGAACGTGGTGGACGCGGGCCGGGTGATCACCCGGCACCTGGCCACCTTCCGCAAGGCCGAGGACATGATCAACATCGGGGCCTACGCGCAGGGCAGCAACCCGGACATCGACAAGGCCATCGCCATGAACGGCCCCATCAACGCCTTCCTGCGCCAGGACGTGACCGACGCCGCGCCGCTGGCCGATTCGTTCGCGCAGTTGCAGGGGTTGGCGGCAGGATAGGGCTGGTTTTCCAAAAAGAACGCGGGCGGGACAGCAATGTCCCGCCCGCTGGCGTTTTGAGGGGAATCCGGCGCGGTGCGCCGGGGGTCAGGCCGCGTGGCGCTGTCCGGTGGCAAGCCGCCACGCCCATGCCGCCGCGCATCCGGCAAGCGCGCCCACCAGCCAGCCGCCCAGCACGTCGGAAGGGTAGTGCTTGCCAAGGTACAGGCGTGAGTAGCCCACCACCAGCGGCAGCAAAAAGACCAGCGTCCGTGCGTTGAAAACACTCGGGGTGCGGGGTGCGGCCGGGGCGTCCGGGGATGGGGGGGCCGGGACGGCTGTTGCCCGTTTGCGGGGAAAGGCCGCGCCAAGGCCGGGCAGCATGGCGTACAGCGCCACGGCCACGGCCATGGTGTTGGCCGCGTGGGCCGAGACGAAGGAATCGCCCTTGTTCTTGCGCTGGACGAAGTCGGCGGGGTTCTGCTTCCACTGGCCGTCGTCGCGGTGGTGCACCAGCGGCAGGGCCTTCAGCGGGCGCACCCGGTCGGTGGCCTTCTTGAACACGTTGCTGGAAGCGTCGGCCAGTCCGGCGGCAATGCCCACCACCAGCAGCAGGGCCAGCAGCGGCCGCAGCCCGTCCCTGCCCGTGCGGGCCAGATACAGCGCCGCGCAGGCGGCGATGATCACCCACAGCAGCAGGGTGCTGGAAATGAGCGGCATCAGCAGGTCCAGCGCGGCGTTGCGCCATTCCACGTTGACGCGCAGCAGCCACTCGATGTCCCACGCGAAGGGGGTGTCGAAAATGTGCGGCATGAGGTGCGGGGAAAGAGGGTGAGGAGGCGGGCCGGATGCCGCTGCTGCACAGGGCCGAAGCCGGGCGCGCCTAGTTGAGGATGTAGCGCATGGGATTGACGCACACCCCGTTCAGGCGCACCTCGTAGTGCAGGTGCGGGCCGGTGCTGCGCCCCGAGTTGCCGATGTAGCCGATCAGGTCGCCCCGGTTGACGGTCTGGCCTTCCTTCAGCACGAAGCGCTGCATGTGCGCGTAGCGGGTGGAAAGCCCCCCGCCGTGTTGCAGCACCACGCAGTTGCCGTAGGCGCCGTCCACCCCGGCGAGGGTGACGGTGCCGCGCGCCGGGGCGTAGATGGGCGTGCCGGGGCGGTTGATGACGTCGATGCCCTTGTGGAACTCGCCCTTGCCGGTGAACGGCGAGGCGCGCATGCCGAAGGTGGAGGAAATGTAGCCGTCGGCGGGCCAGATGGAGGGGGTGGCGGCCAGCACTTCGCGGTTTTCGCGCAGGGCGCGCACCAGTTCCTGCTGGCGCACCTCTTCCAGCCGCACGTCGGTGGAAAGCTGTTGCAGGAAGCTGTGCATCTTGCGGGCCAGCAGTTCCTGGCGATGCAGCGGCAGGTAGCTCTTGGAAAAGTCTTCGGAGCGCGAGCCGCCCATGGAGGCGGTTTCGCCGGCGTCCTTCTCCATGTTCATCATCAGGCGCAGCTTGGAGTCGAACTGCTGCACGCGCGAAAGGTCGGCCTGCAGGGTGCGCACCTTGCCCACCATGTTCAGCATCTGCCCGTTCTGCTCCTCCACCGTGCGCTCGGCCTCGGCCAGGCGGCGTTGCAGGGCCAGGTTTTCGGAGTAGAAGCCCCACAGCCACACGTTCGTCCCGGCCAGCGCCAGCCCCAGGCAGACCACGGCGAAACCGAACCACCCGCGCATGCGCAGGTTGCGGTGGGCGCCGTCGCGCTCCTTGAGGATGACGATGTGGTACTTGCCGAGCAGCATGTGTCGGGCGTGGTCCTGGGGTTAGGGCGTTGTACGGGCGGGGGAGACGTTGGGCGGCGCATGCCGCAGCGTGGCGGTGGGGTGGCGCGCCGTGGCTGGGCGTAGAGCCTAACGGGTTGTCTAGCGTTATTGGTCCGAGGGTGTCAACCCAAGCTGCCAGCGGATCAACCCGTTGAAAATGTTTGCTTTCGCGAATTTGCTGCCCTTGCACAACTCCTTCACCTCGGCGGTCATCTCGCTGCGGCGCGAATCGAAGGCCGACGGGCAGGGGTTGGTCCACACGGGCAGGTTCCACTGTTTCACCGCGCGGGCGATGACCGGCTTCTCCACCAGCATCATGGGGCGGATCACCGTCAGCCTGCCGCCGAAAAAGGCTTCCTTCATGGACATGCCGTCCACCCGTCCGGTCTGGACCAGGTTCATGAAGAAGGTGGTCACCAGGTCGTCGGAGTTGTGCCCGAAGGCCAGGTGGGTCAGCCCGTACTGCTTGCACAGTTCGAACAGCCGGGTGCGGCGCAGCTTGGCGCAGTAGAAGCAGGGCGAGTTGCGCAGGTTGGCGGGCGAATGGGCCACCGGGCCGTGGTCGGTGACCTCGATGTGCGAGGCCACGCCGTTGGCGCGCAGCCAGGGCAGCAGGGCGGCGTGGTTGTGCGGGTCGAAGCCGGGGTTCACGTGCAGGGCCATGATCTCGAACCTGAAGGGCACGATGCGCTGGCGCAGCTTCAGCACCTGCAACAGCACCCAACTGTCCATGCCGCCCGAGACGGCCACGCCGATGCGCGCGCCGGGGTGGATCATGGCGGTCTGCTGCATCAGCTTGCCTGCGGCGGTGACGCACTGCTTCTGGGCGTAGGACAGTTTTTCGCGGGGCATGGATTCTCCGTCTGGCGGGGTGGCGTCAATGGGACAGGGGCGGCGGGGTGGCGGGAGAGGGGCGCCGCGTGGCCGTGGCCGGGCGGGCGCGAGGCGGAAAGGATCCGCCGGGCCGCCCCCCGATACCCCGGCACGGGGGCGGAAGCAACCGCTGACCCGCGCCGGGCGCCGGACGGCGCATCATATGATATTCAGGCCAGGTGCCCCGCCATCGCCGTAGCGTGGAGGCGCTTGACGCGCCTTGACGGGACGGGTATGTTGCACAGCTTGGCGTAGTGCGCCCGCGCACCGCCCATGTGCCGGAAGTCCATCGTCCCCCCGCCGGAATCCGCGCGGGGTACTGGACAACCGGCCCTGCCGCATTACCTGAAAGAGGCGTTGCGCGCGCCCGCGCCGCAGCGCCCAATCCTTTCCGCAAGGAGCTCCCATGGCCCGCATTACCGTCGAAGACTGCCAGGAACGCGTCGACAACCGCTTCCTTCTCGTGCAGATGGCCATCAAGCGCGTGCGCCAGTACCGCGAAGGGTACGAGGCGCTGGTCGATTCGCGCAACAAGGAAGTGGTGACCGCCCTGCGCGAGATCGCCGCCGGCAAGGTGCTGCCCGATGAAGAGGCGCGCTACGTGGAGACCGAGGACGACGTCCGGGCCGAATAGCCAGCCATGAGCCAGCGCGACTATTACGAGGTGCTCGGCGTGGGCCGGGACGCGTCGGAGGACGAGATCAAGCGGCAGTACCGCAAGCTTGCGCTCCAGTACCACCCCGACCGCAACCCGGACAACCCCGAGGCCGAGCAGAAGTTCAAGGAGGCCGCCGAGGCCTACGACGTGCTGCGCGACGCCGACAAGCGCGCGCGGTACGACCGGTTCGGCCACGCGGGCCTCAACGGCAACGGCGGTGGCCACGGCTTCGCCAATGCCGAGGACGTGTTCGCCCACTTCAGCGACATCTTCGGCGATCTCTTCGGGTTCGCCACCGGTTCGTCGCGCATGCGCGGCCCGCGTCCCCAGGCCGGGGCCGACCTACGCTACAACCTGTCCATCTCCTTCCGCCAGGCCGCCAAGGGCGACGAGGTCACCCTGCGCCTGCCCAAGAAGGCGGCCTGCGACGAGTGCGGCGGTTCCGGCGCGGCCCCCGGCACGCGGCCCGAAACCTGCCGCCACTGTGGCGGCAGCGGGCAGATCCGCCAGAGCCAGGGCTTCTTCCAGATCGCCGTGCCGTGTCCCGTGTGCCGGGGCGAGGGCCAGGTCATCCCCACCCCCTGTCCCAAGTGCAAGGGCGCGGGCATCCTGCAACAGGTGCGCGAACTGGCCGTGCGCATTCCCGCCGGGGTGGACACCGGCAACCGCCTGCGCCTGCGCGGCGAGGGCGAACCGGGCCTGCACGGCGGCCCGCCCGGCGACCTGTACGTGGTCGTCAGCGTGGAGCAGGACAAGACCTTCCGCCGCCAGGGCCAGGACCTGGTGATCACCCACGAGATCAGCTTCGTGCAGGCCGCCTTGGGCGACCGCATCGAGGTGCCCACCCTCGACGACCCGGTGACCCTGGAAATCCCCAGGGGCACCCAGGGCGGCGAGGTGTTCCGCCTGACCGACCAGGGCCTGCCCTACCTCGGCCATCACCAGAAGGGCGACCTGCTGGTGGAGGTGCGCGTGCTGACGCCCACCAGCCTTTCCAAGAAGCAGGAAGAACTGCTGCGCGAGTTCGCCAAGCTGGAGGAAGGCAAGCCCTTCGAGAAGGTCAAGAAGGTGGCGCGGAAGATTGGCAAGGCCATGGGCATGGAATAAACGGCCCTCTTGCGCGACCGATGTTTCGTCCGCCCCCGGTGTCCGCGCCGGGGGCGGACGCCGTTTCCGGGGACGGCGTCCGGCGGCTGGTTTCGCGCCCGGCGCGGCGGATTGGCTTTTGCGGCGGCCTTCTGGTACACTGCTATCGAGCCCCGACCCTTTCCCCGTCGGGATGTCCCCGGCACGCCACAGGCACGGCGCGCCGGGTCTTTGTTTTCGCTGGCCCGGGTCGGCCAGCCCCGTATGGAGGGCGACATGTGGCATCTGGACATCGACATCGCCGGCGCGCTGCTGATCTTCGCGCTGCGCCTCGCGGACGTGGCCCTGGGCACGGTCCGCTCGGTACTGGTCATGCGGGGCATCCGCCCGGTGGCCGCGCTGGTGGGATTCTTCGAGATACTCATCTGGGTGTTCGCCGTCTCGCAGGTCATGAGCCATCTGGACCACCTGGCCAACGTCTTCGCCTACGCCGCCGGGTACAGTTCGGGCATCCTGCTGGGCATGGTCATCGAGGAGCGCATGGCCCTCGGCGTGGTGGTCGTCAATATCGTGACCCCCAGCGGCGAGGCCATGGCCCGCGCCATCCGCCAGGCGGGCTTCGGGGCCACCACCCTGCCGGGCGCGGGGGGCAGCAGCGACGTGGACCTGATCCGCGTGGTGTCGCCCCGCAGGCGTTCGCGCGAACTGCTGGCCCTGTGCCGCGAACTGTGCCCCGGCTGCTTCGCCACCGTGGAGGACGTGCGCAGCGTGCGGGGCGGCTTCAGCGTCTGATCCGCACATCTGCTGCCCGCATCCGCATGGGGGATTTGCCTACCACAATATAGGGGAACACCCATAAAATCCCCCATAAATCCCTCCCGCAATCTTGACGGCCTGCGAAGGGCCATGTCACTAATCAACCAACCAGCATGCATGGTCCCCGTGCATGGGGATGGTGGGTGCGCGCCTTACAGCCCCAAGGGGTCGCCGTGCCCCGCACGGCGGTGCCGCCGGAAGTTTCCCGCGTCTGCCGCAGCACCTTCGCATCCGCAAGGAAGTGTCCCGACATGAACCCAGCCCCGCCGCATCCCCGCCGCTCCCACAGCCGCATTCCCGGCGGGGCGGCGGCACAGGCGCGGCGCGGGGGGCATGGCCGGAGGGCCGGGGCGCCATTGCGGGCAAAGTTGGCGGCGCTGCTGCTGGCGGCGTTGTTGTGGCTCATCCCTTTTGGCGCGGCCACGGCAGCGGCGGGTGACGCGGACCAGCCCCCGGTGCAGCCAACGCAGCAGCCCACGGCCCAGTCACCGGACCCGTCACCAGCCCAGCCCCTGACGCTGGACCAGTGTATTGCCGTGGCCCTGCGCAACAATGCGAGCCCGGCCGCCGCGCGCGAGGGGCTGGCCATAGCCGAGGCCCAGCATCGCCAGGCCCTTTCGGCCTACTGGCCGCAACTCACCGTATCCTCCATCCGGACGAGACTGGATCGTGACCCGGTCTTCGTCTATCCGGAAGATTCCTTCGATTACACCGTGGACATGGGCGGCGGCCCCATGACCATGCGCACCACCGTGCCCGAGCGGCGCATCCGCCTTGCCGACCGCGACATCGGGGAGTTCCGGGCGGACCTGGGCCTTCTGCTGTACGACGGCGGCCGCCGCGAGGCCCGCGTGCGCGGGGCCGTGGCCGGGCACGACGCGGCGGCGGGCGACGTGCGCCAGACAGCCCTGCAACTGGTGCACGACGTGACCGTCCGCTACCACGGGGTGGTTCTGGCGCGAGCCCTGCGCGACCTGGGGAGCGAGACGGTGCAGCGGTTCGAGGCCACCCGCGACGTGACCGAACATTTCTACAGGGGCGGTTCGCAGCGGGTGTGCAAGACCGACTGGCTGCGCGCCCGGGTGGCCGTTTCCGGCATGCGGACCCGACTGGCGGAACTGGAATCCAACGTGGAGCTGGCCGAATCGGCCCTGGCCAACACCATGGGCCTGCCGTGGGACGGCCGGGTGCGGGTGGCGGACACGGAACTGCCCGCCGCGCCCGACCCCGGCGTGCTGGAGGATTCCGTGGCCGACGCCTACCGCCTGAACCTGGACCTGGTCCGTTTCGACGCCGGGGTGCGCGCGGCAGAGGCCCGGCTGGACGACGCCACCGGAGAATACCTGCCCGTGGTCTCGCTGTTCGGCACCCTGTCCACGGTGACCAATTCCTACGACGGCGGTCTGGTGGCCGAGGGCGAACGCACCCACGGCGCCACCGGCCTGACCGTGGAACTGCCGCTGTTCGAAGGCTTCCGCACCCGGGCGCGGGTGGAGGAAATGCGTGCCCGGCTGCGCCAGTTGGCCCACCAGCGGGTGCTGCTGCGCGAGGGCGTGGCCCTGCGCGTGAAGGACGCCGTGCTGCAAGAGCGCCGCGCCGCCCGGCAGGCCGCCATCGGCGCGGAGACCGTGGCCGTGGCCCTGGAAAGCCGCGCCCTTACCGAGCGCGCCTACCGCGACGGGCTGGTGGACACCCGTGAACTGCTGGAAGCCCAGATCTACGAATCCATGGTGCGCGCGGCGCGGTTGCGCGCCCTGTACGATGCGCAGGCGGCGGCCGCCGCGCGCAACCTGGTGGCGGGCACGGAAATCCTCGAACACCTGCGAGAGGTGGGCTATGGCGTCCGCGCGCTGCCCTGAATTCTCCCTCAGGCCCGCCCGGCCCGTCAGGCCCGTCCGGCCAGTCCTGTCAGTCCTGTCAGTCAGGGCTGACCGATATGGCGGATACGGCAGCGCGCTGCCGTGTCTGGCGGCACTGCTGATGCTGCTGTGCGCCGTGGCCCCCGCCGCGCCCGCGCACGCCGCCCCGGCGGAACTGCGCCTTGGCTACGTGGAATATTTCCTGCCCGGCGTGGACCGCAAGGACGTGGCCCTGGCCGTGCAGATGTGGGCGCGCCGCTACGTGGAGACGGAGCGTGGCCTTGGCGTGCGCCTGTCCGCCTTTGCCTCGCGGGGCGAAATCCGCGCGGCGCTGCTGTCCGGCCAACTGGACGTGGTGCACCTGCCCACCGTGGACTACCTGCTGCTCTCGCGCGAGATGGACCTGAAGCCCTTCGGCGTGCCCGTCACCGACGGAGAATTCGGCGAACGCTACGTGCTGGTGGTGCCCAGGGGGTCGGGCGTCACCAGCATCGGGCAGTTGCGCGGGGCGCGCCTGCTGGTGCAGGCCATGTCCCTGGGACAGGAAAGCCTGCCCGCGCGCTGGGTGGAACGCCTGCTGCGCGACCAGGGGCTGCCCCCGGCGGCCCGGCATTTCGCGTCCATGACGTACGAGGTGCAGCCCTCGCGCGTGCTGTTGCCCGTCTTTTTCGGCCAGGCCCCGGCCTGCGTCGTCACCGAGCGGTCGCTGCGCATCATGGCCGAACTGAACCCCCAGATCGAGGCGCAGGTGGAGCGCGTGGCCGTTTCGCCGCCGCTCATAGATTTCGTGATGTGCCTCGCGCCGTCCGTGGATCCTTCGCTGGCGCCGCGCTATGCGGAACTGGGGCTGGGCCTTTCGGACAACCCGTGGGGCAGGCAGATGCTGCTTCTGCTGCAACTGGACGGCATCGCGCCGTTCCGGCCCGAGGCCATCGAACCCGCGCGCCGCCTGGTGGAACCATGAGCACGCCCCCACCCGTCATCGCGGCGGCCGACGCCCCCGGCGTGCAGGCCGACGGCGCCGCCCCCCGTCCTGTCCCTGACCCGGCCCTTCACGTGGCTCCCCGTCCGCGCCGCCCCCGTTCTGGGTTCGGCATCGCCCTCAAGGCGGGCGGGCTGGCCTTCGTGGCCGGGCTGGCCATCATCGCGGCCATTCTGGGCATGATCATCCCCTATCAGCAGGGGGTGCTGCGCCGGGGCATGGAATCGCAGGCCGACAAGCTGGCCTCGTCGGTGGCCGAGGTGGCCGCCACCGCCCTGGCCGCGGAAGACTACGCCGCGCTGGTGGACCACTGCACCGGCGTGCTCCGGCGGCAGCCGGGGCTGGAATACATCGTGGTCACCCGGGCGGACGGCTCGGCCCTGGTGTTCCGCCGCGGCGGCTGGGTGTTCCGGCCGGCCGGCAGCGCCGTGCAGCCGGTGCCGCCGACACAAGTCGGCGGTTTCCGCCGGGGGTTGCCCCCGGTGACGGAGGAGGCGGACGCCGTCCGCCCCGCCGAGGCCGCCGAACCGGAGGTGTACCATCACGTGCTGCCCGTGGAGCGGGCGGGCATTTCCATCTGCACGGTGGCCGTGGGCCTTGCCCTGGACGGCTACCGGGCGGAGCAGCGCGCCGCGTGGTGGCACATCGGCGCGCTGACGGTCATGGCCCTGCTGGTGGCCCTGGCCACCGCGCTGCTGCTGTCGCGCACGGTGACCCGCACGGTGCTGCGCCTGTCGGGCTGGGTGCGTTCCATCGGCCCCGGCAACATGGGCCAGCGCATCCGGATCGACACCGGCGACGAACTGGAAGGGCTGGCCAATTCCTTTAACGGCATGCTCGACCTGCTGGAGGCCTCGCAGCGCGAACTGAACGAGGCCCACCGCGAACTGGAGCGCCGCGTGCGCGAGCGCACCGCCCAACTGTGCGACGCCAACGCCAGGCTGCACCTGATGGGCGAGGTGTTCACCCACGCGGTGGAGGGCATCTTCATCACCGACGGCTCGGGCATGGTGGTGGCCGTGAACCCGGCCTTCGAGCGCATCACCGGCGTGGACGCGCAGTCCATGGCGGGGCGGCTGTCCCCGGCCCTGGGCATGGTGCCGGTGGGCGGCACGCGCAGCGTGTGGGACGAAATGCTGGAGCACGGTTCGTGGATCGGCGAGACGCGCGGGCCGCACCGCGACGGCTGGCAGATTCCGCAGTGGCTGAGCCTGGTGTCCATCCGCGACGAGGCCGGGGTGATCCTGAACTGCGTGGGGGTGTTCTCGGATATCACCGACATCAAGCAGAAGGAAGCGCAGATCACCTACCAGGCCAACCACGACGACCTGACCGGCCTGCCCAATCGCAAGCATATCTTCGAACTGCTGCGCGAGTCCATCGCCAGGGCTTCGGCGCGCGGCCACAAACTGGCCGTGGTGTTCATCGACATGGACGGCTTCAAGTTCATCAACGATTCGTACGACCACGCCACCGGCGACCAGCTGCTGTGCGACGTGGCCCGGCGGCTGCGCGCGGCCCTGCGGCCCGGCGATATCCTGGGGCGGCTGGGCGGCGACGAATTCGTGGCGGCGGTGGGCGGCATCACCGAGAAGACCCACCTGGACGGCATCATGCGGCGGCTGTTCGAAACCTTTGCCGAACCGTTCGAGTACGGCGGCATGGGCTTTTCGGTCACGGCCAGCTTCGGCGTGTCGGTGTATCCCGACGACGGCGAGACGGCCAACGAACTGCTGTCGCGCGCGGACATCGCCATGTACCGCGCCAAGGACATGGGCAAGAACGCCATCGCCGTGTTCTGCGAGGAGCAGTGCCTGGAATTCACCCGGCGCTACCGCATGGACCAGGACATCAAGGCGGCCATCGCCGGGCGCGAGTTCCGGCTGGTGTACCAGCCCATCGCCGACGCGCGCGCCCTGCGGGTGCGCAAGGTGGAGGCGCTCTTGCGCTGGGAGCGCGACGGCGCGGTGGTGGCCCCGCCGTCGGTGTTCATCCCCGTGGCGGAAAGCTCCAACTCCATCCGCGAGATAACCCGGCTGGTGGTGGAAATGGCCTGCGCCCAGCACGCCGCGTGGCGGCTGGAGGGATTGACCCTGCCGGTGTCGGTGAACATCTCGTCCCGCTGCCTGAACAGCGACGAGACCATCAGCCATATCGCCGCGTGCCTGAACGCCTACGACGTGCCCCCGGACGCGCTGGAAGTGGAGATCACCGAAACCTCGCTGATGCAGAACTACGAGCGCGGCAACGCCATGCTGTGCACCCTGCGCGACCTTGGGGTGCGCGTCTCGCTGGACGACTTCGGCACCGGGTATTCGTCGTTGCAGTATCTTGCGCGCATGCCCATCCACGCCCTGAAGATAGACCGCACCTTCGTGCAGGAACTGCTGGACGAGGGCGGCAGCCTGGAAATCGTGGAGACCATCCTGGGCCTGGCCCGCAGCCTGCGCCTGGCCACGGTGGCCGAGGGGGTGGAGACGGCGGCCCAGCTTTCCGCCCTGCGCGGCATGGGCGTGGATTATTTGCAGGGCTACTGCCTTGCCCGGCCCCTGCCCGCCGACGACATCCTGACCCTGTGCCGCAGGGGGATGCGGCTGGTGCCCAGGGACGTGGAAAATTAGGAAAGATGTGTGGCCTGAAACAGCCCTCCTCCCTCACCCTCCCCTCCGAGGTGCGCCCGCCACCCCGGCCCGGGGGACGCCGCATTGGCGTCCGTCCTGTTTTGCGCTACAGCCAAGAAGGATGGAATCGTCGGCGCGGGGCCGCGCCGGGGCCATCCGTCTGGCCTGTTTCACGTCCGGCAGGAGGTTGCCCCATGTCTTCCGATACACCCAAAGCGCCCGGCGGCGATGCGCCCGCATCCGACGTCCGGCTCGACGATATGCCCGATCCCCTCGACTATGACGAAGAAGGTCCCGACCTGCCCAACACCGGGTGCGGTTGCGGGTGCGGCGCGCCCTCCGCGCTGGAATGCACCGGGGGCATGGGCCAGGCCCTGTCCACGCCCGGCGGGGAAGAGGCGGCCTTCAGCCACATGACCGGGGACGGCAGCGTGACCATGGTGGACGTGGGCGCGAAAGCCCCCACCCAGCGCATCGCCATCGTGCGGGCCGTGGTGGAGGTGAATGCCGATACCCTGGACCTGCTCAAGCGCCGCGCCCTGCCCAAGGGCGACGTGCTGACCACCGCCAAGATCGCGGGCATCATGGCCGCCAAGCGCACGGCGGAACTGATCCCCATGTGCCACCCGCTGGCCATCAGCTACGCCGACGTGCGCTTTGCCGTGGTGGACGCGCCCCCCTCCATCGAACTGGAGGCGGAAGTGCGCACCACCGGCCAGACCGGCGTGGAAATGGAAGCCATGACCGCCGCGCAGGTGGCCGCGCTGACCATCTACGACATGTGCAAGGCCGTGCAGAAGGACATCGTGCTGCGCGACTGCCGCCTGGTGTTCAAGTCCGGCGGCAAGAGCGGGGTGTTCCGGGCGGGGTAGGGGCCGGGGAGTGGGTAGGGAACGTCGCGGCGTGCTCCGTGAACCTCGTTGCTACAGCATCACCGCGTCAAGCCCTTTGTGCTTGACGATGGCCAGCAGCCGTAAGGCCGGGCCGCCCGGTTTCTTCACCCCGCGCTCCCAGTCGGAGACCAGGTTCTTGGAGACGTTCAGATACCGGGCGAACACGGGCTGCGAAAGCCGGGCCCGTTCGCGTATGTTCCGGATTTCCTCCGGGGTGATGCCGTCCACGGGCGCGAGGCAGGAAGCGTCGAACTCCTTCATGGTGACCTTGTCGATCACGCCGTGCGCGTGGAGCGCTTCCGCGGTTTCGTGAACCGCCGCCAGCACGTCGCTCTTGTATGTCTTTGCCATGGTCTACTCCTCGCGAAGGACTTCCAGAAAGGTTCCGGCCCTGACTTCCGCCTCCAACTGTGCGTCATTCATGGACAGAAGTATTTTTGCCAGCTTCCTGAGGCTGTCGCGTTCCTTTGTCGTGATGTTTCCGCGCTTCGATTTGGGAAACCCGTAGACGAAAAAGGCCCGTTCTTCCCGTCGAAAACAGACGATGACCCGATAGCCCCCGGATTTTCCTTCTCCCGGCCGGGCCACCCGCTGCTTGTATACGCCCCCGCCGAGGTCCGCGTCGAACCGCCCGGCGTCCATGTCCGCCACCGCATCATGCAGGGCCGCGCCGGTGATGGCCTGTGCACCGGCGAAACGGGCGAACCAGGTATTCGTGTAGACTTTCATGCGTTCCTTGCGTGAGGAAGGGCGGGGCATGCCGAGCGATGGAAATATATGTCACACTTGGTGTGATGTCAATGCGGATGCACGGCGCGACTGCCGTCTGGTCTTCAAGCCCGGCGGCAAGAGCGGGGTTTTCGGGCGGGGTAGGGGCGCGCCCCTTGTGGCGACGCCACCTACTCCACGAACTCGCACCCCTTGGCCCGCAACATCTCGTCCACCCAGGTACGGTCCCAGGTGCCGTCCGCGATGGCGGCCATGACGCGCGCCTCCTTCTCCGTCAGGGCGCGGGCCTTTTCCAGCACCGCCGGGGCGTCGGCCGGGCTTACGACGACGATGCCGTCGCGGTCGCCCGCCACGATGTCGCCGGGGTTCACCACCAGCCCGCCGCAGGCGATGGGAAAGTTCACCTCGCCGCCGCCTTCCTTCACCGGGCCGTTGGGCGAAATGCCGGTGGCGTACACCGGAAAGTCCATGGCCTCTATCTCCTCGGCATCGCGGATGCAGCCGTCCACCACCAGCCCGGCCAGGCCGCGCCGCTTCATCCACGTGGTCATCTGCCCGCCCACGATGGAGTAGAACGGCTCGTCGTGGGCGTTCACCACCAGCACGTCGCCGGGCCGGGCCATGTCCATGGCCTTGTTGAACAGCAGGTTGTCGCCCACGCGCACCCGCACCGTCAGCGCGGTGCCCAGCAGGGGGGCGCGGTTCATGGGCCGGATGCGCGCATGCATGCAGGCCATGCGGTTCATGGCGTCGCCGATGTTGGACACGGGGATGCCACGGAAGGCTTCCACAAGGGCGGCGTCGGGCCGGGTGATGGTGTTCTTGACGCGATAGCCGGGGTTGGACATGCGGGTATCCTTGTGCAGGTGTGGCGCGGTGTTTCCGGAGGCCGGGGCTACCACACCATCCGCAGCTTCGCCCCCATCCCCGAAATCTGCCGCTTCAGGTCCGGGATGGTGTACTGCCCGTAGTGCACGATGGAGGCGATCAGCGCGGCGGACGCCCCGCCTTTCGTGAGCGCGTCGTACATGTGCGCCGGGCTGCCCGCCCCGCCCGAGGCGATGACCGGAATGGTCACCGCGTCGGAAATCATCCGGGTCAGGGTCAGTTCGTAGCCGTCCTTGGTGCCGTCGGCGTCGATGGAGTTGACGCACAACTCCCCGGCCCCCAGCGCCTCGCAGGTTCTGGCCCATTCGATGGCGTCCATGCCCATGTACTTGCGGCCGCCGTGGATGACGATCTCGTAGCCGGAGGGGATGGCCCCGGACTTCTCCACCTGCTTCACATCCATGCCCACCACGATGGCCTGCGACCCGAAGGCCGCCGCGCCCCGGCTGATGATGTCCGGGTTCTTCACCGCGCCGGAGTTCACGGAGACCTTCTCGGCCCCGGCCACCAGCACGGCCCGCATGTCTTCTACGGTGTTGATGCCGCCGCCCACCGAGAAGGGGATGAAGATCGCCGAGGCCACCCGCTCGACCACGTCGAGGAAGATGCCCCGGTCCTCGTGCGAGGCGGTGATGTCGTAGAACACGATTTCGTCCGCGCCCTGTTCGTAGTAGCGGCGGGCGGTTTCCACCGGGTCGCCGATGTCCACGTTGCCCTCGAACTTCACGCCCTTGGTCAGGCGGCCGTTGCGGACGTCCAGGCAGGGGATGATGCGCTTGCTAAGCACGGCTGGCCTCCTTGCAGTAGGCGTGGAAGTTGCGCAGCAAGGCAAGGCCGGGGCGGCCGCTCTTTTCCGGGTGGAACTGCACGGCCCACAGGCCGGGGCCGCCGTGGACGGCGCAGAATTCCTCGCCGTAGGTGCACGTGGCGATGACGTACTCGTCCGGCGGGGCGGGGTAGTAGCTGTGCACGAAGTAGAATTCCGCTTCCGGCTCGATGCCCTTCAGCAGTTCGCAGGGGCGCTTCTGGACGATGCGGTTCCAGCCCATGTGCGGCACGCGGATGGGGGTGCCGTCCTCTTCCGTCCATGCGGCGTTGAACAGGCGGCATTCGCCGGGCACGATGCCCAGGGCCCTGGTGTCGTTTTCCTGGCTGTAGTCCAGCATGATCTGGCAGCCCACGCAGATGCCCAGCAGCGGCTTGCCCGCCTGCACCTGGTCCTTCAGCACCTTGTCCAGGCCGGTGGAGACCAGTTCGTTCATGGCCTGCCCGGCCGCGCCCACGCCCGGAAAGATCACCCCGTGCGCCCCGGCGATGACCGCCGGGTCCGCCGTGATGACGCAGGGAATGCCCAGGTGGTCCAGCGCACGGCGCACGCTGGTCTGGTTGCCTGCCTTGTAGTCGAGGATCGCGAGCATGTTCCTGTCCCTCGTGTTCTGGGTGCGACGGTTGTGACAAATTCGGAAAACCCCCGCCGGAGCCGTGTTGCCCGTCTTGTCCGCCCAGCCCGCGCCGCCCGTGGCGTCCGGAAAGGTCCGCAAACGCCCGGCGTCGTCCGGCGTTGTCCGGTATCGATCGGGGGCCCCGTGAAGGCAATGCGGTAGCATTGGCGGGCAGTGGGGCGCAAGGGGCGGCGGGGCCGAGTAGGTGATGACCGGGCGATAACCGGGCGGCAGCGGGGTGCCGGGGGGATTTTCGCGCTGCCGTTTCCCATCAATGTCAAAAAGCGGATTTCCGGCCTCTCCGCCACCCCGCGCGCGTCTTGCCAAGCGCCGGGGCGCGCGATATAAGAGCCGGATTGCTGACGGCGCGTGGGCTCATGCCCGCGTGTTCCGCAACAATCGCGGGTGGATGGCCGTTCCCCCGCGCCTCGCCGCGCCGGAACGCCCCGCACACTCCCCCCGCCTTTGTCCCGGCAGCCCTCTTCTTTCCCGCCCCTGCGGGGCAACCCTGTTACCAGACAGAGTCCAATGCCCAAACGCACCGATTTGAAGCGGATCATGGTCATCGGTTCCGGCCCGATCGTCATCGGGCAGGCGTGCGAATTCGACTATTCCGGCACGCAGGCCGTGAAGGCCCTGAAGGAAGAAGGCTACGAGGTGGTGCTGGTCAACTCCAACCCCGCCACCATCATGACCGACCCCGGTCTTGCCGACCGCACCTACATCGAGCCCATCGAGCCCGAGACGGTGGCCGCCATCATCCGCAAGGAGCGGCCCGACGCGCTGCTGCCCACCCTGGGCGGCCAGACCGGCCTGAACACGGCGCTGGCCCTCGCCGCCATGGGCGTGCTGGACGAATGCGGCGTGGAACTCATCGGGGCCAACAAGCAGGTCATCGAAAAGGCGGAAAGCCGCGAACTGTTCCGCGAGGCCATGGCCAACATCGGCCTGAAGGTGCCCGCCAGCGGCATTGCCCGCACCATGGAAGACGTGCGCCGCCTGGGCGCGGAAATGCCCTTCCCGCTGATCATCCGCCCCGCCTTCACCATGGGCGGCACCGGCGGCGGCATCGCCTACAACATGGAGGACCTGGAAGAGATCGCCGCGCGCGGGCTCGCCGCCTCCATCAAGCACGAGGTGATGATCGAGCAGTCGGTGCTGGGCTGGAAGGAATTCGAGATGGAGGTGATGCGCGACAAGGCCGACAACTGCGTCATCATCTGTTCCATCGAAAACTTCGACCCCATGGGCGTGCACACGGGCGACTCCATCACCGTGGCCCCGGCCCAGACCCTGACCGACGTCGAGTACCAGATGATGCGCGACGCCTCCATCGCCATCATGCGCGAGATCGGCGTGGAAACGGGCGGCTCCAACGTGCAGTTCGGCATCGATCCGCAGAACGGCGACATGGTGGTCATCGAGATGAACCCCCGCGTGTCGCGTTCGTCCGCGCTGGCCTCCAAGGCCACCGGGTTCCCCATCGCCAAGATCGCGGCCAAGCTGGCCGTGGGCTACACGCTGGACGAGATTCCCAACGACATCACCCGCGAGACCATGGCCAGCTTCGAGCCGTCCATCGACTACTGCGTGACCAAGATTCCGCGCTTCACCTTCGAGAAGTTCCCCGGCGCGCGCGACGAACTGACCACCTCCATGAAGAGCGTGGGCGAGGCCATGTCCATCGGCCGCACCTTCAAGGAATCGCTGCAGAAGGGCCTGCGCTCGCTGGAAGTGGGCGCGCCCGGCCTCGGCTCCGCCTTCCGCTGCAAGGGGCCGGAGCGCGAGGACATCATGCGCAAGCTGCGCACGCCCAACTCGCGCCGCATCTTCTACGTGCGCCACGCCATGCTCGACGGCATGACCGTGGAGGAAATCCACGAGGCCACCGCCATCGACCCGTGGTTTTTGCGCCAGATGAAGGACCTGGTGGACATGGAGGCCGAACTGCGCGACTTCGCCCTGGGCAACGCCATGACCGTGGACAACGCGGAACTGGTGGCCCTGATGCGCCGCGCCAAGGAATACGGCTTCTCCGACCGGCAGCTGGCCGAAATGTGGAAGCGCCCCGAATCGGACGTGCGCACCCTGCGCACCCAGATGGGCATCGCGCCCACCTACTACCTGGTGGACACCTGCGCCAGCGAGTTCGAGGCGTACACCCCCTACTACTACTCCACCTACGAGACCGGCCGCGAGGTGACGCCCGACGCCCGCAAGAAGGTCATCATCCTGGGCGGCGGGCCCAACCGCATCGGCCAGGGCATCGAGTTCGACTACTGCTGCTGCCACGCCTCGTTCGCGCTGAAGGAAATGGGCGTGCAGGCCATCATGGTCAACTCGAATCCGGAAACGGTCTCCACCGACTACGACACCTCCGACCGCCTGTACTTCGAGCCGCTGACCTACGAGGATGTCATGAACATCATCGAGGAAGAGCGGCCCGACGGGGTCGTCGTGCAGTTCGGCGGGCAGACCCCGCTGAACCTGGCCGTGCCGCTGATGCGCGCGGGCGTGCCCATCCTGGGCACCTCGCCCGACTCCATCGACCGCGCCGAGGACCGCGAGCGCTTCCAGGCCCTGTTGCAGAAGCTGGGCCTGCGCCAGCCCGCCAACGCCACGGTCATGTCCCTGCCCGAGGCGCGTTGCGCAGCCGGGCGCATCGGCTTTCCCGTGGTGGTCCGGCCCAGCTACGTGCTGGGCGGCCGGGCCATGGAGATCGTGTACGACGACGAACAGCTTGCCGAATACTTCGCCACCTCGGTGGGCGAGAAGCCCAAGCACCCCATCCTCATCGACAAGTTCCTGGAAAGCGCCACCGAAGTGGACGTGGACGCCCTGTCCGACGGCACCGACGTGTACGTGGCGGGCATCATGGAGCACATCGAGGAGGCGGGCATCCACTCCGGCGACTCCGCCTGCGTCATTCCGCCGCACACCCTGCCCGAGGCCATCGTCAACGAGATCGCCCGGCAGACCGTGGAACTGGCGCGCGAGCTGCGCGTGGTGGGCCTGATGAACATCCAGTTCGCGGTCAAGGACGGGCTGATCTACATCCTTGAAGTGAACCCGCGCGCCTCGCGCACCGCGCCCTTCGTGTCGAAAGCCACCGCCGTGCCCCTGCCGCGCCTGGCCACCCAGATCATGCTGGGGGCCACGCTGAAGGAACTGGACCCGTGGTCCATGCGCCGCACCGGCTACTTTTCGGTGAAGGAATCGGTGTTCCCGTTCAACCGCTTCCCGGGGGTGGACATCCTGCTCGGCCCCGAAATGCGGTCCACGGGCGAGGTGATGGGTATTGCCTCCAGCTTCGAGGAAGCCTATCTGAAGGGCCAGCTTGCCGGCGGGCAGCGCCTGCCCGAGGGCGGCAAGATCTTCATCTCGGTCAATGACCGCGACAAGCTGCTGATCACGGACGTGGCCCGCATGTACGCCGACCTCGGCTTCGAGGTGCTGGCCACCAGCGGCACGGCCAAGCTGCTGCGCGAAGGCGGCGTGCCCGCCACGGCGGTGCACAAGGTGTACGAGGGGCGGCCCAACATCGTGGACTTCATCAAGAACGGCGAAATCGCCCTGGTGGTCAACACCGCCTCGGGCAAGCGCACCGTGCAGGATTCCAAGTCCATCCGGCAGGCCACGCTGATGTACGGGGTGCCCTACAGCACCACCGTATCCGGGGCCAAGGCCATCGCGCAGGCCATCCGGGCCAGCCGCTGCTGCGGGGTGAACGTGAAGAGCTTGCAGGAATACTACGGAACCAACTAGAAGAGCGACAACGGGACCGGGCCAAGGCCCGGTCCCGCGCTTTGGGCCACGCGCAACGTGGCGAGCGACAGGCACATGGCAGGCACATGGCTGGCGCACGTGATGACCACGACATATGACCACAATGGGCGCGCAACGGACTGTTTGCATCGAGGTATAGCATGATCAAGCACTACTGCGGCATCTTCGGCATCTACAACCACGCCGAAGCGGCGCGCATGGCATACTTCGGCCTGTACGCCCTGCAACATCGCGGGCAGGAGAGCGCGGGCATCGTCACCTGGGACGGCCAGAAGCTGCGCGAACACCGGGGCATGGGCCTGGTGCCCGACGTGTTCAACGAGCGGCACCTGGGCAAGGAGCTGAAGGGCAACATCGCCGTCGGCCACATCCGCTATTCCACCACCGGGGCCTCGCTCATCCGCAACGCCCAGCCGTTCCTGGTGCGCTTCAAGGGCATGGAAATCGCCATCGCGCACAACGGCAACCTGACCAACACCGTGGAACTGCGCGACGAACTGGAGCGCAAGGGGGCCATTTTCCAGACCTCCATCGACAGCGAGGTGTTCGTGCACCTCATCGCGCACAACATGAACGGCAAGACCTTCGAGGAAGCCGTCATGGCCGCGTGCAAGCGGGTGCAGGGCGCGTATTCGCTGATCATCCTCGCCAACGACAAGCTCATCGCCCTGCGCGACCCGCACGGCATGCGCCCGCTGGCCCTGGGCCGCCTGGCCGGTTCGCCGGTGCTGGCGTCCGAAACCTGCGCCTTCGACCTGATGGAGGCGGAGTTCATCCGCCCGCTGGACCCCGGAGAAATGCTGGTCATCGAAGGCAACAACGTGAAAAGCTACAGTCTGGTGGACGAGGACAAAAAGCCGCCCACGCGCCAGTGCATCTTCGAACTGGTCTACTTCGCCCGGCCCGACTCCATCGTGTTCGGCGAGGACGTGTATCAGTGCCGCAAGGAGATGGGACGCCAGCTGGCCCTGGAATCGGCCCCGGACGTGGACTTCATCATGCCCTTCCCCGATTCGGGCATCTACTGTGCGGTGGGCTTCGCCCAGCAGTCGGGCCTGCCGTACGAGCACGCCATGATCCGCAACCACTACGTGGGCCGCACGTTCATCCAGCCCTCGCAGGACATGCGCGACTTCGGCGTGCAGGTGAAGATCAACCCGGTCAAGAGCATGATCAAGGGCAAGCGCATCTGCATCGTGGACGATTCCATCGTGCGTGGCACCACCATCCGCACCCGCGTGAAGAAGCTGCGCGAACTGGGCGCGGCGGAGGTGCACTTCCGCGTCAGCTGCCCGCCCATCAAGCATCCCTGCTTCTACGGCATCGACTTTTCGTCCAAGGGCGAACTGATCGCGGCCAACCACTCCATCGCCGAGATCGAGCGGTTTATCGGGCTGGATTCGTTGCACTACCTGTCCATCGACGGGCTGCTGCGTTCGGTGTCGCACCCCGAAAACTACTGCCTGGCCTGCTTCAACGGCGACTACCCCATCCCCTGCGCGGGCAACGGGTGCAGCCGGGCGTGTTTGGAAGTGACGGACTAGCGCCAGTCGGCACTCTGGTCCTTTTGCCCTCTACCTGCGTCAGAATGCTTTTTTATTCCGGTCGAATACGCCAAGAGTATACTCCCTCCATAAAAAAGCATTCTTCCTTGGCAGAGAACAAAAATCCTCAGAGTGCCAACTGACCAAGATGGAAGAGGCGTGTAGCCTGCCTCGACCGTTCACGCCAAGAATTCTCAGGGGGCCGAAAGGCCCCCTTTGCGTTGCTGGCGCTCGAAGGCCGTGTTCGACCAGCCGTTTTGCGGTCGACCTGTTGACCCGCCCCGCGTTTCGGGGGAAGAGAAGGACGCCGCGTCCAGCGCGGCATATCCGCAACATCCACAGGATTTCCACGGCATGAGCGATTGCACCTGCGGCCAGCGCCGCACCGACTGGATACCCCTCGGGCGTGACGTGCTCGACATCGAAATCGAAGGTCTTACCGCCGTGCGCGACAGGCTCGGCCCCTCGTTCGAGGCGGCGCTGGCGCTGCTGGCGGGCTGCCGGGGCCGCGTGGTGGTCACCGGGCTCGGCAAGTCGGGCCTGGTGGGCCGCAAGCTGGCGGCCACCCTTTCCTCCACCGGCACGCCCGCGTTCTTCCTGCACCCGGTGGAAGGCGCCCACGGCGACATGGGCAGCCTGCGGGCGGAGGACGTGGTCATCGCCATCTCCAACTCCGGCGAGACGGACGAACTGAACGCCATCCTGCCCAGCCTGCGGGCCATCGGCGCCTCCATCATCGCCATGACCGGCGCGGCGCAGTCCACCCTGGGCCGCGCCGCCGACGTGGTGCTGGATGCCGGCGTCCCGCGCGAGGCGTGCCCCCACAACCTGGCTCCCACGGCCTCCACCACGGCGGTGCTGGCCCTGGGCGACGCCTTGGCCGTGTGTCTCATCCATTGGAAATCGTTCACCGAAAATGACTTCCTGCGCTACCACCCCGGCGGTTCGCTGGGCCAGCGGCTGCGCCTGCGCGTGCATGAGTTGATGCACACCACGGGCATCCCCGTGACCCAGGACGACGTGGGCCAGGAAGAGGCCGTGCGCGTGCTGGACAAGGGCGGCTTCGGCGCGGTGGCCGTGGTGGACGGCAGCGGCAGGCTGATGGGCATCCTTACGGACGGCGACGTGCGCCGCGCGGTGATCCGGGGCGACTACGCCCCGCGCACGCCGGTGACGGCCATCATGACCCGCAACCCGCGCAGCGCCCGCAGCGACCAGTCCGTGGCCGAACTGCTGGACGTCATGGAGCAGAAGGCCATTACCGTGCTGCCCATCGTGGACGACGCGCACCGCCTGGTGGGCCTCGTCCACCTGCACGACCTGCTGGGCAAGGGCGGGGTGAGCTTCGCCGGGTAGGTCCGGCGCGCCCCCCGCATCCGCGTTTCCGTCACCCTCACACCGCCCGGAGCCAGCCGCATGAGCGCCAAGCGCGTGCAAGACAGCGAAGTGGTGATGACCCACCGCCCCCTGCCCGAGGACGCCAACCCCGCGGGCAACGTGCACGGCGGGGTCATCCTGAAACACATCGACCTGGCCGGGGCCGTGGCCGCCATGCGCCACTGCCGCACCGCCGTGGTGACGGCCTCCATCGACCGCATGGACTTCCGCGCGCCGGTGCACGTGGGCGAGCTGATGCAACTGAAGGCCAGCGTGAACCTGGCGGGCGGCACCTCGCTGGAGGTGGGCGTGCGGGTGGAGGCGGAAAACCTGCTCACCGGCGAATCGCGCCACGCCGCCTCGGCCTACCTGACCTTCGTGTCCATGGGGCCGGACCGCAAGCCCGTGCCCGTGCCGGAACTGCTGCTGGAAACGCCCGCCCAGCACCGCCGCAACCGCGAGGCGCAACGCCGCCGCGAACAGCGGCGCGACGAGCGCAAGCGCGAGAAGGCCGCGCAGGAAGCGCTGGCCACGGCCACCGTGGAAGAGGTGGAGCACTATTACTGAGGCCGCCTCGCCGCAGTGCTGCCGCAAAAGGGGGACGTCGCATCTGCGGCGTCCCCCTTTGTCATGGGGCATGGCTTCGTGGGGCTGATCCCTGCGCTACTCCATGCCCAGCAGTTCCAGCACGGTTTCCGCCAGCCCGTGGGACGGCTGCGTGCCAGCGGCGGCTTCGGCCCTGTCGCGGTAGGTGTAGCGCACCCGCAGCCACGGCCGGTCGATGCGGATCAGCCGGTCCAGGCGCACCGGCGTGCCCAGCAGCACCAGGTCGCACGGCGTGGCGTTGATGGTGGCCTCCAGGTCATCCAGCTGCTTGCGCGAGTAGCCCATGGCGGGCAGGGCCTTGCCCAGGTGGGGGTAGTTCTCGAATACCTGCTTCAGCGAGCCGTGGGCGTACGGGCGCGGGTCGGCGATGCGGCCCGCGTCGTGCATTTCCGCCGCCGCCTGCGCCGCGCCGAAGGGCAGCCCGCCGTGGGTCAGGGTGGGGCCGTCCTCCACCAGCAGCACGCGCGACTTGCGGATGGCGGCGGGGTCGTCCACCTCGATCACCGAATCAGCCAGCAGCACCCGCGCGGCGGGGTTCACGGCGGCCACGTTGGCGCGCACCGTGGCCACCTGCGCGGGCGTGGCCGTGTCCACCTTGTTGATGACCGCCACGTGGCACATGCGCAGGTTGGTCTCGCCGGGGTGGTAGGTCAGTTCGTGCCCGGCGCGCAGCGGGTCGAGCACGGTCAGGTGCACGTCCGGCCGGAAGAAGGGTGTGTCGTTGTTGCCGCCGTCCCACAGCAGCACGTCGGCCTCGGCCTGCGCCGCCGCCAGGATGCGCGCGTAGTCCACCCCGGCGAACACGGTGATGCCCGCGTCCACCAGGTGTTCGTATTCCTCGCGTTCCTCCACCGTGCAGTCGGCGGCGTCCATGTCCGCGTGGCTGGCGAAGCGCTGTACCGTTTGTTTGGCAAGGTCGCCGTAGGGCATGGGGTGGCGCACCACCACCGGGCGGATGCCGCGCTCCACAAAGGCCGCGCACAGGTGCCGGGTGACCGGCGACTTGCCGCAGCCGGTACGCACGGCGGTGACGGC
This sequence comes from Nitratidesulfovibrio sp. 1201_IL3209, assembly GCF_036763125.1. Classification (NCBI taxonomy): domain Bacteria; kingdom Pseudomonadati; phylum Thermodesulfobacteriota; class Desulfovibrionia; order Desulfovibrionales; family Desulfovibrionaceae; genus Nitratidesulfovibrio; species Nitratidesulfovibrio sp. 1201_IL3209. The sequence goes on from NZ_JBAIYT010000011.1 coordinate 86,530, forward strand.
CACCACCGGCTTGTCCGCGCGCAGCATGGTGGCGGCGGGCGACAGCAGGCGGAAGTCCGCCCCGGCGGCCAGGGCCAGCGAGGCGGCGTGCATGACCGCCTCGTGCGAAACGTCGCTGTAGGAAAAGATCACCTCGTGCACGTGGTTGTCGCGGCACAGGGCTGCCAGTTCGCGTTCGGCCAGGATGGGCACGCCGTCCGGGTGGCGCGGCCCGGCCAGCGCGGCGGGGTAGCAGCGGCCGTCGATATCCGGGATCTGGGCGGCGGTGAAGGCCACCACGTGCACGGCCGGGTCGTCGCGCAGCAGCACGTTGAAGTTGTGGAAGTCGCGTCCGGCCGCGCCCATGATGACGATATTGCGCACCCCGGCCGCATCGGCGGGCGCGGGGGCGCGGCAGGTGGCGGGCAGCGGGGACGCGACGGGGGAGCCGGGATGCGAAGGGGGCGACGTGGCGCGGAATGACGAGGTCATGCGGGGCGGGCCTCCTGTGGGTGTCGGTGGGCGCGGAAGGAACGGCGCGACGCGGGCCGGGCACGCAATGGGCCCCAGACAGGCCCAGACAGCGCAGTCGGGCGAGTTGGGCGTGGCCGGGCGGCCGCGCGGGACTGCGGGAACCGTCCGGGACAACCCGGAACCGGGGGAACCGCCCCCATGGTATGGCCGGGCCGGGCGGTCGCGTCAACCGGAAGGGGGCTGAAGGACGGGCTAAGGGGCGGCGGCGCGCCGGGAGGTTCAGGAGGCCGGGGTGATGGTTCCGCGTTCCACGGTGAACAGGGCCGCTCCGGGCGCGGCATGCCGCAACATGTCCACGGTGTGCGGGTGGCAGGTGAAGAACAGGATCTGGTGCGGTTTCGCACCGCTTGGGCTGCCTGTGCTGCCGGGATTGTCCGGGGTGCCCGCGTCCGCGCGTCCGGTGGCGTCGGCGGGCTGTCCGCCGTCTTCCCCACCGGCGCCCGTCCCGCACAGGTCTGCCAGGGCGGCGGCGGTGCGCGCCGCGCGTTCCGGGTCGAAGTTGACCAGGATGTCGTCCATGATCAGCGGCAACGGCTCGGCGTGCAGGGCGTGGGTGCGCACGTAGCCCAGGCGCAGGGCCAGGTACAACTGCTCGCGGGTGCCCCGGCTGAGGTGCTCGTGCGGCACCGGCTCGCCATCGGCGGGCACGGCGCGGGGCACGCCGTCCTCCAGCGAGGCGGCGATGGATTGCCAGCGCTCCCCGGTGACGGTCCGGAAGATGGCGGCCGCCTCGCGGATCACGTGGGGCTGGCGCTCCCGCTCGAAGCGTCGCCGCGCCGTGTCGATGAGGTGGCGGGCCAGGGCGTTGCGGCTCCATTCCAGGGCCATCTGGCGGGCCGATTCCAGCAGGGCGGCCTCCTGCCTGCGCAGGGCGGCCACCTCGTCGGCCGAAGTCACCAGATCGCGCTGGGCGCGCAAGTCGGCGATGCGCTGCACCAGTTCCGCCTCCCGCGCGGCAAGTCCGGCCAGTTCCGTGGCCAGTTCGTCGCAGCGGGCCTGCATGGCCTCCCGGTCGGCGCTGGCCAGTTCGGCGCGCAGCACGGCCAGCGGGTCTGCCGACGGAATGGGGGGGGCGGGGGATGCGCCGTCCGGCACGTGTGCGGTGCTGCCAGGGAAAATGTCCGGCAGGGCGGCGGACAGGTGCCCGGTCAGGTCGCCCTTGCGGCGCAGCAGTTCCTGCCGTTCGGCAAAGAACGCGGCGCGGCGCAGGAAGTCTTCCCCGTCGGCCGCGCCACCGGCGGCCAGCAGTTCGGCCACGGCGGCCTCGGCGGCGGCGTGGGCGGCCTCGGCCTCGCGCAGTTCGGCCAGCAGTTCCGCGTGGCGGGCGGCCAGCCTGTCCCGTTCGGCGGCCATGGACACGGCGGCTTCGGCGGCGGTGGCCAGCGCGTCCAGCATGGTCACGGAGTCTTCGGCGCGGGCGGCGTCGGGCAGGGCGCTGGCGCAGTCCGTGGCAATGCGGGCCAGCGGGGTTTCCAGCGCGGCCAGTTCCGCCTCCAGCGCGGCGCGGCGGGCGGCCAGTCCGGTGGCCTCGTTGTCCAGGCGCAGCCAGTCGTCCATGACCGCAAGGGCGTCGCGGGCGGTGGCCGGGGTCAGGTCCGGGGACAGGCCGCGCTGGGCCAGCCAGTCGCGCCATGCGCCGGTGGCCGCGCCCGCCGTGGCCGTGGCGGCTTCCTGCGCGGCCTCGGCCGCCTGCAAGGCGGCCAGGGCCTGCTGTTCCCGCTCACGCCGGGCGGCCAGTTCCGACATGGCGCGTTCCCGCTCCTGCCGCCGGGCCTCGGCGGCGCGCAGGTCGGCCAGCAGTCGGTCCACCCCGGCCAGCAGGGCGGCGGCCGCCTCGTCGTTCACTTCCGGCCCGTCCGGTCCGTCGGGGCACAGCGGGGCCAGGGCGGGCACGTCGCGGGCGGCTTCGGCCAGCGCGGTCACCTGTTCCTTCAGGGCCGCCACCCGGGCGGCCAGCGCATCGGCCTGGGCCGCGCGGGCCGCGCAAGCGTCCACCCGGTCGAACAGCCCGGCCGCCGCCTCGGGGGTGAAGGATTCCGGCAGGTCGAGTCCGGCGCAGTACGTCGTCCAGTCCGCGCGGGCCTGATGCAGGGTCGCTTCCGCCGCCTCGCGGATGTGCAGGGCCTGCATGTGCCGGATGCGCAGGGTGACGCAGTCGGTCTCCCGGGCGGCCGCCTCGGCATCGGCCCGGTCGCGCCGGGCGCGCTCGTCGCGGGCATGTTCCAGCGCGCGTTCCGTGGCATCGAGCAAGCCCTGCAGATCGGGCAAGGCAGGGCCGTCCATGGGGGCATCCGCCCCATTCGGCCCGGTCCGGTCCAGTCCGGCCCCATGCAGCAGCCGGGCCGCCTCGGCGCGCAGCGCGTCATTGCGCTGGGCCAGTTCCTGACGCCGCGCCGCAAGCCGGGCGGCGCGGGCCGCATGGGCGGCCAACTCCGCCGCATCACGCCGGGGCCAGCCCGCCGCCAGCAGCGCAAGGCCGCACAGCGCGGCCACCCCGCACAGGTACACGGGCGCGAGGCCCATGGCAGCCAGGGGGGGCAGCCCGGACTGTCCGAGTTCTCCGAGCAGGCCGGTAAGGTCCAGCGCGCCGCGCCATGCCGCCAGCAGCGCCCCGGCGGAAATCGCGCCCGCCGCCAGCAGCGCGCCGCCAAGGGTCAACAGTGTTGCCGAGTTGCGGACCACGGGCGCGGTGGCCGCATGGTCACGTTCGGCGCGGGCGGCCTCGGCCGCGCGTTCCGCCTCCAGGGTCAGTCCGTTGGCCACATGGCGCAGACGGCGCACGGCGTCTGCCCGGCGGTCCAACTCCTCTCCGGGGGCAGCGGAGATGGCCCGCGCGGCCAGGATGGCCCGGTCGCGGCGGGCGGCCAGGTCGTCCAGTTGCGCGGCCAGTTCGTCGGCGCGGCGGGCGGCGTCGCGGGCCGCGTCGGTGGCGTCGCTGACGGTGCGGGCGCGGGCGGCCAACGCCTCGCGGGCGCGGGGCGAGGTGTCGAGCCCGCGCAGGGTGTCCGGGGTCCAGCGGGGGGAAATGTCCGTCAGCGACCGGACCAGCGCGGCGGCCTGCACGTCCAGTTGGGCGCGCAGGCCCGGCAGTTCGGCCAGGGCGGCCCCGGCCTGGGCGCGCAGGGTGCGCAGCCGTTCGGCCTGTTCCGCGTCCGGCGCGGCGGCGGGGTCCGCGCCCAGCCCGTCGGCCTGGGCCTGGACCTGAACATGGACCAGTTCCGCCGCGTGGCGGGCGGCCTCGTGCTCGGCGGCGCGGCGGTCGCGCTCGGCGCGGGCCTGGCGCAGGTCGGCCCCGGCCGTTTCCATGGCCGCCTCGTGCGCGGCCATGGCCTCGCGCGTGAACAGCGAACGGTCGAAGCCGCGCACCCGTTCCGGGGTCCAGTCCGCGCCAAGGGCGGCCAGCAGCCGTTCCCGGTCGGCGCGGTTGCGCTCCATGTCGGCCAGCAGGGCGGGCAGGGCGGCGCGGGCGTTGCGGTAGCTGGCCTTGCGCTCCAGCAACGCGCGCAGTTCCGGCGCGGCGGCCAGCAGCCGGGCGTCCGGCGTGCGTTGCGTCAGCGTGGCCTCCAGCGTCGTCAACTGGCCGCGCAGCCCCTGCGCCCGGAGGGCGCGTTCGGAGGCGCGCTCGCGCTCCCGCTCGAAGCGCGCCCCGCCGTCCTGCGGAAAGCGCTCGACCACCACCTCCAGCCGGGCCAGTTGCCCTTCCACCGCCATCAGTTCCTGCCACTGCCGCCACACGCCCAGACGGCGTTCCAGCGCGCGGTGCTCCGCCTCGCGCGTGGCGCGGTCGCCGCGCACCCCGGCCAGCCGGGCGGACAGGTCGTCCAGTTCCGCGGACAGGGCGTCGTAGCGGGCGGTGTCCCGCTCGTGGGCGCGCAGGCTGGCGCGCAGGACTTCCAGTTCCTTCAACGCCTCGTTGAGCGGCTTCTTGCGGCCTTCCGGCAGGTACAGCGCGGCCATGCGGCCGGAAAGGTCGTTCAGCAACTGGCTGGGCGGACGCAGCCCCTGTCCGGCCCCGGCGCCCAGCAGCACGTTGCGCGCGCCTTCCGCCGAGAGCGAGGAAAATTCCTGCAATTCCGACAGGCTGAACCCGTAGATGTTGCGGTACAGATCCGGGGTGACACCGTGCAGCAGGGCGGTGGCCAGTTCCGGGTCCAGGGGCGCGCCCTGGGCGTCGGTGAGGGTCAGCGTGCCGCCGTGCGGGCCGGGGCGGCGGGTGAGCCGCACCACGCCGCAGCGGTCGGTGTGCAGGGTAAGCGTGCCGCCCGCCCCGGCCGCGCGGCCGGAAAGGGGCACCCGGTGCGCGGCGCGGCTGCGCGGGTAGCCCGCCAGCATGGCCCGGAAGAAGTCGAGGCAGGTGGACTTGCCCGCCTCGTTGCTGCCCAGGAAGATGGACAGCCCCGGCGGCAGGTGCGGGATGGTCTGGCCCGCGAGAACCCCGAAGCCATCGATATGCGCGCGCTGGATGTACATCAGTCGGCCTCCAGCATGTCGCAGCAGATGCGTTCGGCGTCGTCCAGCAGGGCGGCCAGGTCTTCGGGCGACAGGGCATCGGACGGGCCGAGGAAGCGTCGGCCGCGCGCGCCGTCGTACAGCGGGCCGAGCACGGCGGCGGCCAGGGCGCGCAGGGTATCGGGATCGGGCGGGGGGGAACTGTCGGGCGGTGGCCCGTCAAGGGACGCGGCGGCATCGCCACCCGCCGGGCAGGCGGCCGGGTCGCCCGCAGGCGGTACCGGCAGGCCGCGCGCGGCGGCGGCCACGCGCAGCACTTCGCCCAGCAGGTCGTCGCGGCGGCGCAGCGCGTCCATGTCCACGTCGGGCCGGGTGCGCAGTTCGATGTCCTTGACCCATATCAGTGGGGCCAGCGGGTCCAGCGAGGCCCCGGCCTCGCGCAGCATTTCCAGCAATGCCCCGGCCGCGCCGGGGCGGCGCAACTGGCGGTCCAGCGGGCCGCGCCCGCGCAGGACCACCCGGAACAGGGTGACTTCAATGGGGAAGGCGGGCGTACCGGATGCATCCTCCCCGGCGGCGCGTTCCATGGCTTCCAGGATGCGGCCGTGCAGCGCTTCCAATGATGCCGCGCCGTCGGGCGCGTCCACATCGTCGGGACTGTCGCCGTCATTGCCGCCATTGCCGCCGCCATTATCTATGGACACTTCCACAACCTGCCAGCGCACCGGGGCCAGCGGCCGGAATTCCAGTTCCACCTCGCCGTCGTCGTGCACGGTGACCAACTGGCAGCCGCGCGGCCCGTCCTCGTTGACGTGCAGCCCCTGGGTGGAGCCGGGGTAGACCACGTGGGGCCGCACGCGCAGCACCTGCGGCAGGTGGATGTGTCCCAGCGCCCAGTAGTCCAGGCCCGTGGCGGCCAGGTCGTCCAGGGTGCAGGGGGCGTAGCGGCCCGCGTCGCGACTGCCCGGGGTGGCGCCCACGTTGCAGTGCAGCACGCCGATCTGCGGCGCGCCGGGGGGCACCTCCATGCCCCGGATCATGCCTTGGGCCGTGGCGGCGCGGGCAAAGCGTTTGGCCAGGTTGCGGCCCTCGCGGTCGGTCTCGTGGCTGATGCCGTGCACCACCGCCGCCACGCGCCCGTCGCGGATCACCGGGTGGGCCTCCACCTGCGGGCCGAACACGGTGACCCCGCCCGGCCAGTGCAGGGATTTCACCCGCGAGGTCAGCGGGTCGTGGTTGCCGTGGGCGATGAACACCCGCACCCCCGCGTCCGCCAGGCGCGCGCAGCCGTCGCGCAGGGCCACCTGGGCGCGCAGGCTGCCGTCCTCGTGGTTGTGCACGTCGCCCGCGATGATCAGGGCGTCGGGCCGTTCGGCAAGGCACAGTTCCACCAGCCGTTCCCACGCGGTGAAGGTGGCGCGGTGCAGCCGGTCGGCCAGGCGGGGCGGAAGGTCGCGCGAGACGCCCGCGAAGGCGGCGTCGAGGTGCAGGTCTGCGGCGTGGACGAAGCGGAACGCTGGCATGGGTGACCGGGGGTTGGGGTGCGGCTGGAAGTGAAGACGGCTTCGATGGAGTGCGCGCGGCACGGCCTTCCGGGCTCTGCCCGGTCCCGTGCGGCGGCGGCGCGCCTACCTGTCTAGCACGGCGGGCGGCGGGCCGTCACCGTGCCCGCGCCGGAGCGGCCGGGCGGGCGTCCGCCCTGTTTCCGCCCCCGCCCCCCGCTCCTCCCCCAGTCCGGACAAGCGCGCCCCGCTTCCGGCCCCGTGTCCGCTTTGCTAGAATACGCCCATGGCGCAGCGCTGGATCATGCATATCGACATGGACGCCTTCTTCGCGTCCGTGGAGCAGATGGACGACCCCTCCCTGCGGGGCAAGCCGGTGGCCGTGGGCGGCGCCCACCGGGGGGTCGTCGCCGCCGCGTCGTACGAGTCGCGGCGCTTCGGCGTGCGTTCGGCCATGCCCATGAGCACGGCGCTGCGGCTGTGCCCGCAGTTGATCGTGGTGCCGGGGCGCATGCGCCGCTACGCCGAGATTTCGCGCCGCGTCATGGACGCGCTGCGCGAGTTTTCGCCACTGGTGGAGCCCGCCTCGGTGGACGAGGCCTATCTGGACGCCACGGGGCTGGAACGGCTGTTCGGCCCGGTGGAGACCATGGGCATGGCGGTGAAGGCCCGCGTGCGCGACGTGACCGGCGGGCTGACCTGTTCGGTGGGCGCGGCCCCGGTGAAGTTCCTGGCCAAGATCGCCTCGGACGTGAACAAGCCCGACGGCCTGTTCATCCTGTACCCGCAGGACGTGCCGGAATTCCTGCGCGCCCTGCCCGTGGGCCGCATACCGGGGGTGGGCAAGCGGTCTCTGGCCGCGCTGGAACAGCTTGGCGTGCGCAGCGCGGGCGACGTGCTGCGTTACTCGCGCGAGTTCTGGGAACGGCGCTTCGGCAAGGGCGGCGTGCACCTGCACGAGCGGGCCAGCGGCGCGGACCCGCGCGAGGTGGAGCCGTATTCCGAGCCCAAGTCGGAAAGCGCGGAGAACACCTTTGCCGAGGACACCGCAGACCGCGCCGTGCTGCGGCGCTGGCTGCTGGCGCAGTCCGAGCGGGTGGGGGCGTCGCTGCGGCGGCAGCGGCTGGCGGGGCGCACCATCACGCTGAAGGTGAAATACGCGGACTTCCGGTCCATCACCCGCAGCCACAGCCTGCCCGGACCCACGGCATCCACCGAGACCATCTTCGACGAGGCGTGCCGGTTGCTGGACGCCCTGGACCTGGCGGACAAGGTGCGGCTGATCGGGGTGGGGGTGTCCAACTTCGGCCCGGCCCACCACGGCCCGCGCCAGTTGCCCCTGCCGCTGGATATTCCCGGCAGGGGGAGGGGCAGGGACCGGTCGGGCCGGGAAACGACAGGCCCGGGGAAGGGCAGAGACGCCGGGGCGCGGGGCGCGGACGGCGCGCGTTCCGTGGGGGTATCCGCCGAGCATGACGAGCAGGACGCCCCCGCCCCCGCAATTCCCCCCGAATCCATTACCCCGCCCGACGAGAGCCGCCGCAAGAAGCTGGACGCCGCGCTGGACGCCCTGCGCGACCGGCACGGCCGCGAGGCCGTGGTGCGTGGCCGTCTGTTCGGGTTCGATTCCAGAAAGAAGTAGTCCGGTACGCGCGGCGTCGCGGCCTTTTCAGTCCCCGTCACTCCCCCAGCAACACGGGATTGCACCGCTCGCAGGTGGCGAAATCGGGCGTGAAGGCGTGCGAGCCGATGACCGAGACCGGGCGCATGCCCAGCAGGGAATTGAGCAGGTAGGCGTGGCGGAAGGAACGCAATTCTCCGGCGCGCACGGTGCAGTCGCGCACGGGCAGGATGTCGCGCACGGCGGCCAGGGTGGTGCTGGGCAGGCGGCAGCCTCCGGTGGGGGTGCAGAAGCAGTCGCCGTCGCCGAACAGCAGGGCGGCGGTGGTGGCCTCCACCACGATGCCGCCGGGCTGGGTGAGCACGGCGTCGTCCTGGCCCAGGGCGCGGGCGGCCCTGCGTTCCAGGTAGCACAGCATGTAGTTCATGGATTTGTGCAGGGCCAGCGAGCCCAGCGTGGCGGGTGGGGCCAGGCGCAGGCTGTAGGTGCGGTCCGGCGCGGGCGGGTCGAAGGGGGCGGCGGTGACCAGCGGCGCGATGGCCGCGTCCTCGTCCTCCAGCGGGGCGATGATGTTCACCCGCGCCTGCCGTCCGGCAAGGCCGTTGGCGCGCACCACTTCCGCGATGACCGCCGGGTAGTCCACGGGTTCGGCCACGAGGCCGAAGTGGGCCAGGCTGGCCTGCAACCGCGCCAGGTGCGCGTCCAGGCGGCTGGGTCCGTGCCCGTTCCACAGGATGGTTTCGAACAACCCGGCCCCGTACCGGAAGGCCGGACTGCCGATGTCCAACCGTACCCCGCCCTCGTGCAGCCCTCCGCCCCGCCAGTGGATCATGCGCATACCTCCCGGAAGTTGGCTCCCTTGGCCCATGTCTCCTCGTATTCGCTTTCCGGGTCCGAGTCCACGACGATGCCGCTGCCCGCGCAATGTTCGAAGCATCCGGCGGCGGCGTCGTGCCAGCCGGTGCGGATGGCGATGGAGGCGTCCATGGCGCGGGCGTCGGCCACGGCCAGCAGGCTGCCGCAGTACACCTCGCGGCTGTGCGGTTCCCCGGCCTCGATGATGGCCAGGGTGCGCCGCTTGGGGCAGCCGGTCACCGAGCCGCCGGGAAAGGCGGACAGCAGCAGGTCCAGGCAGGTGCGGTCGGGCCGCAGCGCGCCGGTGACGTCGGAATACATCTGCACCAGGCCGCTGGCCGCGCCGCCCACGCGAAAGGTGGCGCAGTGCCGGGACACGGCCACGCTGCCATGGGCGCAGTCGGCCGAGATGTCGTTGCGCACCAGATCCACGATCATGGACAGTTCGGCGCGTTCCTTGGGGGTGGCGGCCAGCAGGCCGGGCAGATCGGGGCGCCAGGCCGGGTGCGGCGTGCCGGGGCCGAAGGCCAGGGTGCCCTTTATGGGCTGCGAGAGCACGCGGGCCGGGCCGCCGCCCGGCGCATCCACGCGCAGGAACCGCTCCGGCGAGGCGGAGACCACATGGCGCGCGCCCACCCGGAACAGCCCGTGAAAGGGCGCGGGCCGGGTGCGCCACAGGTGCAGGGACAGGGCCGCCGGGTCCAGCCCCGGCGCGTGCAGGCCGAAGCGGGTGGACAGGTTGCACTGGTAGGTGTCGCCCGCGCGGATGCGGCGCAGCACCTCGCGCACGCCCGCCGTGTACCCGGCGCGGTCAAGCGAAGGCGGGAGGGCGGCGCAGCCGGAGGGCGCGGTGAATGCGACGGGCGGGGGGGCATCCGTCAGCAGCCGGGCGCAGCGGGCGGCCAGGTCCGGCGGGCCGTCCGGGTGGACGGAAAGGGTCAGCGCGCCGGTGGCCGGGTTCCAGCGGGCCAGCCCATGGTAGCGGCGCAGCAGGGCGTGCGGCAGCACGCGGGGCTTGGCGCTGCGGATGCCGAAGCGCGGCAGGCCGTAGGTGTAGGCCAGGAAGCCGAGGGCCATGTCGTGGTCGGTGCGGGCGGGGCGCCAGGGCAGGGGGGAGGCGTCCCGGCCGCGCACGGAGGGGTGCGGCCCGAGCGGCGGCGGCAGGCCGAGAAAGGCGGCCAGCGCGGCGTCGGTGTGCGGGCCGGGTTCGTGGTCCGGGTGGTGCGTACCGGACGCGGGGTCTCCCAGGCACAGTTCCTGGCGCGGGCCGATGCCGACGAGGCAGCACGGGCCTTGGCCCTCGCCGCCGGGCCAGACCGTCCAGCCGGGGGGCATGGCGGTGTGGACATGGGGAGCGGAAGGTGCGCCGGAATCGGCGGGTGCGGAATTCATGTGACCGGCATCCGCCTGACAGGGGTCCGGGTGGCACAGCAGCAGGTCCGTGCCCTGCCGGGCGCAGGCCAGGGCAAAGGCCGCGAAGGCGTCGGCGTCAGCGCAGGCCGAGAGCGTGCAACGCATGGCGTATCCACCACACCCCGTCCGGGGTGAGGAACGATTCGGGGTGAAACTGGTAGCCCAGCAGGGGCAGGCGTTCGTGCCGGGCGGCCATGACCACCCCCTGCCCGTTGCGGGCCAGCACGCGCATGCCCGCGCCCATGGCGGACAGGTGCAGCGAGTGGTAGCGGGCCACGGTGCGCGCCTGCCCGGCGTAGTGCAGCGTGTCCGGCTTGCCGTGCACGCAGCCCGGCAGCGGCGCGGTGACCCCGCCGAAATGGGCGTTGATGATCTGGAGGCCCAGGCAGATGCCCAGCACGGGCACCGGCACGGAGTTGGAGGTGTGGGGCGGGGGAGACGGCGGGGCGGCGGCTGCCGCGTGCGCGTGGGCCATCCTTGTGTCCTCTCCGCCCAGCAGCGGAGCGTACTGCGGATATTCCTCGGGCGCGCCGGGACCGGGCGAGATCACCAGCAGGTCCCAGCGTGCGGCAGGGGCCTCGCCCCCGGAGGAGTGGGGCCAGCCGCCCGTGACCTCGGCCAGCCGGTCCACCGGCGCCACCGTGGGAACGCATCCGGTGGCGGCCACCAGCAGATGTTCGAGGTTGCGCGTGAAGCTGTCATGGTTGTCGGCAAGCAGGATGCGCATGCGTGGCTGGTGCGGCGTCCGGTGAGCCGGGCCGGGCTAGGGGCTGTTTCCAAAGTAGGATTTTCGTTCGTTGGCAAGGAAAACGAGCCTGCCATGAGGGAGTATGCCTCTACCGTTAGGCGAGCTTGCGAGCCTTACGGTAGAGGACCGCAGCGCGCTCTTCTCGTATTCGACCGAGCCTTAGCCGTTAGGCGAGCGCGCAGCGCGAGTCTTACGGATAAGGACAGCAAAGCCATGGCAGGTGAAGTTTGACGTGGCCAAAGGGCGAAAGGACAATTTAGAAACAGCCCCTACCCTTCCATCCAGATGATGGACGCCTGCCGCCCGGTGGTGGCGGCGCGGCGGTAGGAGAAGAAGTCGTCGGGCAGGGCGTGGGTGCACAGGTCCAGCCCGAAGATGCGCTCCGGCAGCAGGCCCGCTTCGGCAAGCTGGTGGCGGGTCAGCGTCCACAGGTCCATGGTGCGGCTGGCCGAGCGGAACCAGCGGGCGAAGTCCTGCCCCCATTCCGTGGCGAAGTTGACGAATTCCGCCGCTGCCGGGCCAAGGCTGGGGCCGCGCACGGCCAGCACTTCGCGCGGGGGAAATCCGTAGCGCTCGCAAAAGGCGCGCACCCCCGACTGCGGAAAGCCGATGCGGTTGCCCCGCCATCCGGCGTGCAGCGCGGCCACGTATCTGCCGCTTTCGTGGGCCAGCAGGATGGGCTGGCAGTCCGCCGTCTTGATCACCAGCCCCACGCCGGGGCGCGCGGTGGCCAGCCCGTCGGCCTGGGCCACCGGGGTTGCGGCCAGGGCGGCGGCCAGTTGCACCGGCTCCGGGTCGATGATCATGGCGTCGCCGTGCACCTGTTTGGTCTCCACCCATTCGGCAAGGTCCAGGCTTGCGGCCAGGGCGGCGCGGTTGGCGGCCACGGCGGCGGGGTCGTCGCCCACCTCGTAGGAAATGTTGCCCCCGGCCCACGGACCGTCGGAGATGCCGCCGCGCCGGGTCTGGAAGGCGCAGTGCACCCCCGGCACGCCGGGAAAGGCGAAGCGGATGCAGCGCGGGGTGACGTCGTCGGGATCGGCGGCGGAGCCGGATGACCGGGCGGAGCCGGAAAGCGGCGGAAAGGCCAGCGACGGGGTGGTTACAGCCATGTCAGTCCCTCCTCGGTGCACAGTGCGTGGACGGGGCGGTCCCATGGGGCCACGGGCAGCGCCGGTACGATCTGGAACGCGTAGGCCAGCCCCACCAGCGCGGTGCGGACCATGGCCGGGTGGGCCAGGAAACGGTCGTAGTAGCCCGCGCCGTGGCCAAGGCGGTTGCCCCGCCGGTCGAAGGCCACGCCGGGGATGACGGCAAGGTCGGGCGCGAAGTTGGGCGCAAGGCCGGGCACGGCGTCCATGTCGATGGCCGGGCAGCGGGCGGGGTCCGGCTCCGCGATGCCGTAGCGGCCGGGCTTGAGGTCTGCTGCGCAGGCGCAGGGGGCCAGGCACATCTCGTTGTCGCAGTCGGCGGCGGGGGAGGCGGAGCCGGTAGCGCCGGGCGCGGCGGCGGGCGTCAGGCAGCGCGGCAGCAGCACCTGCTTGCCGTCCGCCCAGGCGGCGTCCAGCAGGCGGGCGGTGGCGGCCTCGTTGCGCACGGCCACGTACAGCAGCACCTGCCGGGCGTTTTGCCATGCCGGTGACGCCAGCAGGGCATCCTGCGCGGCATGGCCCAGGCGGGCGGCCTCGTCGGGCGGCAGCGCGGCGCGGCGGGCCAGCATGGCGCGGCGCAGGGCCTGCCGGGCTTCGGCGTCTGGCGGAGTTGAGTGCGTCATGGTGGGTCTTGGGGTGGGTGTTGGCGTGGGTGTTGGGGTGCGTGCCGGGTGGTGTGTGGACCGGACGGGGCGCGGCCCGGGTCAGCCCCGTCGGGGGTTTTGTCAGGCGGCGGGGCTGTGGTGTAGTGTGCGGGCGCGGGCGGCGACCGTGTGGCAACCGGGTTCCACATCTCCCTCCCCGTCACAACTGCCGGGGTGTGATCGCAAAACAGGTTTTCCGATCCGATGGCAAGGAAAGCAAGCCTGGCATGAAGGGAATATACTCTTATCGTATTTGACCGGAATGGCAGGCGCAGCATGACGTAGCCAGCGGGCGGAAGGACGTTTTGCGAACACACCCTAACAAGGAAGGCACGGCATGCAAAGCGCACCCTACTGGATCGCGTTCGGCGACATCCACGATGACGTCTCGCCCATCGCGGACATTCCCGGCCTGTCCGAGGCGGCGGGGGTGATCATCACCGGCGACATCACCGTGGTGGGCGGCGTGCGGCAGGCCGAGCGCGTGCTGGCGGCCATCGCCGCACGCAACCCGGCCATCCACGCCCAGATCGGCAACATGGACAAGGCCGAGGTGACCGGCTGGCTGGAGGGGCGCGGCTGGAACATCCACCGCGCCGCGCGCGAACTGGCCCCCGGCGTGGGCCTGCTGGGCGCGGGCTATTCCACGCCCACCCCCTTCGGCACGCCCAGCGAGGTGCCGGAGGCGCGGCTGGCCGAATGGCTGGACGCGCTACGGGCCGAGGCGGGCCGCTGGCCCCGGCTGGTGCTGGCCGTGCACACCCCGCCCATGAACAGCCTGTGCGACAGGCTGGGCAACGGGGCGCACGTGGGCAGCCCGGCGGTGCGGGCGTTCATCGAGGCGGTGCAGCCGGACGTGTGCCTGTGCGGGCACATCCACGAATCGCGGGCGGTGGACCACATCGGCCGTACCGTGGTGGTGAACCCCGGCGCGCTGGGGGCGGGCGGCTACGCCGTGGTCACCGCGCCGGAAGACGGCCCGCTGACGGCGGAACTGAAGGTGCTGCGGGGGTAGGCGCGCACGGGCCGGAATGTGTCCCGTGCGGCACGCCGGAGGCCGACGCCCGGCCCCCCCGGCATTCTCGTGTTGCGTGACTGGTCGGTGTGAATGTTTTTTGTCGTGCAAGACCAGTGTGTTGTCGTATATTAGCAGCCTTTTTCGGATTTCATGTTGACACCGAGGGCCGACGGGCATACTTCTAACGCCCCGACGGCAAGGGCCAGCCCACGCCGCCGGACCCGAATTCCGCAGGTGACGCGGGGTGGAGCAGCTCGGTAGCTCGTCGGGCTCATAACCCGAAGGTCGTCGGTTCAAATCCGGCCCCCGCAACCAGTAAAATTAGAGGCTTACAAGGATATCCTTGTAAGCCTCTTTTCGTTGTTGGTGTTTAGCCCCACTATAGCCCCACCTTTTGTTCGGGAAGTGGGGGGGGCTGGTTGTCTCTTTTGTCGCTCAATTGTGTGGGGGTGCCAGGCTAGCGCGTGCTAGCCCGCGCTGCGTCGTCTATTCTTATTGCCCATTTGAGGGAGCGAGTACTCTTGAGCCTGTTTCTGTATGAGTTCTTTTAAGTCGCTCATGATTTTGTTTGCGGCTGTTTTTTTTGTTATCCTGTATAAGTTAATTATCCTGTCATCTGCGGGATTGACGACGATGAGTTCTTTTGTTGTGTTGGCTATTTCCTTGTCTTTCGCTTTGTGCATGTATTTCTCTACAATTATTGCGAGTATTTCTTCGTACGCGCCCATGTTTTTAGAGAAATATTTCCAGGCAGAAATGTATTTTTTAATTAATTCAGGGTCGTCGTCTGGGGATATCTTTGCGTAATGTTTTAGCTCGTCTGAAATGGCGATAGCTTTTTTCCTGTCCGTGTATGTTGTAATGTCGATAAAATCTGTTTTGCTCTCAATGTCTACAGAGCTGATGATCCATGTTCGGAAAGCTTCGTCACGTGCGTCATTTAAGAGATTTATCTCAAGTTGGAATAGATCTTCACTGAGTGTTGGTGGGCGGCTGATATTCTTCATTTTGAAGAAGTAGTATATTGAGCAAAACATTCTGAATGATACTCTCGGATAATTTATTGATTCGCAGGTTTTTTTGTATGAATCATAAATCTTCCTGCATGTGGCGAAATATACATTGCTTTTGTACTCTGCGCAGGAAAATGTTTCGTTATTAATCTTGAAAGTATGAATGATGATGGGGTGTTCATTAATGCTTCCATGATTGTCCTGTTCAACAATGTATGCCTTGAGAGGTCTGGCATGTTCTATGTTTGCTGATATTGTAAAGGTAATTATGTGATTTGTTATTTCTTTTGTAACATGGCTTTCGAAGTGTTCGCTTGTTATGATGTCGTATGGGTTTTGAAGGTCGTCAATTATGATTGTAATTTGTTCGCATTTAGAGAGGCTTTTTTGAATGTTCTTTAGGTCAAAACGAACTTCGCTGTGCGCATCATATATTGGTATTCCAGATATCAACTTGTTCATAACAAGTTCTTTGCCGTATTTATCAAATGCATCAAGTATGCAAATAGGATTTTTTGAAAGAAAAATTTCCTTTGGATCTTTGCCTTTTAGGTATAAATAGAGTGATTTTGTATTGTCTGATGTGTCTTTGATTTTGTGCGAAAGCATTCCATTAATGATGTTGTTGTAGTTCTGAGGGTTTATGGATTCAATTTTCTCTGAAAATTTAACAATACTGCTATTTATGAATATTTCTTCTTTAAAAAAGTCTGAAAACGCATCACACCTTTCATACCCTTTGATGCCATTGTTTTGTGTGTAAGCGCTTTTTTTACGTTTCATATCACGTCCATATGGGTGTCGAAGGTCGTGCTGTAGATGGTGTGCTGTTTGTTGTTGACGGTGCATTCATGCGTGGCCACTGAATATCTGGCTATCGAAAATACACATGTTGGTCAATTTAGGGGGTTCCTCGACGCGAGACGTGGAAATCAGCTTTCTTGACTCTCCTTCCTGACGCATCGTAGCCTTTCCCTTTGCCCAGGAGGGAAGGAGCCGTGGAAGCTAACGATTTACTGACGTTGGGCCTTGGC
>NZ_JBAIYT010000012.1:0-96115 GCF_036763125.1 Nitratidesulfovibrio sp. 1201_IL3209
CAGTTTTGGTGGCATCAATATCGATGCAAAAGCATTCAGCAATTTTTCCGATTTTGTAGCGGCTTAATTTGCTGTTTTTAAACATGATTCTAGCCTATCAGGGCTTGGCCTGATGGTCTAGAGCCTTCTTATTTTCACGATCTAATGGCCCCGTTGTTTTTTCCGATACGGCAGGTAGGATCAATGGTTCTACCGCGTGCACGGGGGTGCGCGTGGAACTATCAAGACGGGGGTCATGATGGGCATTCGGCAAAAACTCTTTCTTCCCTTCGCGCTGTCCGTACTGTTGCTGGGCGGCGGCGCATACTGGTTCCTGGCGGGCGAACTGACCGACCTGAAGGGCGTCTTCCTGCGCCAGATGGCCCGGGCCAAGGCCAACGAGGTCACCCAGTCGGTGGAACTGCTGGCCGCGCAGGCCCTGGAGCAGGCCGCGCTGTTCTCGCAACTGCCGGAGGTGCAGGCCGCCTACGCGGTGGCGCTTTCCGGCAGGATCGACGACGAGAAGGATCCCATGGCGCAGCAGGCGCGCGAGACGTTGCGCCGCGACCTTGCCGCGCACCTGGCCTCGTTCGAGGCGGTGACCGGACGCAAGTTCAAGCTGCATTTCCACCTGCCCAACGGGCGCAGCCTAGTGCGGCTGTGGAGCAAGAAGCAGATCAAGCGCGACGGCCAGGACATCGACGTTTCCGACGACATTTCCGCCTTCCGCAAGACCGTGGTGGACGTGAACCGCACCGGCCAGCCCATGAAGGGCATCGAGGTGGGGCGCGGCGGCTTCGACATCCGCGGCGTCTCGCCGGTGAAGGGGGCGGATGGCAGGCAGATCGGCTCCGTCGAGGTGCTCATCGAGTTCGCGCCGCTGCTCAAGATCGCCTCCAGCGCCGAGGGCGAGGACGTGCTGCTGTACATGAACGCCTCGCTGGGCTCGCTGGCCCAGGGCATGAGCGATACCGCCAAGTACCCGCGCGTGGGCAACGACTTCATCTTCGCCGCGGGCAACCCGCAGATTCCCGCCGCCGCGATGGTCACCCCGCAACTGCTCATGGCGGGCAAGCAGGGGCTGACCACGGCCGAGGGCGGCGACACCGCGCTGGTGGCCTTTCCGGTCAAGGATTACCGGGGCGAGCAGGTGGGCGTGTTCGTGCACACCTCGAACATCAGCGGGGCCACGGCCATCTTCGAACGTTTCTCGGGCATCATGCTGGCCGCGCTGGCGGCGCTGCTGGTGGTGCCGGGGGTGGTGTTCTCGGTGCTGGTCTCGCGCTTCGTCACCAGGCCGGTGTCGCGCGTGGTGTCCCTGATCCGCGACATCACCGAGGACCGCGCCAACCTCAACGACCGGCTGGACGATTCCGGCCGCGACGAGATCAGCCAACTGGCCCGGTGGTTCAACCGGCTCATGGGCAAGATAGAGGACATCCTGTGCTCGGTGGAAGGCTACAAGAACGTGGTCAACGCCATCCCCGACCCGGTGTTCGCCGTGGACGACGACTTCAAGATCATCCTCGCCAACACGGCCGTGGCCCGGCTGGCCGGGGTGGACGACGGCGAGAAGGTGCGCGGCCGCCAGTGCAGTTCCATCTTCAACGCCTCCATCTGCGGCACCGAACAGTGTCCCATCAGCCAGGCCATGCGCCTTCAGGGCCGGTTCGAGGCGGACATCGTGGAACTGAACCTGCTGGGCCAGACCCGCTTCGTGCGGCCCTACGGCGACATCGTGCGCGACTGCCACGGCAACAAGGCCGGGTACCTGGAAGTGGCCAGCGACGTGACCGAACTGGTGATGAAGGAACGCGACCTGCACGCCCACATGGAGCGCATGGAAAAGGTCAACGCCGAACTGGCCTCCGTGGCCGGGCAGGTGGCTGACGCCACCGGGGCCATCGAGCGCCAGACCGAGGGCGTGGTGCGCGGCACCGAGAACCAGCGCGGGCTGATCACCGAATCGGTGACCGCCATCGAGCAGATGAACGCCACCATCATGGAGGTGGCGCGCAGCGCCGCCAACGCCTCGCGCCAGGCGGACGGCGGGCAGGCCCGCGCCCGCGAGGGGGCGCAGGTGGTGGAAGACGCCGTGGCCGCCATCGGCCAGGTCAGCGACCTTACCGGCGTGCTGCGCGGCAACCTGGGCGAACTGGGACGGCAGGCGGAATCCATCGGCCAGATCATGAACGTGATCTCGGACATCGCGGACCAGACCAACCTGCTGGCGCTGAACGCGGCCATCGAGGCGGCCCGCGCCGGTGACGCCGGGCGCGGCTTCGCCGTCGTCGCCGACGAGGTGCGCAAGCTGGCCGAAAAGACCATGAACGCCACGCAGGAAGTGCGCCGGTCCATAGAGACCATCCAGTCCGGGGCCGCGCGCAACATCGCCAGCATGGAAGAGGTGGCCGGGGCCGTGGACAACGCCACGTCGCTGGCGGGCCGCTCGGGCGATGCGCTGCGCGAGATCGTGGCGCTGGTCAACGACACTTCGGCGCAGGTCACGTCCATCGCCACGGCGGCGGAGGAACAGTCCGCCGCCAGCGAGGAGATCACCCGCAGCGTGACCCAGGTCAGCAACCTGTCCGACGACACGGCACGGCGCATGGAAGAGGCGGCGCGGGCCATCAACGATCTTGGCGCGCTGGCCGCGCGCCTGCGCGAGATCGTGCAGGGCTGACACCGGCGCGGTGCATGATTCGACAGGCCCGCTCCCGCAGGGGGGCGGGCCTTTTCGCGTCCTGAAGTCGGGGCGGGGAAGGAGCGCCAACGTGGTGATGGCAGCCGGGGGCGGGCCTGGATGATCATGTACAGCCATGCGCGAACGTGAGCCGTCATGTACGATCATGGGCGGCCTTGCATGGCCGGGAACGGTCTTGCACAGCCGGGAACAGCCTTGGACAGGCTTGGCCGCGTGATGGCGGACGAAAGTGACAAAGGGTCATTTCCGGTAAATCATGGTGGTGCGTGTGCGCACGGAGTGGAGTATTGTTGACACCAGTTGATTGTCGGTGCTAGTCCGAGCAGGAGATGGGCGAAGGCCGGAACATTCCGGCCCCCCCACGGACCATGCGGGGCCGCCATGCGGCGCCGGGGGAGGCATGGCAGGTCGCCGTCCGCCGCGCGGGCACGCGGCGCGCGGCCCAATGGCGAGTGCCGGATGGTGGGTGCCCCGTGCGCCGGAGCGGGCCGTGGCGCCTGCAAGTGTCCGCATCTGCCTGCATGCGCATGCATGCGCCACATGCGTAAGGACGCGCGAATGGCCAAGACCACCTTTACCCTTGCGGAAGCGGCGGTTCTCCTGAGCTGTCACAAGGAGACGCTTCGCCGCGCCATCAAGGACGGCACGTTGCGGGCTGCCCGCCTGGGGCGCGGCTACCGCATATCGCGCAGTGACCTGGAAGCCTTCTGGACCGCGCAGGGCGGCGGCGCCCTGTTCGGCGACGGAGAATCCCCGGCGGACACGCCGCCCGCGGAACGCCCGGCGCCGGCCAAGGCCAGGAAACCGGAAGGCCCCCGACAGCTAACCCTTCCCACATCGTGAGGAGGCGCGCATGGGTTCGGACATGACCTGCAGGGCGATGGAAGACATTTCACTGCGCAACGACGCGGGCCACGACATCGCGTTCAAGGGCCGCCTGTTCTCCGAATGCTCGTGGTACGACGACGAGACCGGCGTGCTCACCCGCCAGAAGCTCTACGTCACCGAGGACAACGAGCAGATCTACTACATCGTCTCCGGCAGCGGGGCCGCGCGCAGCCGCCGCGCCTACCGCCTGCGCGTGGAAGGCGACCGTTGCGTCATCAACAACGGCCGGTGCGACATGTCCATGCAACTCGACATGCTGCTGCTGGCCGTGCGCGGCCTGTGCGGGCTGGATGCGGCCCCGTCCGACGCGGCCCTGCTGGCCAGCGTGGAGGAAACGCTGAAGGCCGCCAACGGCTGAACCCCGTGAGCCCGCGGCCCTCGGGAGAGGATGCCGCCTCGCGGTCCGGCGGTCCCCCCCGGCGGCTGCGACGTCCATATTTCGTGATTGCGCGCGCGCACGTTCCGGCAGGGCCGGGGAGTGCGCGTTTCGCGTTGTGCGGGGGCGCACCGCGCGCCGTGGGGGGAGCGGAATCGCTCGCATATGCACGCAATACGGGGGCGGCCGGAGGAGGCCAGGGCGACCGCGACCGGGCTGCGCGCGCCCGCCCGGCCCGGCTAAACGCCGCGTCGGCCGGCATCCCGTTGTCCCGGCGTCCGGATGCGCCCCCGGCTGGAAATTGCGCCCGGCGTGGCCTCCGGGGCCGTCATTCACCGGGGTTGCCTTTTCCGGCATATAATGTTCCTGTCACAAGTCCGGGTATCCCTTTGACGACAGTGCCCCGGTTTGCGACCGGGCACCATGGAGGAAAGCCATGGCATTGACCAAGCAGTTCCTGAAGAGCAGGCCCGTCTGCAAGGTGAAGTTCCGCCTGGAGGCGGACGAGGTGGGGCAGGCCACCGAGGTCTTCCTGGTGGGCGAATTCAACGACTGGGACGAGCGGGCCACCCCCATGCGCCGCCTGAAGGACGGTGGGTTCACCGCCGAGGTGGAACTGGAGACGGGGCGCGAATACCGCTTCCGTTACCTGCTGGCGGGTGGCGCATCCGGCTGGCTCAACGACGGCCGGGCCGACAGCTACGAGTACTGCCCCTTCGCGGGCACCGACAATTCGCTGGTCAACGTCTAGCGTCCCGCCCGGCTGGACGGCCTTTGCGCCGTCCGTTCCGCCGGGCGGGGTCCGCCCCCTCGCCTTTGGCGTTCTTTTCCCCCCTCGCCTTTGCCTCCGTGCCGCCCCCCTCAGGGGCGCGTGCGCCCGTGAGTGACAGTCGCGTGCGCCCGTGGATAACGGGCGCTTGCGTCAGTGGATGACGGGCGCTTGTGCCTTGCGTCGGGACCGGCATGCGGCGGCTGCATGGCCTCGCGCGTTCCGTGGTCACGCATTCCCCTCTACGCGTGTCCATGGCTGCGGCCTGCCGCTTCGCCCGGCCTGAAATCCGCCCGCGACATGCCCGGATGTTTCACGCCTCTCCTTGTCAACTGCCCGAAACGGTTGTATCATTACAGGAAAGAACCAGCCGGGGGGCGGAACGCCGTGACCATGCAGGGGCGGAAGGTGCCATGTCGCAGACCGCATCGCAGAGCATCAGGGATTTCGACCTCCTCGAAATGCCCATGGAAGGGGTGGCCGCCTACTGGCTCTCCCTGAAGAAGCTGGTGGGCAACCGCCGCAACTTCAAGGGGCTGGACCAGGAGGCGGAATTCACCTCCGAGCCCTTCGTGCGGCACCTGTTGGAAATCACCTTCAGCGGCGACATGGGCGAAGACCGCGTGCGCCGCTGCGCCGCCGCGCGGGGCGACCTCTTGCGCGGCGAACTGGACCGGCGGCTGGACCTGATGCGCGTGGCCGTCATGGACGTGGCCGGGGGCGAAAACCCCCTGCGCACCATGGCCCGCATCGCCGCCCTGTATCCTTCCCCGCCCATCACCACCGACAAGGCCTTGGGCTATGCGCAGGAACTCTTGCGCCAGGCCGGGGAAAAGCCCCCCGCCGAACGGTTCTTCGACGTGTCCCACCGGTTGCAGGACGACAGGCTCATCGTGGCCCTGCTGTTCTACGTCCTGCTTTCCCGCCATCATGGCAGGATGGCCTGCCGTCCCTTTCTCGAACACATGGGCTCGCGCTTCTTCGCCGACGGCATGTCCCTGGTGGCCGATGGCTTTGACGCGCCCTTCGTGCGCAAGTGGCTGAAAAAGCATAAGCAGGTGTTGCTGGACGACGTGCGCGACAAGATGGCCATGTCGGTGGAACTGGCCTTGGGCATCAAGGCCCGGCTGGGCTAC
Organism: Nitratidesulfovibrio sp. 1201_IL3209; assembly: GCF_036763125.1. NCBI lineage: Bacteria > Pseudomonadati > Thermodesulfobacteriota > Desulfovibrionia > Desulfovibrionales > Desulfovibrionaceae > Nitratidesulfovibrio > Nitratidesulfovibrio sp. 1201_IL3209. Next base: position 5,853 of record NZ_JBAIYT010000012.1, read on the forward strand.
GACGACGTGTTTCGCATTGCGCGGTCCTACATGCGCTAGGGGCTGTTTTTCACAGTCCAACGGGGGCGCCCAACGCGGGGTGGATCATGGCCGGCAACGGCGGGGGCGGTGCACGGAAGCCGAAGGCACGGCTGCTGCGGCTGGTCCAGGGGGCCGCGCTGGGGCTCGGCGCGCCGCTGGGCTGGCAACTGCTGCGCTGGCTGTTCGACCTGACGCCCACTCACCCCCGGTACGAACTGGTGCTCGACGTGTACATGGCCGTGGGCGGGGTGCTGGTGTTCGCCGTGTTCGGCTACCACCTGGGCCGCAAGGAACAGCACCTGGAACGCCTGACCCTGGTGGACCCCCTGACCTCGCTGTACAACCGCAGGCATTTCGAGCTGATGCTGGAAACCGAGTTCGCCCGGCACCTGCGCGACGGCACCGACCTTTCGCTGTTGATGCTGGACCTGGACCACTTCAAGCAGGTCAACGACACCTGGGGCCACCAGGAGGGCGACCGGGTGCTGACGACCCTGGCGGGCATCCTGCGGGCGGGACTGCGCGCCCAGGATGTGGCCGCGCGGGTGGGCGGCGAGGAGTTCGCGGTGATCATGCCCGGCGTGGGCGGCGCGGGGGCCATGACCGCCGCCGAACGGCTGCGCTGCGCCGTGCGCGACGGCACCTTCGTGGTGGGGCCGGGCACGCGCATTCCGGTGCGCATCTCCATCGGGGTGGCCAGCACCGAGCGGCTGGCCGTCTCCGGGCCGTCGGAACTGTTCCGCCTGGCGGACGACGCCCTGTACCGGGCCAAGGGCCTGGGCCGCGACCGGGTGGAGCCCGCGTGGCCGGGCGGCGCGGAAGATGGGCCGGGTTCCTGCTGAGGACCGTCCGTTTCATTTTCCTCGCGGGTCCGGCTCCCTGGCGGTCCCGGTTGCCATGACGCCGCGAAATGTTCATGGTACAAGGCTGCGGGGCGTCGGCGCGCCACGCGGAACCCCACAGTTCCATCCGCGCCTGTCCGGCCAGACCGTCTCAGGGCCACGCCGCACTCGGGCATGCCGCCCTCGGGCTTGGCCACGCCCCGGTCATGACACCCCCCTACGGAGGAATCCCACGCATGCAATCCCACGGGTTCGATCTCGTTTTCGAACGTACCGTCCATGAACTGAACAGCCGCATCCGCCTGTGGCGCCACGGAGCCACCGGCGCGCAACTGCTTTCCTGCTGCAACGCCGACGAGAACAAGGTCTTCGGCGTCACCTTCCGCACGCCGCCCTCCGACTCCACCGGGGTGGCCCACATCCTCGAACATTCGGTGCTCTGCGGGTCCGAGAAGTACCCGGTCAAGGAGCCCTTCGTGGAACTGCTGAAGGGCTCGCTGCAAACCTTCCTCAACGCCTTCACCTACCCGGACAAGACCTGCTACCCGGTGGCCTCGGCCAACCTCCAGGACTTCCGCAACCTGGTGGACGTGTATCTGGACGCGGTGTTCTTTCCGCGCATCACCGAGGAAATCTTCCGGCAGGAGGGCTGGCACATCGAGGCCGACGCGCCGGAAGGCCCCTTCGCCTACAAGGGCGTGGTCTACAACGAGATGAAGGGCGTCTATTCCTCGCCGGAATCCATCCTGTCCGAGCAGTCGCAGCAGGCGCTGTTCCCCGACATCACCTACGGGCTCGATTCCGGCGGCAACCCGGAGCATATCCCCGACCTGACCTACGAGCAGTTCGCGGGCTTCCACGCCAGCTACTACCACCCCTCCAACGCCCGCTTCTTCTTCTGGGGCGACGACCCGGAAGACGACCGGCTGGCCTGCCTGGCCGGGGTGCTGGCCCGCTTCGACCGCATCGAGGTGGAGTCCGCCGTGCCCTTGCAGCCCCGCTCCGATACGCCGCGCATGCTCGAGGTGGGCTACGCCGCCTCCGAGGGCGACGACCGGGGCATGGTGACCATGAACTGGCTGCTGTGCGAAACCGCCGACGTGGAACGCAACTTCGCCTTCGAGATGTTGGAGCACATCCTGCTGGGCCTGCCCGGCTCGCCCCTGCGGCGCGCGCTGATCGAATCGGGCCTGGGCGAGGACGTGGCCGGGGTGGGTCTGGAAAGCGACCTGCGCCAGATGTACTTTTCCGTGGGGCTCAAGGGCATCGACCCGGCGGACGCCTCCAGCGTGGAAATGCTGATCATGGAAACCCTGGCCGACCTGGCCGGGGAGGGCCTGCCCGCCGACGCCGTGGAGGCCGCCGTGAACAGCGTGGAATTCGCCCTGCGCGAGAACAATTCCGGCCGCTACCCGGTGGGCCTTGCGGTGATGGTGCGCAGCCTGACCACCTGGCTGTACGACGAGGACCCGCTGGCCCTGCTGGAATGGGAAAAGCCCTTGGCGGCCATCAAGGCGCGCATCGCCTCGGGCGAGCGGTACTTCGAAGGGCTGATCCGCGACTGGCTGCTGGACAACCAGCACGTGGCCACGGTGCTGCTGACCCCCGAACGCGGGCTGGCCGAACGGCGCGAGGCCGCCGAGGCCGCCCGGCTGGAGGCTTATCGGCAGGGCCTGCGCCAGTGCGAACGGGTGGCCCTGGTGGAGGAAACCCGCGCCCTGCGCACCTTGCAGGAGGCCCCGGACAGCCTGGATGCCCTGGCCACCATCCCCGGCCTGAAGCTGGAAGACCTGCCCGGGGAAAACCGCCCCATCCCCAGCGAGGACAGGGAGGCGGGCGCGGTGCCCGTGCTGTTCCACGACCTGGACACCTCGGACATCGCCTACACCGAGACCACCTTCGACCTTTCGGCCGTGCCCGCGCGTCTGGTGCCCCTGGTGCCGCTGTTCGGCCGCGCCCTGTTCGAGATGGGCACCGCCAGGCGCGACTTCGTGGACCTTGGCATGCGCATCGCCCGCAAGACGGGCGGCATGGACGCGGACACCCTGTTCGCCACCACCCTGGGCGCGCGTCAGCCCGTGGCGCGGCTGGTGGTGCACGGCAAGGCTACCTACGACAAGGTGCCCGCGCTGTACGACATCCTGTCCGAAGTGCTGCTGGAGGCCAGGTTCGACGACCGGGAACGCTTCCAGCGCATGGTGCTGGAGGAAAAGGCCCGGCAGGAGCACGTGCTGGCGCCGTCCGGCCACGGCATCGTCATGGCCCGGCTGCGCGCGGGCTACAACGCGGCGGGCTGGCTGGACGAAGTCACTACCGGCGTGTCGTATCTGGTCTTTTTGCGCACCCTGGCCGAGCGCATGGAAAAGGACTGGGACGGCGTGCTGGCCGACCTCACGGCCCTGCGCGGGCTGGTCCTGCGCCGTTCCGGCTGCCTGATGAACCTCACCGCCGACGCGGAGGGCGGGCGCATCGCGTCCGGCCCGGCCGCCGCCCTGGCCGGGGCGCTGCCTGATGCGCCTGCTGCGCTAGCTGTGGCCGAGTGGCACCCCCAAGGCACCCCGGTCGAGGCAGAAGCGTTGGTCATGCCCGCGCAGGTCAACTACGTGGGCAAGGCGGCGGACCTGTACGGGCTCGGCTACGCCTACCACGGCTCGGCCAACGTGGTGTTCAAGCATCTGCGCATGGCCTTCCTGTGGGACCGGGTGCGCGTGCAGGGCGGGGCCTACGGCGCGTTCTGCGCCTTCGACCGGGCCAGCGGCCTGCTGACCCAGGTTTCGTACCGCGACCCCAACGTGGCCGCCACGCTGGACGTGTACGACGCCACGGCCGACTACCTGCGCCGGGTCTCGCTGTCGTCCACGGAACTGGCCAACGCCATCGTGGGCGCCATCGGCGACGTGGACAAGCACATGCTGCCCGACGCCAAGGGGGCGGCCGCGCTATACCGCCGCCTGGCGGGCGATTCCGACGCGGCGCGCCAGCAGATGCGCGACGAGATCCTTTCCACCACCAACGACCACTTCCGCGCCCTGGCCGACGTCATGGCCGGGGCGGCCCGCACGGGCCGGGTGGCGGTGCTGGGCGGCGCGGCGCTGGAGCGCGTGGCGGGTGAGCGGGGCTGGCGCGTGGAGCGGGTGCTCTAGCCCTGACTTGTCTTTTCGCCCGTTGACTTCCGACCCGAAGGGCGCGAAGCGTGGCCGTTGGGCGAGCTTGCGAGCCCTACGGACATCGTGCGCAACGAGGTCAAACTTCGCCTGCCATGGCTTTGCTGTCCTTATCCGTAAGATTCGCTTCGCTCACCTAACGGCTAAGGCTCGGTCGAATACGAGAAGAGCGCGTTGCGGCCCTCATCCGTAAGGCTCGAAGACTCGCCAACGGCTGAGGCATACTCCCTCATGGCAGGCTCGTTTTCCTTGTCAACGGACGAAAATTCTGCGTTAGGGGGGCTTCCGGCAGGCCGTTCCGGTCCCCGTTGTTCCTGCCACTGTATCGTCCTGTTGCACTGGCCGGGCACACGGTATAGGAACAGCCTGACCACGCCCACATAGCGAGGAGACCCATGAAGCAAGCCATAGACGTGTTTCACGAGTACATCGCCCGCAACGGCCTGAAGGTCACGCCGCAACGCATGCTCATCGTCGAGGTGTTCATGAGCGCCGGTGGACACCTGACCACGGAAGAACTGTACGAGCGGGTCAAGGCCGTGGACCCCTCGGTGGGTCAGGCCACGGTGTACCGCACCATGAAGCTGCTGTGCGATTCCGGCCTGGCCAAGGAAGTGCACTTCGGCGACGGGGTGGCCCGCTACGAGCAGAAGTACGGCAGCAAGCACCACGATCACCTCATCTGCGAAGCCTGCGGCGAGAACATCGAAGTGCTGGACGACGAGATAGAACGGCTGCAGGAGGATCTTGCGCGCCGCCACGGCTACGTGCTGACCTCGCACCGCATGTACCTGTTCGGGGTGTGCGGCAAGTGCCGCTCGGACGGAAAGCGCCGCCCCCCGCGCGAGGACTGAGCGTCCGATTCCCCGAGTCGACTCCCCGGACCGGGTTCCCGGCCCGGCCGCCGCGCTCCATTTCCCACGCCGTATCCCGGCCGCCAGGCCGGCTGTTCACGAACACCGCACCGGCAACATCAGCGGGCCGCCCCTTGGGGCGGCCCGCTCGCGTTGCATACCCGGGGAGGCACCGGAAAATGGAAACCGGACTTTGCACCGATAACCACGGTTGTCATCCCGAAGAGAGGGGTGCTTCTGTAACCTGGTGAAATAAAAAAATACATGCTGCTCCATGGGTCTGGCACGCCTCTTGATTAGCAAGGGATGCCCGCCATCCGCACTGCCGGCGGTGGCGGCAAACCGCAAGGAGGAGCATCGGAACATGGCAACCAACGACAGCAACGTCGTCGTCGACCACGGGCAATCGCGCCTGTCCGACCTGTGGACCAAGGAAGACTACTGGGCCATCTGGCTCGGCTTCGTCATCATCATCGCGGGCATCTGCATCTACCTGCTGAATCCCCCGGCGGAATACGGCGAAAAGATCGCCAAGGCCAACGCCGTCATGGCCGCCGAGGCGCAGCGCGCGCCGTTCAAGACCATGGCCTACTACAAGGCGCAGGACGACAAGGCCAAGGTCAAGGCCATGGACAGCCCCACGGGCAAGGCCATTTCCGCCTTCCTGAAAAAACCGGGCGGGTGGAGCGGCAATCCCCTCGATTCCTTCTACGTGAGCAAGGCCGCCGCGGACGCCAAGGCCGCCGCCAACGCCGAGAAGGCCGTGGAAGCCAAGGGCAAGGCCGAAGCCGCCATGGCGGCCGCCGTGGCCGCGGAAAAGGCCGCCGCTGACGCCGCCTTCGCCGACGCCGGCCTGAACGACGCGGCGCAGGCCAAGATCGCCGAATGGCGCGCCGCCGAAGCCAAGTCCAAGTCCGCCGCCGACAAGGCCAAGTCCAAGCCCATGAACCTGCTGACCAGCCTGCCGCTGCTCATGGTGGGCATGGGACTGTTCTTCGCCATCGGCATGAAGTTCATGGGCAAGTCGGTGCCCGGTTTCCTCGCGGGCTTCATCGGCGTGTTCGCGGTGGCGTGCCTGGCCACCATGATGGGCAGCCAGTCCACCATGAAGTACTGGGGCATCGGCACCGAGGCGTGGGCCATCATCATCGGCATGCTCATCGCCAACACCGTGGGCACCCCCAAGTGGATCAAGCCCGCCCTTGAGGTGGAATACTTCATCAAGACCGGCCTCGTGCTGCTGGGTGCCGAAGTGCTGTTCGACAAGATCGTGGCCATCGGCATTCCCGGCATCTTCGTGGCCTGGGTGGTCACCCCCATCGTGCTCATCTGCACCTTCATCTTCGGCCAGCGCATCCTGAAGATGGAATCCAAGACCCTGAACATAACCATCTCGGCCGACATGTCGGTGTGCGGCACCTCCGCCGCCATCGCCACCGCCGCCGCCTGCCGGGCCAAGAAAGAGGAACTGACCCTGGCCATCGGCCTGTCGCTGGTGTTCACCGCCATCATGATGATCGCCATGCCGGCCTTCATCAAGGCCGTGGGCATGCCCCACATCCTGGGCGGCGCCTGGATGGGCGGCACCATCGACGCCACCGGCGCGGTGGCCGCGGCCGGTGCGTTCCTGGGCGAAAAGGCCCTGTACGTGGCCGCCACCATCAAGATGATCCAGAACGTGCTGATCGGCGTCACCGCCTTCGGCGTGGCCGTGTACTGGTGCACCCGCGTCGAGGCCCGCGAAGGGCATTCGGTGGGCGTGGGCGAGATCTGGCACCGCTTCCCCAAGTTCGTGCTGGGCTTCCTGGCAGCGTCGATCATCTTCTCGCTGATCAGCGGCAACCTCGGCCCGGACATGGGCAAGGCCCTGCTCGACCAGGGCGTGCTGAAGGGCCTTACCGCCTCGGCGCGCGGCTGGTTCTTCTGCCTTGCCTTCACCGCCATCGGCCTGGCCACCAACTTCCGCGAACTGGCCCACTACTTCAAGGGCGGCAAGCCGCTCATCCTGTACGTGTGCGGCCAGAGCTTCAACCTGGTGCTCACGCTGACCATGGCCTACATCATGTTCTACATCGTGTTCCCCGAGATTACCGCAAAGATCTAGGGGACATGCCGGAGCCCGTCCCAATCCGCGGGGGCGGGCTCCCCTTCACGGGAGCCTTCATGCGACAACCGTTGCGTCATACCTTCATCGGGCGGCTTGCCGCCCTTGGCGTTTCCGTGGCGGTGCTGTGGGCGCTGTTCTTCGTTGCGGGGCCGCGCGTGGTGGCGCACCTGCCCGCGTTGCAGCACTACGGCGAGGTGCAGGACATCTACGGCATCCGCAGCGGGCAGTTGTACTACACCGACGTGGAGATGTCGCAGCAGGCGGAGATCAATTCCCGCTCCACCTGGCGGTTCACGCCGACGGGCCCTGCGAAGGGCGGGGAACCCGGCGCCCCCGGGCCGGTTGCGGCCCCGATGGCCGCCGGTCCCGCCGCCGGAACCGCCGTGGCCCGCTGAGGGCCGGAGCCGCATGCCCCGGCCGCGTGCTCCGCTCCGGGGCGCGGGATACCCCGCGTGACCGCCGCGCCCGCCCCGTCCTGCGCGTCCGCCCCGTACTGCCTCTGCCTGTCCGGCCCTGCATGCCCTGTCCGCCGCGCCCGGTCTGCCCGGTTCGGGGCGTCTTGACGGGGGGCATGGCGGCGGCTAGGCTGCCGCCATCCCCACTTTTCACCGAGGCGGCCGGTGCCTCCGGCCGTTCCCGCGCATGTACATTCCAAAGCCGCACACCCTTCAGCACAAGTTCCTTGCCGGTCTGGCCGTGGCGGTCATCGGCCTGGGCGGGCTGTTCGCCACCGTGCTGTACATGCACCTGCGCACGGTGCTGGAAGAGGAGGTGCACGCCAAGGCGCGGCTGGTCTTCTCGCAGATCGACGCCATCCAGGGCTTCGTGCGCGAGGCGCTGCGCCCGCGCATGCTGGAGACCCACCCCGGCGAATTCATCATCGAGGCCATGTCCTCGTCGTACATTTCGCGCCAGGTCATGGACCGCATGGATAACGACGGCGCGGGGCACATCTACCGCCGCGTGGCCATGGGCGCGCGCAATCCGGCCTTCGAGGCCACCCCCCACGAGCGGGGGCTGATCAGCCATTTCCGCCTGCACCCGGAACAGTCGCTGTGGACCGGCTACGACACGGTGGGCGGCCAGCAGTATTACGTCATCGCCCGGCCCGTGGCCTTTGCCGCGCCGTGCATGACCTGCCATGGCGACCCGGCGGACGCGCCGCCGCAACTGGTGGAGATGTACGGCGACAGGGGGTTCGGCCAGGAACTGGATGCCATCGCCGGCCTGGACTACGTGGGGGTGCCCGTTTCCGACGCGGTGTCGCACCTGCGCCAGTCCATCACCACCTATTTCGCCTTCCTCATCGTGTGCGCGCTGATCTTCTTCTCTTCGGCCAACGTGGTGTTCCGCGTGCTGGTGGTGCGCAACCTGCGCCGCCTGACCGGGGTGTTTCGCCGTACCCTTGGCGACGGGGGCGACAGGCCCGCCGCGCTCATAGCGCGGCTGGAGCAGGGCGACGAGATCGAGGAACTGGTGGACGGCATCGAGCAGGTGGCCCATCACCTGGCCGACGCCCGCGCCCGCCTGCAAAGCTACGCCGACAATCTGCGCCAGATGGTGGACGAGCGCACCGCCGAACTCTCGCGCGAGGCGGGCGAGCGCCGCGCCGACGTGGACCTGTTCGTGAAGCTGTTCGAGGACATGCGCGGCCTGCGCACCCGCGAGAAGCTGTGGCGCTACGCCCTGCCGCAGGTCGCCCGGCGCTTCGGCGCGCGGCGCATCGCCTACGTGTGCACCTTTGCCTCGCACAATTTCTATGCCTGGCCGGAACGCGACCGTCGGCCCGACCTGCCCGTGCCCCTGGCCGCCGTGCTCACCGGCGGGTGCGCCCTGTTGAGCGACGCTTCCATCTTCGTGCCGGTGGAGGCCCAGGCGGGCGCGGCCGAAGGGCTGCTGTGCCTGGAATGGGACGACGCCGACGACGCGGCGCGCCAGAATCTGGACGTGCTGGCGGCGCTGGGGCGGCAGTTGGGCACCGTGGCCGAAAACCTTTCGGCCCTGGACCGGCTGATGCGCCACATGGACGTGCTCCAGTCGGTGTTCGAGGGCATCCGCGACCCGCTGGCCCTGGTGGACGGTTCGGGTTCGGTGATCATCGCCAACGAGGGGGCGCGGCGGCTGTCGCTGGAACTTTCCGGCGGCTCCGCGCCGTCGGGCGACCTGCTGGCCGCCCTGCGCGGCGGCGGGGCGGGAGGCAACGGGGACGGAGCACGGGCCGGGGCCAGCATGCCCGCCCCGGCACAGGGAGCGGAATCGCGCGAGGTGGTGCTGCCGGGCGGCCGCTCGTTCATGGTCAACCTGTACCCGCTGGCGCGGGGGGCCGACGAGCCGGGCCGGGCGGCGGTCTACGTGCGCGAGACCACGCTGGAAAAGCGCATGTTCGCGCAGGTCAGCCAGAGCGAGAAGATGGTCACCGTGGGCAAGCTGGCCGCCGGCCTCGCCCACGAGATCAACAATCCCCTCGGGGTCATCCTGTGCTACGCCGAACTGCTGCGCCGCAACACCGGCGATGTCCAGCAGCAGGCCGACCTGGACGTGATCCTGCGGCACACCCGGCAGGCCCAGCGCGTGCTGCGCGACCTTCTGAACTTCGCCCGGCCCAAGGCCGCCGGGGTCGCGCCGGCGGACATCGCCCGGGTGGCGCGTTCGGTGGCGGAGGTCTTCGGGGTGCAGGCCGCCAAGAAGTTCGCCACGGTCACGGCGGACACCGAGCCCGATCTGCCCCCGGTTACCGCGGGCGAGCAGGCCCTGGAACAGATTTTCAGCAACCTCGTGCTCAACGCGCTGGACGCGCTGCCCGCCTCGGGCGAGGGCAGGGTGCGCATCCGGGTGCGGCGGGGCGAAAATCCCGGCGAGGTGGTGGCCACCGTGGCCGATTCCGGCACCGGCGTACCCGAACATCTGCGCAAGGATGTGTTCGATCCGTTCTTCACCACCAAGGAAATGGGCACGGGCCTTGGCCTTGCCGTGGTCTACGGCCTGGTGGTGGACGCGGGGGGTAGCGTGACGGCGGGCGACAGCGCCGAGCTTGGCGGGGCGGAATTCACGGTGCGCCTGCCGGTGGTGGGAGCCGTATGCCCCACGCCGCCCGCCGGACCCGTGCCGCTGTCCCTGCCCATTCTGGGCGCGGCGTCGCCCGGCCGCCCGCCCAACTCCCCGCCCGGCCCGGCTGCCGCCTGCCCGGCGGACAGCGCCGCCCCAATCCGGGAGGAATGATGCCCCACAGACCGCGCGTGCTCATCGTGGACGACGAACCGGACTTCGCCCGGGGGCTTTCGCGGCTGGCCGCGGAACTGTTTCCCGAGGTGGAGGTGGCGCAGGCGTTTTCCGGTGCCGAGGCGCTGGACTGCCTGCGCGCGCAGCGGGTGGACGTGCTGATCACCGACCTGCGCATGCCCGGCATGACCGGTCTGCAACTGGTGCCCATGGCGCTGGAACAGGACGCGGACCTGAGTGTGGTGGTGCTGACCGCGCACGGCTCCATCGAGACGGCGGTGGAGGCGTTGCGCGCCGGGGCCTACGACTTCGTGGCCAAGCCCGTGGAGCCGGACCAGTTGGCGCGCGTACTGGGCAAGGGGCTGGAACGCAGCCGCCTGCTGGCGGAAAACCGCCGTCTGCGCGATGTGGTTTCGCTGGGCACCGGCCGCGACGACCTGGTGGGGCAGGGGCAGGCCATGCAGGCCCTGCGCCGCACCATCGCCACCGTGGCCCAGTCGGACTACACCGTGCTGGTGCGGGGCGAATCGGGCACCGGCAAGGAAATGGTGGCCCGCACCATCCACCGGCAGAGCCAGCGCGCGCCCATGCCCTTTCTGGCCGTGAACTGCCCGGCCATTCCGGAACACCTGCTGGAGAGCGAACTGTTCGGCCACGTGCGCGGGGCCTTCACCGGGGCGGAGCGCGACCGCAAGGGGCTGTTCGCCATGGCCGACGGCGGCACCGTGCATCTGGACGAAATCGGGGACATCTCGCAGCCCATCCAGACCAAGCTGCTGCGCTTCCTGCAGGAGGGCGAAATCCGCCCCGTGGGGTCGGGCCGCACCGAAAACGTGGACGTGCGGGTGGTGGCCTCCACCAACCAGGACCTGGAGGCGCGCATGGCCTCGCGCGAATTCCGCGAAGACCTGTTCTACCGGCTCAACGTGGTCACCATCCGGGTGCCCCCCCTGCGCGAGCGGATGGAGGACATCCCCCTGCTGGCGGTCACCTTCCTGCGCAACGCCTGCGACGAACTGGGCCTGCCCCAGAAGACCGTGTCCCCGGACGTGCTCGACCACCTGTCCGGGCGCGACTGGCCGGGCAACGTGCGCGAACTGCAGAACGTGGTGCGTCGGCTGACCCTGTTCTGTACCGGGGACGAACTGGGCATGGACACGGTGCGCCACGTGGCCGTGGGCGGGCATGGCCGCACGGGCGACTGGCTTCGGGCGCGGCAGGCGGGATGCGGGGGGATCGCGGGAGGAGCGGGGGGCAGCGGCGTCGCCGGTGCGCCAGGTACGCCAGTCGCGCCAGGTGTGCAGGTCGCGCCGGGTACGCCGGACGGGGGGCAGGCAGGGGATGCGGCCCGCGCGGGCCGACCAGGCGGCGCTCCGCCTGGCGGGGCCGCCGTGGCGCCGTACAAGATGGCCAAGGCCCGCGTCACCGACCAGTTCACCGAACGCTACCTGCGCGACCTGCTGGCCCAGACCGGCGGCAACGTGTCCGAGGCGGCCCGGCTGTCCGGCCTGTCACGGGTGGCCATCCAGAAGATGCTGGGCAGGCTGGGCATGGACGTGGGGGAATTCCGGGGCTGACCATCGGGAGTGCCGGCCGCCAGCGTCAGAGGCAGAAGCACGGGCCGGATGTGAACCTCACTCGCGCGTGGCCACCAGGATGCCGCCGAGGATCAGCGCGCCGCTCACGAAGTGGGCGGGCGTCACCGGCTCGCCCAGCAGCAGCAGCGCCTCCAGCCCGCTGAACGCGGGCAGCGAGTAGTAGATCAGCGCCGAACGGCTGGGGCCGATGGCCGCGATGGCCAGGTTCCAGCAGCGGTAGGCCACCAGCGACGCCCCCAGCCCCACGTACAGCACGCCGGTCACGGCCTGCGGCGTGAACACGGGGACCGCCCCGGTGGAAAGCTCCCACGCCAGCATGGGCACGATGCACAGCAGGCCCGGAATGAAGGTGGCCATGAGGAACGTGGTCTGCCCCACGCCCGCCGGACGCTTGCGCACCAGCACCGAATACCCCGCGAACAGCATGGAGGCGGCCACCATCCACAGGTCGCCGCTGGTGAAGGTCAGGCTGGCCAGCCGGGCCAGGTCGCCCCGCGTCACCAGCACCACGATGCCGCACACCGCCGTGGCCAGCCCGGCCAGGCGGCGCGCGGTCACGGCCTCGCCCAGGAACATCCGCGAGAACAGGATGATGAAGATGGGCGACGACGTGGCGATGAGCGCCATGTTCAGCGCGGCGGTGGTGCGCCCGGCCACGTAGATGAAGGTGTTGAACACCGAAACGCCCACGAAGCCGGTCACCAGGAAATATACGGGATGGGCCCGCACCACGGGCCATTCGCGGCGCAGCGGGCCGATGCCGAAGGGCAGCAGCGCGCAGGTGGCCACCAGCCACCGCGCGAACGATACGGACACCGGGGGCATGCTGTCGGCCAGCGCGCGGGCCACGATGAAATTGCCGGACCAGATGACGGTGGCCGACAGCGCCAGCAGGACGCCGCGCGTGGCACCGCCCCCGGGGCTTGGGGATGCGTGCATGGGTGTGCTCCGAAAATGAGGAGCATCCTGCCTACGCCGGGGTGGTGGGGGTGTCAAGCGGCCCGGGCGGGGAAGGGCGCCAAGCGGCGCGCCCCCGTCGGCGGGAACGACGGGGGCGCGGGCGGGAGGGGTGCGTAGCTCTCTTGCGGAGCACACCGTGCGGGTCGGTGTTACGATTTTTTAAATCGTATGTATTTGATGTAGCCGTTCATCGAAAGCGTGTCAATCGCCCGGAGCGGATTTCCGTGCGCGGCGTCTCCCTTGCCCGCAACGCCCGCGCGGGGTAGGAGAGGTGTTCACGCCAGCCGTCGCCGCCGCTGGGGGCGGCGCGGCCGTGCGGTTCATTTCGCGTGTGGCGGTGTTGCCCGCCCCGCGCGTGTCAGGAAAAGGAATCACCCGTGACCATGACCGGATTCTTCAACGTCCTTTCGGTGGAGGCGTTCACCGATCTCTTGCGCGCCTTTCCGCCGCTGGGCACGGAGCCCGTGGAGCTGCACCACGCCGACGGCCGCGTGCTGGCCGCCGACGTCATCGCCGCCGAAGACCTGCCCCTCACCGACCGCGCGGGCATGGACGGCTACGCCGTGCGCGCCGCCGATCTGTTCGGGACCACGGAAACCAGCCCCGCCTATCTCGAATGCGACGGCCGGGTGGACATCGAGCACCCCGCCGCCTTTGCCGTGGCCCCTGGCCGCTGCGCCGCCATCGTCACCGGCGGGGTCATGCCCGAAGGCGCCGACGCGGTGATCATGGTGGAGCACACCCACGAACTGGGGGCCTCCACCGTCGAGATGCGCCGCGCCGTGGCCCCCGGCGAAAACGTGATGCTGCGCGGCGAGGACGCCATGGCGGGCGCGCCCGCCCTCGTGACGGGCACCCGGCTGCGCCCGCAGGAAGTGGGCATGCTGGCCGCCGTGGGCGCCACCGGGGTGCGCGTGCACCGGGCGCCGCGCGTGGTCGTCATCTCCACCGGCGACGAACTGGTGCCCCCGGAGGCCACGCCCCGGCCCGGCCAGGTGCGCGACGTGAACAGCCACACCCTGGCCGCGCTGGTGCGCCGGGCCGGGTGCGAGGCGCGCTGCCTGGGCATCGTGCCCGACGAACTGGACGCGTTGGAGGCGGCGCTACGCGAGGGGTTGCGCGACGCCGACGTGGTGCTGCTGTCCGGCGGCAGTTCCGTGGGCGTGCGCGACCTGACCGTGGCTGCCCTGTCGCGCATCGAAGGGGCGGAACTGCTGGCCCACGGCGTGGCCATCAGCCCCGGCAAGCCGACCATTCTTGCCCGCGTGCCTGGGGAAGACGGCGGCTGCCGCGCGGTGTGGGGTCTGCCGGGGCAGGTGACCTCGGCCCAGGTGGTCATGTTCGTGCTGGGGGTGCCCTTCCTGCACCATCTTTCCGGCCGGGCCGACGCCTTCGACCGTTCGCTGTGGCCCGCGCGCCGGGTGCGCCTGGCGCGCAACGTGGCCTCGCGGCAGGGGCGCGAGGACTGGGTGCGGGTACGCATCGAAGCCGCGCCGTGCGATCATGAGGGTATCGGGGGAGACGCCGGAGGCGATGCCGTCCCGCCGTTGGCCGTGCCGCTGCTGGGCAAGTCCGGCCTGTTGCGCACGCTCACCGGGGCGCACGCGCTGGTGCGCATCCCCGCGCGGGCGGAGGGGCTCATCGCAGGTTCAGAGCATGATGCCTACTTGATCTGACGAGCGGAACCATCCATGCGCATCCTCTTCTTCGGCGACATCGTGGGCAAGTCGGGCAGACAGGTCCTGAAGGAACTGCTGCCCGCCCTGCGGCGCGAGCACGCGGCCGACGTGGTCGTGGCCAACGGCGAGAACGCCTCCGGCGGCATCGGCCTGACGGCGGAAACCCTGCGCGAACTGCTCGGCATGGGCATCGACATCCTGACCACCGGCAACCACGTCTGGAAGCACCGCGACCTGTACGGCCCGCTGGACAAGGAACCGCGCCTGCTGCGGCCCGCCAACTACCCGGCGGGCGCGCCGGGGCGCGGCCTTGGCGTGTACGACCTGCCGGGCGGCCATCGTCTGGCCGTGCTGAACCTGTGCGGCACCACCTACATGGACCCGCTGGACTGCCCCTTCCGCACGGCGGAAACCCTGCTGGCCCGGCTGGAGGCGGAGGAGGGCGCACCGGCCGTCAGGCTGGTCGATTTCCACGCCGAGGCCACCAGCGAAAAGAAGGCCCTGGGCTGGTTCCTGGATGGCCGCGTCAGCGCGGTCATCGGCACGCACACCCACGTGCAGACCGCCGACGCCATGCTGCTGCCCGGCGGCACCGCCTACCTCACCGACGCGGGCATGTGCGGGGTGGAGGCCTCGGTGCTGGGCATGGACCACAAGGTCATCGTGGACCGCTTTCTGACCCGGCTGCCGCAGCGCTTTCGCCCGGCCACGGGGCGCGGCTCGCTGAACGGCGTGCTGCTGGACGTGGACGCGGCCACCGGCAGGGCGCGGTCCATCCGCGCGCTGCGCGTGGCCTGCCCGGCGGCGGAACTGCCCGGCGGGGCGGATACGCCCGGCTCCTCCGGTTCACCCGGTTCTCCGGATTCCCCCAGTTATCCCGATTCCCCCTGAACGCCGGCCCCGCCGCCCCCAGCGGCCCCCTATCCGGTTGACACCGCCCGCCATCTCTGGAAGACCGTCCCGATACCATGCAGAGGGGTTGCAGACCATGATCGACATCGACACCCAGTTGGAACGCATCAAGCGCGGCATGGCCGAACTCATCGACGAGGCCGAACTGCGCAAGAAGATCGCGCGCGGCACGCCGCTGCGCGTCAAGGCGGGCTTCGACCCCACCGCGCCGGACCTGCACCTCGGCCACACGGTGCTCATCCACAAGCTGCGCCATTTCCAGGAACTGGGCCACACGGTCATCTTCCTGATCGGCGACTTCACGGGCCAGATCGGCGACCCTTCCGGCCGCTCCGACACCCGCCCGCCGCTGACGCCGGAACAGATCCTGGAAAACGCCGAGACCTACAAGAAGCAGGTCTTCAAGATCCTGGACCCGGAAAAGACCGAGGTGGATTTCAACTCGCGCTGGATGAACGCCTTCTCGGCGGCGGACTTCGTGCGCCTGGCCTCGCGCTATACCGTGGCCCGCATGCTGGAGCGCGACGACTTCGAGAAGCGCTACCGCGAGGGGCGGGCCATCGCCATCCACGAATTCCTGTACCCGCTGGTGCAGGGGTACGACTCCGTGGCCCTGCGCGCCGACGTGGAACTGGGCGGCACCGACCAGAAGTTCAACCTGCTCGTGGGCCGCACGCTCCAGTCGCAGTACGGGCAGGAGCCGCAGTGCATCCTCACCGTGCCGCTTCTCGAAGGGCTGGACGGCGTGAAGAAGATGTCCAAGTCCCTCGGCAACTACGTGGGCATCGACGAGCCGCCGTCCGACATGTTCGGCAAGGTCATGTCCGTGTCCGACGAGCTCATGTGGCGCTACTACGAACTGATCTCCGCCCGCTCGCTGGAGGACATCGCCGACCTGCGGCGCCGCGTGGAAACCGGGCAGGCCCACCCCAAGGCCGTGAAGGAAGACCTGGCCTTCGAGATCACCGCCCGCTACCACGGCGAGGACAAGGCCGCCGAGGCCCGCCAGGGCTTCAACGCCGTGTTCGCCGGCGGCGGCGTGCCCGACGACGCGCCGGAACACGCCTGCGCCCACGGCGAGGACAGCACCCCGCCGGTGTTCCTGGAGGCGGCGGGCCTGGTCAAGTCGCGCGGCGAGGCCAAGCGGCTGATCAAGGAAGGCGCGCTGTCCGTGGACGGCGTGCGCTGCGACGAGGCCCTGGCCCCCCTGGCCCCCGGCAACTACGTGGTCAAGCTGGGCAAGAAGCGCTTCCTGCGCCTGACCGTCACGGCGAGCGGGGGGTAGCCCCGCCGCCGGGCCATTCGCGCAACGCCGCGTTTTCGCAGAGCATTCTCATCGCATCCTCACGCCGCTCCGGTCCGCCGGGGCGGCGTTTTCGCGTCTGGTCCGCGCAGCCTCCGGCGTATCGCGCCCCGCGTGCCGTGGCGCTGCCGTTGCGCCATGGGGACCGCGCCGTGGGGTAGGGTTGTCCCGCGTTGTGGCGCACACCCCTTCTCATGGGGGCGCAATTATTCTATGGTGTTGGCAGAACCGTCAATCCTCGGGCATGGAGCGGATATGGACGCGAAGCCGGAAAAGAGTTCGTCGGGGTGGTCGCCTGCCGCCATTGCATCGCGCGGCAAGGGGTGGTGGGGTTTGCGGCGGGTGCGTCGCTGGACGTACACGCTCGTGGGCATCGTCGCCGCATGGGGCGTGCTGGCCGGGCTGGCCATGCCGCCGCTGTTGCGCGGCGTGCTGGAGGACCAGCTGTCCGACAAGCTGCGGGTGCGCTGCACCGTGGAAAAGGTGCGCTTCAACCCCTATTCGTGGGCGCTGTCCATTCAGGGCGTGCGCGTGCCCAACCCCACGGGCGACGGCGACATTTTGACCTTCGACGCGCTGGAGTTCTCGCCCGGCCTTTCCGCCGCGTTGCGCCTTGCGCCGGTGCTGGCCTACGTGCGTCTGGTGAACCCGGTGGTGTACGTGGCCCATTTCGGCGACGGGCGCTATTCCTTCTCGGAATTCATTCCCCCGGACGAAGATGGCGAGGGGGGCAGGAAGGACCGCGCCGACGACACGGACAGGCCGCTGTTCCCCTTTGCGGCCAGCGACTTCGAGGTGGTCAACGGCACGGTGATCTTCCACGACGCGCCGCTCAAGACCATCCACACCATCACCGAATTGCAGTTCGTGGTGCCGTTCACTTCCACCATGGAGCGCGACCGCGAGCGCACCATCACCCCCAGCCTCAACGCCACGGTGGACGGCAAGGCGCTGACCGTGCAGGGGCGGCTGCTGCCCTTTGCCGAACACCTGCGCACCGAGTTCGACGTGGTCACCGACGAGGTGGACCTGACCCAGTACCGCGAATATCTGGCCGCGTTCACGCCGCTGCGCCTGGAATCCGGGCGGCTGGGCGTGAACCTGAAACTGGTGGTGGAACAGCCCGACAAGCGGGACGTGGAATTCGGTCTGGCGGGTTCCGTGACCCTGAAGGATTTGCGCGTCAACGCGCCCGACGGCAAGGAGGCGGTGCTGGGGCTGACCTCGGGCGTGGTGGAGGTGGAGGAATTCTCGCTGCTGGACCGGCATGTGGACGTGCGCCGGGTGGACCTGGACGGGTTGCTGGCCCGGGCCGGGCGTCTGGCCGACGGCTCCATCGACTGGATGGGCTTCGTGGCCCCGGCGGGCGGAAAGCGGCAGGTCCCGACGCAGGCCGGGGCCACGCAGGCCGAAAAGAAGCAGAATGGACCGGCGGCCGCCAATGCGCCAGTGGACATGTCGGACACGGGCTCCGCCGCGCCGGGCGCGGCCGCCGCCGCCCCGGCCCAGGCTCCGGTCCCTGCTCCTGTTAAGGACGATCCGCCCTTCGTGGTCAACGTGCGCACCCTGGGGCTGCGCGATGCCACGGTGGTCTGGAAGGACGCCTCGGTGCCGGGCGGCGCGGTGGTGCGCCTGAGCGGCCTCGACGTGACCCTGACCGACTTCGCCACGCCTGGCGGCACGCAGAATCCCAAGGGCGGCGGTGCGTTCACCGCCTCGCTGCGCATGGACGGCGGCGGCGCGACAGGTGACGCCGCCAAGCCCGGCGCCCCGGACAAGCCGGGCGCAGGCACGCTGAAGGCGGAGGGCAACGTGACCCTGGAACCGCTGGGCGTGACCCTGCGCCTGGACGCGCGCGACCTGCCGCTGGCGCCTGTGCGGGGCTACGTGGCCCAGGCCCTGCCCCTGTCGCTGGACGCCGGGGCGGCGGGCGCGCAGGGCGACATCGAACTTTCGCTGGCCACGCCGGATGCTCCCGGCCTCGTGGTACGCAAGGGCGCGGTGCAGGTGTCCGGACTGTCCCTGTCGCTGGTCGGGTCGCTGGCCGGGCAGAAGCAGCCTTCGGTGAGCCTCGGCAGGCTGGAGGTGGCCGACACCTCGGTGGACCTCGCGGCGCGCACCGTGGCCGTGGGCCCGGTGACGCTGACGAAGCCCGATGTCCGGGTGGTGCGCGGCAAGGACGGCGTCATCGACCTTGCCGCGCTGGCGGGGGGACCGGCCCCGGCGGAGTCCGCCAAGGTCGAACCCGCCAAGTCCCGGCCCGCCACCGCCCGATCCGCACGGGGCAAGGGCCAGGAACGCCCGGCGGCGCGCGGGGCCTCGCGCACCGCGCCGCAGAAACCCGCCGCCACGCCGGAAGCGCCGGAGTGGAAGGTGACCGTGGCCTCGCTGCGCATGGACGAGGGCCGCGTGACCTTCGAGGACCGGCAGCCCAAGGATGCGGGCGTGCTCACCCTGGAGGGGATGCGTCTGGTCACCGGCCCGCTGTCGCCGCAGCGCGGCGCGCCGCTGGACGTGGATTTCGGTGCGCGCTGGCAGAAGCAGGGCACCATCGCCATCAAGGCCAAGGGCACGGCGCAGCCGCTGCACATGACCGTGGACAGCAAACTGGCCAAGGTGGATCTGCGCCCGCTGGACCCGTACCTGGGCGAGGTGACCGATCTGCTGTTCGGCAGCGGAGAGGTGTCGTCGGAACTCAAGGTGGCCCTGCGCGAGCAGGCTCCCCCGGCGGGCAGGGCGCGCCGCGCATCCGCTCAGGCGGAACCGGCGCTGGAAGTGAATGTGGAGGGCGCGGCCCGGCTGGACAACCTGTCGCTGAAGCTGGCCGGGGGCAAGCAGGAACTGGCCTCGCTGCGGCGGTTCTCGGTGCGCGGGCTGCGCTTCGGGCAGCAGCCCTCGGGCGATCTTTCCCTGCGTGTGCAGGAGGTGGGGCTGGAACGGCCTAGACTCTCGGTAATGGTGTTCAAGGACGGCTCCACCAGCATCAGCCGGGCCATGGGGGCAAAGCCCCCGGCGGCGCAGGCTGCGCAGGCGGAGAAGGACTCCAAGGCCCAGGCGGCCGACACTCCGGCCCCTGCCGCCGTTCCGGCCAGCCCGGCCACGGATGCCGCGTCGCCGCCGCCCCCGTCCCCCCCGTCGGGTGCGGGCGCGTCCGGTCCGTCCCCTTCATCCGGCGACGAAGTGGCGGCCCGTCCCAACGCCGGGCCGTTCACCACGCTGGAGGTGGGCAGCCTGTCCATCTCCGGCGGCGCGCTGCGCTTCCGCGACGAGCGCATGTCCCCGGCCTACGCCGCCGAGATGTCGGACATCGAGGGCCGCATCTCCGGCGTTTCGCTGGACCCGGCCTCGCGGGCCGAGGTGCAGTTGCGCGCGGGCATCGAAGGGGTGCCGGTGCTGGTGGGCGGCACGGTGAATCCGTTCATCCATCCGGTGTTCGCGGACATGCGTTTCACCATGTCCGGGCTGGACCTGGTGCCCCTGTCGCCCTACTCGGTGCAGTACATCGCCTATCCCGTGGAGCACGGACGCTTTTCCGCCGACGTGGCCGTGAAGGCGGAAAACTGGGTGCTGGACGCCGAAAACCACTTCACCCTCAGCCAGATCGAACTGGGCAGCAAGGACAACCGGCCCGACGCGCCCAACTACCCGGTGAAGCTGGGCCTGGCCCTGTTGCAGGACATGAGCGGCAACGTGGACCTGCGCCTGCCCGTCAAGGGACGGCTGGACGACCCGGAATTCCGCCTTGGCGGGGTGATCATGCAGGCGGTGCTGAACCTGATGGTCAAGGTGGTCACCTCGCCTTTCGCCCTGGTGGGCAGCGTGCTCAGCCTGGGCTCCGGCGGCAAGGACATGCGCTACGTCGAGTTCGCGCCCGGCGTGGCCACCCTGAATGAGGCGGCGGAAAAGGATCTGCGCGCCGTGGTCGAGGTGTTGCGCCAGCGTCCGCGCCTGAAGCTGGAGGTGCAGGGCGCGGCCGAGCCGGACGGCGACACGCGCGGCCTGAAGGAACAGGCCCTGCTGCGCGCACTGCGCGAGGCCAAGCACGCCTCGCTGTCGCGTTCCGAGCGGGCGCGGGTGAACGTGGACGACGTGACCATCGACAAGGACGAATACGAGGACCTGCTGGAGGACGTGTACAAGGACGCGCCCTTCGACAAGCCGCGCAACGTGGTCGGTTTTACGAAATCACAACCTGTTGACGTGATGGAGGCCGCGCTGAAGGAGCATTACGAGGTGACGCCGGAAGCGTTGAAGGAACTGGCCACCGCGCGGGCCAAGGCGGTACGGGACAAGCTGCTGGAACTGGAGCCCGCGCTGGGCGAGCGGGTGTTCCTGTCCGGGGCCAAGGTTGCGCCCGCCGCCGGTGCGGAGGGCGACGCGGCCAAGGGCGGGGGGAGCAGGGTCAATCTGGGGTTGCAGTAGCAGGGGGGGTGAGCGCGGGGCGCGGTGGGAGTAGTGCGCGGTTGCACCCGGCTTCTACGAAGACAGTCGTGCCCTGTTGAGCCCGCTCGATTTCGTTATGCCTCCGGCGGGCAAGGGGTGTTGTAACGAACACCCCCTGCACCCCCGCGTTCCAGGGGGGCTCCGCCACCCCTGGACCCCCAACGTTTCATGCGCGGCGTCCCTTCGGCGGCAGCTTCCCTCCGGCGCAAGGCGCCTCCGGGCGATCTGCCGCCGGTGCCGCCAATGCGCGCAACACTCCCGGTGGTATGGCAACGCTCGGGTGCCTTTACCTTCGCCCCCGTTGCGACGCATATGCCGCCGTCAAAGCCCGGCGGCATACGCTTCTACGCACGGTACGTTGTCTGTGAACGGGCTGACGCTTCTCATCGGGCTATTGGCTATCTGTAACAGTCCAAGTTAGATATCGCAGACACGCTGGCGAATTCGGTTATGAACGCAATTTGATAGGTACGTGGGCTTGTTTTCCGTGACTGATTGTTGACAAGAGGAGAAGGCTGGACTGTTGTTTCAGTGGGAGCAGCCTGACATGCGGCAATACGCAGCCGCAGCCGGAGATCACCGCCGAGGCTTTGCGAGGCGGAAGCTCCGGCGTCGCGGATGCGCGCCGCAGGAAGCGTGAAATAAAAGGCACCCACCCTTCGCCGTGCCACCGAGAGCCTTGCGCACATCGCATTCAGCCGGGCAGATTGCCCAAGGCGCGCCAGCGCCGCAGGGAAGCTGCCCGGCGATGGAATGCGGTGCATGACGACACGGGGGACCAGGGGGCGGAGCCCCCGGAGCGCGGGGGTACAGGGGGCCGCCGCTTAGCGGCCCCCTGTCCGTCGGAGACATAACGAAATCGAGGGTAGCCAAAGGGGCGGGACTGTCTTCGTAGAAGCCGGGTGCAACCGTGCACTACCCCTCCCCATCCCCCAAACAAAAAACGGGGCCGCCTTCCGGTAGCCCCGCAACACTCTTCATCTTATCGCTTCATCTTCTCTTCTCAACAAACCATCCACCCATCCACCCCTAATCCCCATACCCCTCCGAGGGCGGTGGCGGGACGAACGTCAAATCCTCGAATGCGGTGTACGAGGGCAGGTAGGCAAGCTCGGCCACGCCCACGGGGCCGTTGCGCTGCTTGCCGATGATGATTTCCGCGATGCCCTTGCGCGGGTTGTCGTCGCGCTTGTTGTAGGCGTCGTCGCGGTAGATGAACATGATCACGTCGGCGTCCTGCTCGATGGCGCCCGATTCGCGCAGGTCCGAAAGCATGGGGCGCTTGTTGGTGCGCTCCTCCACCTTGCGGTTCAACTGCGACAGGGCGATGACCGGGATGTTCAGTTCCTTGGCCAGGGCCTTCAGCGAGCGCGAGATTTCCGAAATTTCCAGTTCGCGCGAATCCACCCGGCGGGCGGAGCGCATCAATTGCAGGTAGTCCACCATGACCAGGCCAACGCCCCGTTCCGCCTTCAGGCGGCGGGTGCGGGCGCGCAGTTCCAGGGTGGTGATGGCGGGGGTGTCGTCGATGTAGATGGGCGCCTGCGAGAGCACGTCGGCGGCGTGGTACAGGCGCTGCCAGTCCTCGTCGTCCAGGAATCCCTTGCGCACCTTGGACAGGTCCACCTTGCCCAGCGAGCAGAGCATGCGCATGACCAGCTGCTCCATGGACATTTCCAGGGAGTACACGGCCACGGGCACGTTCTGGTTCACGGCGGCGCGCAGGCACATGTTCAGGGCGAAGGCGGTCTTGCCCATGGAGGGGCGCGCGGCCACGATGATCAGGTCCGACTGTTGCAGGCCCGAGGTCATCTGGTCCAGTTGCACGAAGCCGGTGGTGACGCCGGTGACCACTTCCTTGCGGTCGCAGCGCTTCACCAGGTCTTCGAAGACCTTGTTCACCATCTCCTTGGCGCTGCGGAACATCTTGCCGCTGACCCGCTCGGAGATGGCGAACACCGCCTGCTCCGACTCGTCCAGCAGCTTCTGCACCTCGCGCGAGGCGTCGTAGCAGTTGCTGATGATCTCGGAGCCCGCGCCGATCAGCGAGCGCAGCAGCGACTTGTCGCGCACGATGGTGGAGTAGTGCTCGGCGTTGGCGGCGCTGATGGTGGACTGGGCCAGTTCCGCAAGGTACACGGCCCCGCCCACCCCTTCCAGGCGGCTCTGCGATTGCAGGTATTCCGCCATGGTCACGAGGTCGATGGGGGCGTTGCGCCGGTACAGTTCCAGGCAGGCGTCGTAGATCTGCTGGTGGGCGGGCAGGTAGAAGTCTTCCGGCCGCAGGGTGTCGACCACGGAATGCAGCACCGAGTTGCGAAGCAGAATCCCCCCGAGCACGGCCTGTTCGGCTTCGGTGCTGTGCGGGGGGACTCGGCGCAACAGATCGGCGGAAGCGCGTTCCGTCGGATCGGGAGCGCCGCCCCCGCCCTGGTAGGCGGAGGCGGCGTCGGAATCGGTGCGGCTATTCGGCCGGGGTTTCCGGCTCGGCGTCCACGACGGGTTCTGCGGCATCGCTCACCTTGTCTTCGGCAACGACCTTGACGTTCAGGGTGGCCACCACGTCGGCGTGCAGGCGGACGCGCACCTCGTGCGTGCCCAGGGTGCGGATGGCGGCGTCGAGCAGGATGCGGCGACGGTCGATGTCCACGCCCTTTTCGGCCAGCGCGTCGCCGATGATGGCGGTGGTGACGGAACCGTAGAGCTTGTCGTTTTCACCCACGCGAACGGGGATCACCAGTTCGGTGGCGGCGATCCTGGCGGACAGGTCGGAGGCTGCGGTGCGCAGGGCGTCCATCTTGGCCTGAAGCTTCTTGCGCTCCAGTTCGAACGCCTTCAGGTTGGCATCGGAGGCCAGCATGGCCAGGCCCTGCGGCAGCAGGAAGTTGCGGCCGAAGCCGGGCTTCACCACCACCACGTCGCCGAGGCGGCCCAGGTTTTCAACGTCAGCACGAAGGATCAGCTTCATCCCATCCTCCTAGATCTGGCTCTTTTTCTTGACGTCGCTGGAGTGACCCGCGGTGTAGAACAAGAGGGCCATCTGACGGGCGCGCTTGATTTCACGGGTGAGCAGACGCTGGTGATGGGCGCAGGTGCCGGTGATGCGGCGGGCGATGATCTTGCCGCGCTCGGTGATGAAGTCGCGCAGGATGTCGGCGCGCTTGTAGTCGAGGGGCAGGTCCTTGTCGGCGCAGAAGCGGCAGAACTTGCGGCGCGGGGTGAACTTCTTCTTGAAGGCCATGTTACGCAACCTCCTCGACCGCGTCGGCCAGCTTGACGGTAACGAACTTGAAGATGCCGTCGGAGATGCGGATGTTGCGTTCCACTTCGGCCACGGCCTCGCCGGGGGCGAGGTATTCGAGGCGCACGTAGTAGCCGCGCATGTGCTTCTGCACGGGGTAGGCGAGGTCGCGCATGCCCCAGTGGTCGGCGGCGACCATCTTGCCCTGTTCACGCTCGACGACGCCGGTGAGGGTGCCGAGCAGCGCCTCGCGGGCATCCGCGGCCAGCTCCGGGGAAAGGAGCAGCAGCGTTTCAAACTTCCTCATGGGATTCCTCCTTGTGGGCTTTGGCCCGCCCCTCACGTGGGGGCGAGCAAGGCAGAAACAGGGTCTATAGTCGCAGGCCGCCCGGGTGTCAACAACCCTGTTGGCGGCGCGGGACAAGGCCGGGCGGGGAGGGTCCGCGCCCGGCCGGTCGCGCCGGGGACGGTTCCGGGAGATTCCGGCCAACTCGGGCCAGCTCGGAGCATCTCAGACCAGCTCCGGCCAGTTCAGTCCAGTCCCGGCAGTGTCGGCCTGTCCCTGGTCCCCCTGGCCGGGATGGCATCCCGCCGTGCGCCTATTCCTCGTGGGTGCGCGGGTTCAGGCCCAGCAGGCAGAGCACTTCATAGGATATGGTGCCCCACAGGTCGGCCAGGTCGTCGGGCGTCAGGGCTTCGCCGGGGCCGCCCAGCAGGTGGGCCGCATCCCCGGCGGCCACGCCGGGCACGTCCGACACGTCCACGGCGGTCATCTGCATGCACACCCGGCCCAGGACGGGCACGCGGCGGCCGTGCACGGTCATGGCCCCCCTGCCGGAAAGTCCCCGGCTGTAGGCGTCGGCGTAGCCGGTGGCCACGATGGCCACGGTCATGTCGCGCGGGGCGGTGAAGGTGCGCCCGTAGCTGATGGACCGCCCGGCGGGCAGGGGGTGCACCTGCAGGATGGGCGCGGCCACGTCCATGGCCGGTTCCAGCCCGTCCCCGTGGCGAGCCTGGGCGGTGCCCCGCAGGGGGTTGGAGCCGTACAGGGCGATGCCGGGGCGCTGCACGTCGAAGTGCAGTTCCGGATGGGCCAGCAGCGCGGCCGAGTTGGCCAGCGAACCCTGCACGGCGGGCCAGTCGGCGCGCACCGCGGACAGGATGCGGGCGAAGGTTTCGCCCTGCCGCCGGGTGAAGTCGGACCGCTCCGGGTCGTCGGAGACGGCCAGGTGCGACATGGCCAGCACCGGGCGCAGCATGGGCCGGGCGTGCAGCCGGTCGAGCAGGACGGGCAGGTCGGCCTCGGTGAAGCCCAGGCGGGCCATGCCGGTGTCGAACTTGAGGGCGATGTCCACCTGCTGGCCGGGTGCGGCGCGGCTGGCCAGCATTTCCAGCTGGTCCGCGGAATACACGGCGGGCACGATGGACCGGGCGGCGCAGCATTCGGCGTCGGCGGCGTCCGTCGCGCCCAGCAGGGCCACGATGCGGCCGGGAATGCCCCCGTCGCGCAGTTGGACGCCTTCGCCCACGGTGCCCGCGGCGAAGGCGTCGGCCCCGGCGGCTTCCAGCGCGCGGGCCACGGGCATGAGGCCGTGGCCGTACGCGTCGGACTTGATCACCGGCATGGCGGCGGGGGCCATGCGGCGCAGCCGTTGGAAATTACGGCGCAGCGCGCCAAGGCGCACGCGGACGGACAGCTTGTTGTAGGCGATGGTCATGCGGGCTCCATGCTCGGGGCCGGCCGGGGAATCCGGCGCCGGCTCGGGAAGGGGAACGGGCAGGCGCCGGGACGGAGGACCCCCGGCGGCTTTTCCTGCCGGGAAAGTTATGGTAAACGACTGCGGTCCCGGTATTGTGCAGGGAGCGGTTGTACCCCCTCGCGCCGCGACATTCAACATCTTCGACGTCCCCGCCGCGCCCGATGCGCCAGGTGCGACACGCCGCGCCGGGGGACCGGAGACCCACGTGACTTCATAAACCGGGCGCCTGCCCGGATGATCCGGACCGCGCATGACAGACGGCAGATTCCGCCCGCTCGCCGGGTTCGCGGCATATGTGTTCCTGCTGCTTTCCGGCATCCTGTTCGCGGGCGGGGCGCACGCCCAGCAGGCGCAGCCCAACGTGCTGCAAATGCGCACCGAGGACGACCGCGAGGTGACCTGGAACCTCACGGCGGACTCCGTCACCTCGCAGAACGACAGCAAGATCATCGAGGCCGAGGGCCGCGTGGCCCTGCGGCGCGGCAAGGACTACCTGAAGGCCGACTACATCCGCTATTACTCCACCACCAACTGGGTGTACCTGAAGGGCAACGTCGAGGTGCACTTCGGCAAGGACGACATCGCCGCCGAAGAGGCCGAGTTCGACCTGCGCAGCCGCACCGGCTGGCTGAAGAACGGCCGCATCTTCATGGGCGACCCCCACGCCTATTTCGCGGGCGAGCGCATCGACAAGAACTGGGGCGACCTCTACACCTTCACCAACGCCAAGATCACCGTGTGCGACGGCGACACCCCGGCCTGGGCGCTGACCGCCGAGGAGGCCGTGGTCGAGATCGACGGCTACGCCCGCCTGTGGCGCTCCAGCTTCCAGGTGAAGGACAACGACGTCGCCTATTCCCCCTATTTCGTCATGCCCGCCAAGCGCACCCGCCAGTCGGGCTTCCTGATGCCGCAGTACGGCATCAGCTCGCGCGACGGGTTCTACTACAACCAGCCGTACTACTGGGTGCTGGACGAAACCAGCGACGTGACCCTGAACGAATACTTCATGTCCGAGCGCGGGTTCATGCACGGCGTGGAGTACCGCTCCCGGCCCACCACCGACCAGACCACCTGGCTGCGCTTCGACTGGCTGTACGACAACGAGGTGGTGGACAGCGACGGCGACGACCCCATCGACAGCAACGACGGCCTGATCCGCACCAACCACGAGCGGTACTGGCTGCGCGGCATGTTCGAGACGCGCCTGGGTGACCCGCGCTGGCGGCTCAAGGGCGACCTGGACTTCGTCTCCGACCAGAACTACCTGCGCGAGTTCAAGCGGGGGCTGGGCGGGTTCGGCGATTCGCGCGACAACCTGTTCGAACTGTTCGGCCGGGACATCAACGAACGCGACCGCTACCGCACCAGCCAGGTCATGCTGACCCGCGACTGGGACCGCGTGTCCGTGGCCCTGGGCGGCCGGTACGACCAGGATCCGGAACTGGGCAACGGCAACCGCCGCTACTCGGAGGACTCCCTGCCCCAGCGCCTGCCCGAGGCCGACGTGTACCTGCACCGGGGCGCCCTGTTCGAGGGGTTGCCGCTGGAAGTGCAGGCCTCGGCCCAGTCGGTGTACTTCCACCGCCGCAACGGCACCCAGGGCGCGCGGCACGAGGTGCATCCGCAACTGGTGCTGCCGGTGAACGGCAAGTACGGCTCGGTGATCTCCACCGTGGGCCTGCGCCAGACCGTGTACGACACCGAGCGCCGTGAAAGCCTGCCCGGCGACGGCGGCGACTCCTCCGGCGAGGGGCGCACCCTGCCCGACTACAACGTGGCGGCCTCCACCGAATTCGCCCGCGTCTACCACCTGGAGGGCGCGCCGCTCACGCTGTCGGCCGAGCAGGCGGGGCAGAGCCGCTGGACCGGCATCCGCCATGCGGTGCAGCCGCGCGTGGAGTACAACAACCTTCCGCTGGTGGACCAGCAGGACAACCCTCGCTACGACGATGACGACCGCATCGGCGCGCGCAACGAACTGGTCTATTCCATAACCAACGTGTTCACGCGCAAGCGCGAGGTGGTGCAGATGAAGGCCAACGACGAAGGGGAGGCGGAGCCGAGCCTGGCCACCGACTACCTGGAGTTCCTGCGCCTGAAGTTGCAGAGCGGCTACGACATCCGCGAGGCCAACCGCGACGACGACCTGGACACCTACGAACGCCGGCCGGTGCTCGACTATCGGGCCGAGGTGGAATACTTCCCGGTGGCCTGGCTGTCGTGGCGCAGCGTCACCGCCTGGTCGCCCTATACCGGCGATTCCACCCAGCACGACCATAGCCTGTCGCTCATGGATCCCGATCGCGGCAGGCTGACCATGGGCTACAACTGGCGTGCCCAGATCGACGAGTACCGCAGGTCGCGCGCCAGGGACATCAACTCGCTGTACCTGCGCGGCGACGCCGCCGTGTGGGGGCCGTGGAGCGTGGGCGGCGAATACCGCGTGGACATCGAGAACGGCCGCGACCTGGAGCGGATCTTCGACATCATCTACACGCACCAGTGCTTCAAGGTCATCGGCCGGACCACCTTCGACCGCGACGAGGAGCGCTACGAGGTGTTGGTGGTTTTGCCGGGCCTCAGCGACTAGATGGTGTCGCCACGAGCGTCTTTTTGCCCTCTGCCCACGTCAGAATGCCCTTTTGCTCCGGTCGAGTACAGAAAGAGCGCGTTGCGGTCGCCAGCCGTAAGGCTCGCAGACTCGCCTAACGGCTGCCGCACTCCCGTCGCAAAAGGGCATTCTTCCTTGGCAGAGAACAAAAATTCTGCTCGTGACGACACCATGTTAATGGTGCCCTCCCGTATTTTTCTTCCCTGCTCCTGCTTCTTCGGCCTTGGCGCGGCGCTATGCCGTGTGCCGCCCGCTCTCGCGCTTCCACTCCGAAACCATCTCGCGCACCATGGCCGCGCGTTCCGCCTCCACCTGCTTGAAGCGCTCGGCGAACACGTGCAGGTGGGTGCCCCCGCGCGGGGTGAACAGGCCCTTCACCCGGCACCACAGCGGGTCCAGGGCCTCGGTCATGTGGTCGAGCACGGTGTTGGTGATGGTCTCCATGAACGACTGGTGGTTGCGGTAGGCGAACATGTACAGCTTGAAGCTCTTGGATTCCACGCACAGCCGGTCGGGGATGTACTCGGTGACGATGGTGGCGAAGTCGGGCTGGCCGGTCACCGGGCACAGCGAGGTGAATTCCGGAAAGCCGATGCTCACGATGTACGGCCGGTCCGGGAAGTTGTTGGGAAAGGCCTCCAGGATGTGCGGGCCGGGTCCGGCATGGGGATAGTCGGCCTTCACGCCCAGCGTGCGCAGGTGCCCGGTCTGGTCCTGGCTGCGGGTATAGGCGGCGCCAGTGGAGTCCGATGCGGAGTCCGCTGCGGAGTCCGATGCGGAACCGGGCGCGCGGGTACCGTTTTTCGTGGTCATGTGATGCTCTCCCGTGGGAATATGATGCGCGCATTGTGGCCGCTGGGGCCGGGCTTGGCAAGCGGTGCGGGCGGTCCGTCCATGGTGGTACCGACGGCAACCACGTCGGGCCGTAGAAAACGGTTGCCACGGCGGACCATTGCGCTATCCTGAGCGGCAAACTGCCCGCGCCGGAGGATATCCCATGGCCGAGTCCCACGCCAAAGGAGTGGAAGAAGCGCTCTCGCTCGTCAAGGGCGGGCTTGGCGGCATTGCCGATCAGGTGGTGCCGTGGTTTTTTGCCAACATGCCGGACTATTACCTGCGCACCCATTCGGTGACCGAGCAGGTGCACCACCTGCAGGCCATCATTTCCGGCCGGGTGGTCACGGACAACCACGCGGTGCGCCTGGCCAGCCCCGACGGCCGCAAGATCACCTACATTTCCCCATCCGCCTCGCGCGACCTGCACGGCATTCTGGCCGGGCTGCTGGGCGAGCACATCGAAACCGCGCGCATCTACACCACGGCCGACGGGCAGCTGGGGCTGAACGAATTCCTGCTGGCCCCGCAGCCCCGCGCGGGCAGCCTGCGCACCGCCGACGGCGACGGCCTGTTCGGCGCCGCTCTGGACGCCATGCGCGCCAGCGGTGAACTGCCGGAGACGGACCTTGCGCCCTTTGCCGCGTTCCTGGCCTCCGCCAACGCGGAATACGCGGAAAAGTTCGACCCGGTGCGGGCGGCCCGCCATTTCCGGCTGCTGCGCGAGATCGGCGGCGGCGACGACACCGGGCTGCTCATCGAGCAGTGCTCCGCGCCCGGCGCCCCGGTGGCTCCGGAAGGGGCGTCCCTGTCGGCCGAGCCCTGCGACGTCCGGCGCGAGACGCGCATCGTGGTGGCCATGCGCCATCCCCCGGCCACGGGCCTGCTGCTGCAGATCGCCAGGATCATG
Source organism: Nitratidesulfovibrio sp. 1201_IL3209 (assembly GCF_036763125.1). Classification (NCBI taxonomy): domain Bacteria; kingdom Pseudomonadati; phylum Thermodesulfobacteriota; class Desulfovibrionia; order Desulfovibrionales; family Desulfovibrionaceae; genus Nitratidesulfovibrio; species Nitratidesulfovibrio sp. 1201_IL3209. The sequence continues at coordinate 36,314 of NZ_JBAIYT010000012.1, forward strand.
CGCCGCCTGGACATCACCGTGCACCGCGCCTACGCGGACACCTTCTCCGACGCCTCCGGCGAGACGGCCATCATGAGCTTCTACGTCTCGCACAAGGGCGACCTGATCCTGGACGATTCCGCCCTGTGGCAGAACCTGCGCAAGAAGCTGCGCCTGGTGAAGTGGTTCGCCCCGCACGAACTGGAAATCCTGGCCGACGAGGAATCCTGGCCCATCAAGCGCATCATGCTGTTGCAGGCCGCCTGCGGCTTCGCCCACGTGTTCCTGGCCAAGGACAACCAGTGGGCCTTCAGCACCCAGAACGTGGTGCGCATCGTGCTGGCCCGCCGGGCCGAGACCGCCGCGCTGGTGGACTGGTTCGAGGCCCGCTTCGACCCCACGCTGGGCGACCGCGAGGCGGCGGCCCGCAGGCTGGAGGCCGACGCCGCCGACGCCGTGAACGGGGTGGCCGACGAGCGCGAACGCGCCGTGCTGCTGATGATCCAGCGCTTCTTCCGCCACGTGCTGCGCACCAACTACTTCCTGGACACCATCTACGGCCTGTCCTTCCGGCTGGACCCGGAATTCCTGCCGCCCGCCTACCGCCAGGAGGGCGAGGAATTGCCTTTCGGCACCTTCTTCTTCCACACGCCGGGGGGCCTCGGCTTCCACATCCGCTACCGCGACATGGCGCGCGGCGGGGTGCGCGTGGTGCCCACCCGCACCCAGGAACAGTTCGAACTGGAATCGAACCGCCTGTACGACGAGGTGCGGCGGCTGGCCTACGCGCAGCAGGTCAAGAACAAGGACATCCCCGAGGGCGGCGCCAAGGCGGTCATCCTGCTGGAACCCCTGGGCGACGTGGGCCTGGCCGTGGCCTCGGTGATCAACTCGCTGCTGGACGTGGTCCTGCCCGGCCAGGACACCCCGGCCCTGCCCGGCGTGGTGGACTACCTTGGCCGCGAGGAGATCATCTACTGCGGCCCGGACGAGAACATCCAGCCCGCGCACATCGCCTGGATGGTGGATCGCGCCCGCCAGCGCGGCTACCGCTGGCCCTCGGCGTTCATGAGCTCCAAGGCCGGGGCGGGCATCAACCACAAGCAGTACGGCGTCACCAGCATCGGGGTGATGGTCTTCGCGGAGGAAATGCTGCGCCATCTCGGCATCGATCCCTTCTCCCAGCCGTTCACGGTGAAGATCACCGGCGGCCCCAAGGGCGACGTGGCGGGCAACCTGATGCGCCTGATGTTCGAGGCTTACGGCGACAACGCGCGCGTCGTGGCCGTAAGCGACGGGCACGGCGGGGCCTGGGACCCGGACGGGCTGGACCCGGCCGAACTGCTCCGCCTTGCCGACGTGCAGCGCAGCATCAGCGCCTTCGATCCGGCGCGGCTGCGCGGCGAGGGGGCGTGGGTGGTCACGGCCGACACCCCGGAAGGGGTGCGCCGCCGCGACACCCTGCACAACACCGCCCACGCGGACATCTTCATCCCCGCCGGGGGGCGGCCCGACACCATCAACACCCGCAACTGGCACGACTTCTTCGACCGGGGCGGGGTGCCCACGGCGCGCGCGGTCATCGAGGGGGCCAACCTGTTCGTGGCGCCCGATGCGCGCAAGCGCCTGGCCGAGCGGGGGGTGCTGGTGGTGCACGGCTCGTCGGCCAACAAGACCGGGGTCATCTGCTCCTCGTACGAGGTGTTGGGGGGCCTGGTCATGACCGACGAGGAGTTCATCGCCCACAAGGACCGCTTCGTGGCCGAGGTGCTGGACATCCTGCGGGTGCGCGCGCGCGACGAGGCGCGCCTGCTGCTGGCCGAGATACGCCGCTGCGACGGCTGCAAGGCCCTGCACGAGATATCCGTGGACATCTCGCTGGAGATGAACGCCGTGGCGGATGCGCTGTACGCGGCGCTGGTGGCGCGCGGCGAACCGGTGGAGGCCGACCCGGCCCTGCGCCAGGTGCTGCTGGGCTACCTGCCGCCGGTGCTGGTGGAGCGCTTTCCCGAGCGGATATTCGAGCGCATCCCGTTGCGCCACCAGTACGCGCTGGTGGCCGCGCACACGGCCTCGCGCATCGTCTATGCCGAGGGCGCGGGCTGGCTGGCCCCGCTGGCGCGCCAGCGCGACGCCGAAAGCGTGGCCCGGGCCTGGCTGCGCGAGGACGTGCGTATCCGCGACCTGATCGTGGCGGTGTCGCGCAGCGGGTTGCCCGAGGCGTCGTCGGTGGTGCATCTGCTGGAGCGCGGCGCGCGCAAGCGGGCCACCGAGGAGGCGCTGGGGCTGGAATGACCGCCGCGGCCGGCGGCCTGCATGGCTCCGGCACGTGCATCCGCAATCGTGCCGCGGGGTGGGCTGGCCACGCCTGCGGGCTTGATTTTTCGCGGGGGCTCGCCCAATATGCCGGGTCTGCTTCCGGGGCGCGGGCAGGCGTGCGCTGTCCGGAGGCGAGAAGGAGGTTGCTGCCGTGAACAGGGATGGACATCACAAGGACGGGCACCAGAAGGACGGTCCGCTGAAGGACCGCTACAGGCGCGGCTTCGTCGAGGTCGTGTGCCCCAAGTGCCGCACCACGCGCATCATCGTGGTGCCGGAAGAGCCCATGCCGCGCTGCGAGAACTGCCGCGTGGAGATGATCGTCAAGGAAGTGCTGACCGAGGGGAAGTACTAGTCCTCGCGGCGGTCTTTCGTCCCCCGGCTTGTTCTCCGTGCAGGAGAACGGGCTGCCTGCCGTGATTGCCGGATTGCCGGGCCATCCGGTGGGGACGCCTTGATGGGACGGAAATTTCAAAGCGGGCTCCCGTGGGGTCCGCGCCGCGCCCCGCGCGTTTTCGGGCGGATTGCCGACGCCCGCCGTGCGTCGGGGCGCGGCATCGCGTTGCCGGTTGTGGTTTTTCAACGATATCCGATGGAGGAACGCATGAAACTGTTCAAGCTGCTGGCCGCCATGCTGCTGGCCGTGCTCGTCGCCGCGCCCGCCATGGCCGCCGACATCGAGCTGGCCAAGAAGTCCACCCTCAACGAAATCGTGGCGCGCGGCGAACTGCGCGTCGGCTTCGACGCGGGCTACATGCCCTTCGAAATGACCGACAAGAACGGCAACTACGTCGGCTTCGACATCGACCTCGGCAAGGAACTGGCCAAGGCCATGGGCGTGAAGTTCGTGCCCGTGAACACCGATTTCGACGGCATGATCCCGGCCCTGCTCAGCGACAAGTTCGACATCATCATCAGCGGCATGACCGTGACCCAGGAACGCAACCTGCGCATCAACTTCGCCGATTCGTACATCGTGGTCGGCCAGTCGGTCATCGTCAGCAAGAAGCTGGAAGGCAAGGTCAAGACCTGGGAAGACCTGAACAAGCCGGAATACACCGTGGTCTCGCGCCTGGGCACCACCGGCGAGGAAGCCACCAAGCGCATGCTGCCCAAGGCCAAGTACAAGTCCTTCGAAAAGGAAGCTGACGGCGCGCTGGAAGTCATCAACGGCAAGGCCGACGCCTGGGTGTACGACATGCCCTTCAACGTGGTGTTCATGGCCGAGCAGGGCGCGGGCAAGGCCATCCACCTGGACAAGCCCTTCACCTACGAGCCGCTGGGCTTCGGCATCAAGAAGGGCGACCCCGACTTCCTGAACTTCCTCGACAATTTCCTGCGCCAGATCAAGAACGACGGCCGCTACGACCGCATCTACAACAAGTGGATGAAGTCCACCGAGTGGCGCGCGCAGGTGCAATAACAGGATAGTCCAGGCAGGGGCGGGCGCCCGCCCGCCCCGCCTCGCGCACGTTCCACACGGCTTCGCGCGGGCGCGGTTCCCTGCCCTGCCCCGGAAAGGGGAGACGGAGGACGGGAACCGCGCCCGCGCGAAGCCATGCGGCTTTCGCCGCGCCCCGGCGCGGCCATCCCCCCGGCGTTTCCGCCGTTCCGCACGGTTCCGCACCCGTGCCGGGCGCGCGGCCGCGCAGCAAAAGGAATCACGATGACGCAGTACAGAGGGCTGGACAAGCCCAAGGGCAGGGGATTCTTCCTGTTCTGGAAAGCCATGTTCGTGGCGGCCATGCTGGCGCTGGTGGCGTTCTTCTGGGTCGCCTCCTCGTCGGTGGAATACATCTGGCGCTGGAACCGCGTGCCGCAATACTTCTGGGTGAACGAAGCCGCGGACGTGCGCGCCGAGGCCGAGGGCGACGTCACCATCATCGACCGCCAGGGCGCCGAGCACCGCGTGGTGGTGCGCGACGCCTCGGGCGAGGAACACGCCCACCTGCTGCCCGGCGAGGGCAAGGTGCTGGTCTCGCAGGGCGACTTCGCCTACCGGGGCGACGTGCTGGGCCGCTACCAGCTGAACAAGCCCGGCATCCTCCTGGAAGGGCTGTGGATCACCCTTGAGGTCAGCGTGCTGGCCATCATCGGCGGCATCGTCATCGGGGTGGTCACGGGGCTGTGCCGCATCTCCATCAACCCCATGCTGCGCTGGGGCGCCATCGCCTACATCGAGATCATCCGCGGCTCTCCGCTGCTGGTGCAGATATTCCTGTGGTATTTCGTGGTGGGCACGCTCATCAACGCCCTGCTGGAACACGTGGGCCTCGGCGGCATATCCCCGCTGTGGTACGGCGTCATGGCGCTGGCCCTGTTCACCGGGGCCTACGTGGCGGAAATCGTGCGCGCGGGCATCCAGTCGGTGCACCGGGGGCAGATGGAGGCCGCGCGCTCGCTGGGCATGAGCTACGCCCAGGCCATGCGCAAGGTCATCCTGCCCCAGGCCTTCCGGCGCATCATGCCGCCATTGGCCGGGCAGTTCATCAGCCTGATCAAGGACTCGTCCCTGCTCGGGGTCATCGCCATCCGCGAACTGACCAAGGCCACGCGCGAGGTGGTCACCACGTCGCTACAGCCGTTCGAGCTGTGGATCGTCTGTGCGGTGCTGTACCTCGTGCTTACCTTCACCCTTTCGCTGTTCGTGCAGTACCTTGAACGCAGGGCCATCCGATGATCAACGCCACCAACGTCCACAAGTTCTTCTACACCCCCGACAGGCTGCACGCCCTGCGCGGCGTCTCGCTGTCCGTGGCCCCCGCCGAGGTGGTGGTCATCATCGGGCCCTCGGGCTCGGGCAAGAGCACCTTCCTGCGCTGCCTGAACCGGCTGGAATACGCCGACGAGGGCTCCATCCTCATCGAGGGGCGCGACATCCTGGACCCCGACTGCGAGATCAACGAGGTGCGGGCCGAGGTCGGGATGGTGTTCCAGTCGTTCAACCTGTTCCCGCACCTGACCGTGCTCGAAAACCTGACCCTGGCCCAGACCACCGTGCGCAAGCGCGGCAAGGCCGAGGCCGAGAAGAAGGGCATGGAACTGCTGCGCAAGGTGGGCATCGCGGAAAAGCACAACGTGTATCCGGACCAGCTTTCGGGCGGGCAGCAGCAGCGCGTGGCCATTGCGCGGGCGCTGGCCATGGACCCCAAGGCCATGCTGTTCGACGAACCCACCAGCGCCCTGGACCCCGAGATGGTGGGCGAAGTGCTGGACGTCATGAAGAACCTGGCCCGCGAGGGCATGACCATGGTGGTGGTCACCCATGAGATGGGCTTTGCCCGGGAAGTGGCGGACCGGGTGGTGTTCATGGACCAGGGCAGCATCCTGGAAGTGGGCTCGCCGGACAGGTTCTTCACCGCGCCCGAGCATGAGCGGACCAAGCTGTTCCTGAGCCAGATCCTGTAGGCCGCGTCAGGCCGCGTCCTTTCGCCCTCCGGCTTACCGACCCGAAGGGCGCGAAGCGTGGCCGTTAGGCGAGCTTGCGAGCCTTACGGCCATCGAGAGCAGAGCGTCAGATTTCTCCTTTTGCTCCGGTCACGTACGAGAAGAGCGCGCTGCGGTCGCCATCCGTAACATTCGCAAGGCTCATGTAACGGCTGCCGCACGCTCCCTTCGCAAAAGGCTCATCTTCCTCGCCGGAGAACGAAAATCCTGCGGCCTGGCACAGCTTGATGCGGCCCGGCCCGGCCTCTGAAAGGCAAAGGCACCGCCGCTCCTCGTGGGGTTTTGCCGGGGCATTCCACGCAATGGATGCCCCGGTTGCTTTCCTTGCGATTACCCCCCCGGAAGGGGAGCGGTGCCCCCAGTCGCCGCCAGTCGCCGCCAGTCGTCGCCAGTTGCCCCCTTCCGGCGTAACGGGTAGAGTCGCGCCCATCCGCTGCGCGTCTGGTGCACGCGGTACGAGGGATCCGTCATGCATCATGAATTTCTGGCCTTCATGGGCCTGGCCGCGCTGCTGGTGGTCACCCCCGGCCCGGACACCATGCTGGTGGTGCGCAACTCGTTGCGCGTGGGCGCGCGGGGCGGCGTGGCCACCACGTTCGGCTGCGTGTCGGGGCTGCTGGTGCATGTGGTGTGTTCCGGCCTTGGCGTGTCCGCCGTGCTGGTGCATTCCGCCGCCGCGTTCGACGTGGTGCGCCTGGCGGGCGCCGCCTATCTGGTGTGGCTGGGCGTGCGCGCCCTGCACGGCGCGTGGAAAGGCGGTGCGCCAGTGGCATCCATTGCGCATGACGCGCCAGTCGCGCCCTTTGCGTGCGGACAGGTGGATGCCGATGGCGCGGCGGCGGACGGTGCCGTCGAAGGTTTCGCCCCGACCCACTGGCGCGACTATCGCACCATGCCGCGCGCCACGCCGCGCGGCATCGTCCGCCGGGCATGGATGGAAGGTTTCCTGAGCAACGTGCTGAACCCCAAGGTGGCCGTGTTCTACTTGGCGGTACTGCCCAACGTGGTGGCCGCCGGAGGCATGGCGGCCGACGTTGCCGCCTCCGGGGCGGGCGCGCTGGGCGGCGCCTTTGCGCGGGTCTGTCTGTTCGGCGGCATGCAGGCCGTGGTGGCCGTGCTGTGGTTTTCGTTCCTGTCCGTTTCCGTGCACCGGGCGCGCGCCACGCTGCTGCGCCCCGGCGTGCAGCGGGCCCTGGAAGGCGGCGTGGGCGGGCTGATGGTGGGCTTCGGCCTGCGGCTGGCCCTCGATCGCGGCTGAGTCATCCGGGTCCATCTGCCCGCACCGGTGCATGACCACGCACGGCCCTGCCGTGCGGCATCCTCAACGGAGGTTCCCATGCGGCGATGTTTCGTGCCGGCCCTTGCCCCGGCCGTCCTCATGCTGGCCCTGCTGCTTGCCGGGTGCGCCGCGCGCGGCGGCCTGTCGCACGTGGCCACCGACCCGTTGCTGTCGGCCTGCCAGAAGCGCTGCCAGCAGGACGACGAGTACGGCGTGCTCACCCGCAACGGCTGCATGCGCGGCTGCGAGGCCGCCCAGGTGCGCTTTCCGCTGCGCGGCAGCCACTACCTGTCCGAGGAAGCCTGCATCCGGGGCGTGAACAGCCTGAACGTGGAAGAGCAGTTGCGCGTCATGGACGCCTACTGCGAGGACACCTGGGTGACCATCCACACCCGCAAGGGCTGCAAGGATGCCGCGCAGGCGTTCTATGGCGCGGTGGGCGAGCATTTGTGCCGCCCCGACGCCCGGTAGGGCCTGTGCCTCTATGGTCTTTTTGCCCTCTGCCTTCCGACCCGAAGGGCGCGAAGCGTGCCCGTTGGGCGAGCGTGCGAGCCTTACGGGCATCGTGCGCAGAGAGGTCAGAATGATTTTTTATTCCGGTCGAATACGAGAAGAGTACGCGCTGCGGTCGCCATCCGTAAGGCTCGCAGACTCGCCTAACGGCTGCCGCACTTCCTCCATAAAAAATCATTCTTCCTTGGCAGAGAACAAAAATCCTCATAGGGCCAACAGGCCCTGACCGCACAAAACAAACGTTCCGTTCGCGCCTCCGGGGGGAAGTCCGAATCATGTCCATGCCACACGACGCATGCAGGGAGGCCGCCATGGGCGACGACCGCGTGATGCTTGATGTTGCCACCATGCCCGTGCCCGAAGGGGGCATCATCGCGCTTGCCGCCGGGCCGGTGGGCCTGCCGGGGGCGCTGCCCGCGCTTGCCGCGGTGCAGGCCGACGTGGTGCTGGGGCTGGCCGTGGGCGCCACCCTGCACGATTCCACGGGCGATGTCCTGTTCCGGGTGGTGGGTCGCACCCTGCTGCCCCGTTCCGGGTCGGCGCATGCGGGGGCCTGCGTGTTCGTGGAAGCCCTGCGCGACGAGCCGGGCGGCCGGGTGCTGCAACTGTCGGTGCGGCGCCGGGGGCGCGCCCTGGCCTGGGTGACCCTTTCCGACAAGGGCGCGGCCGGGCTGCGCCAGGACGCCAGCGGCCCCACCATCGCCGAGATGGTGCGCGGGGCCATGCCGCTGTGCATCGAGCGCGGCTACCTACTGCCCGACGACGGCCAGCGGCTGCGCGCCCTGCTGGTGGACCTGGCCCTGACCCAGGGCTACGACCTCATCCTGACCACCGGGGGCACCGGCATCGGCCCGCGCGACGTGACGCCGGAAGCCACCCTGTCCGTCATCGAACGGCGCCTGCCCGGCTTCGAGCAGGCCATGATGGCCGCGAGCCTCGTCAAGACGCCCAATGCGGTCATCTCGCGCGCCGTGGCGGGCACCCTGGGCGGGGCGGTCATCGTGAACCTGCCCGGCAGCCGCAAGGCCGTGGCCGAAAACCTCGCCGCAGTGCTGCCCGCGCTGGCCCATGCGCTGGACAAGTTGCAGGGTGATCCTGCCGAGTGCGGCGGCTAGGGGCTGCCTCTAGCTTGTCTTTTTGCCCGTTGGCTTCGTCAAACTTCGCCTGCCATGTCGGTCAAATACGATAAGAGTATATTCCCTCATGGCAGGCTCGTTTTCCTTGCCAACGAACAAAAATCCTAAGCTAGAGACAACCCCTGGGAGCGATACCAATTTCCGCATGCCGGGGGCATGCGCCACGGCAACCATCTCCAACCATTTTCAACCATCAACAGGCACCGCACGGCATCCGGGCGACAGGGGACAGCGCAGCGCATTTCGGGGGAAAGCGCGGCGCGTCCGGCGTCCGGCCGGGGACACCTCATGCAGCAGTCTTTGCAGGTCAGGCTCATCGACCTGACCGTGGCCTTTTCCCGTGCGCTCGACCTGGTGAGCCCGGCCGTGGCCGCGCATCACGTGCACGTGGGCTTCATCGCCGCGCGCCTGGCCGAACGGCTCGGCCTGCCAGACAGGGACAGGTGCGAACTGCTGCTGGCCTCGCTGATGCACGACGCGGGCGCGGTGCCGCTGAAGGCGGCGCTGGAAGGGCTGATATTCGAGCAGGACATGGATTCGCACTCCCGCGCCGGGGCCGTGATGCTGGGCACCTGCCCGCGCCTGGCCCAGGCCGCGCGCCTGGTGCGCCATCACCACGCCCCGTGGTGCCACGGCAGGAAGGAGGACGGCGTTCCCGCCGCCGCCCACATCATCCACCTGGCCGACAGGCTGGACGTGCAACTGCGGCGCGGCGAGGACCCGGCCCGCCAGTTCCCCCGCGCCATGGAACGCCTGGAGCGGGGGCGCTCCGGCCTGTTCCGGCCCGACGCGCTGGACGCCCTGCACGACCTGACGTCCGACCCGGACTTCGCCGCCGGGCTGCGCGCGCCGGAATGCCACTTGCACACCGGGCCGGGCGGTCGGCTGGAGGAGGAAACACTGGACGCCGACGGGGTGATCTCGTTCTCCGCGCTGTTCTCGCTGGTCATCGACTCGCGCAGTCCCTTCACCGCCACCCATTCCAGCGGCGTGGCGGAAACCGCGCGCCTGCTGGCCCGCTGGGCCGGGTTCGACGGCCCGCAGGGCAAGGCCCTGTACGTGGCCGGGCTGCTGCACGACATCGGCAAGCTGGGCGTCCCGCTGGACATCCTGGAAAAGCCGGGCCGCCTGGACGACGGGGAAATGGCGCGCATGCGCCGCCATGCGGAGCACAGCATGGACATCCTGGCCTCCGTGCCGGGGTTCACCCAAGTGGCCACCTGGGGCGCGCTGCACCACGAGCGCATGGACGGCAGCGGCTATCCCTACGGCCTCGCGGGCGACGACCTGCCCCTGCCCGCGCGCATCGTGGCCGTGGCCGACGTGTTCACCGCCATCGCCGAGGACCGGCCCTACCGGGGCGGCATGCCGCCGGAGGCGGCCCGCGCCGTGCTGCGCGAGCAAGCCCGCGACGGCAAGCTGGACGGCGAGCTTGTGGACCTTCTGCTCTCGCGCTACGAAGAAATGGACGATGCGCGCCGCCAGGCGCAGGAGCGGGCGCGCGATGAAATCGGTCTGGTGCGCACGGCCCTGGAACACGAACCCGACGATGCCACCTGCCACGAATCGGCCGCATAGCCAAACGAACCGGACGGACGCCACATGAATCCCTTTTCGCGCATCGCGGCCATCTGCCGCATGATCAAGATCGAACACTCGGTGTTCGCGCTGCCCTTCGCCTATGCCGGGGCCTTTCTGGCCGCCGGGGGCTGGCCGGGCCTGGTGCCCATGCTGCTGCTCACCGTGGCCATGGTGGCCGTGCGCTCGTTCGCCATGGCCTTCAACCGCCTGGCGGACCTGAAGTACGACAGGCTGAACCCGCGCACCGCCAATCGCCCGCTGGTCACCGGCGAGATTTCCGTGGCCTGGACCTGGGCCTTCACCGTGTTCATGGCCGTGCTGTTCGTGGCCGCCTGCGCCGGGCTGAACCGGCTGTGCCTGTACCTTGCCCCCTTCGCGCTGCTGGTGGCCGCCTCGTACAGCCTGCTGAAGCGCTTCACCTGGCTGTGCCATTTCTTTCTGGGCGGGGTGCTGGGCCTGGCCCCGGTGGCCGGGTGGATCGCCGTGGACCCGCAGTTCACGGTGCCCGCCGTGCTGCTGTTCTGGGGCGTGCTGTTCTGGGTGGCCGGGTTCGACATCCTGTATTCGTGCCAGGACATCGAGTTCGACCGGTCCGTGGGCCTGCACGCCGTGCCCGCGCACTTCGGCCTGCCCGCCGCGCTGGTGGTCTCCGGCTTCTGCCACGCCAACGCGGCTATCTTCCTGCTGCTGGCGGGCTGGTCCGCCTCGCTGGGCTGGCCGTGGTACGCGGTGTGGGCGGTCATCGCCGGGGTGCTGGCCTGGGAACACCGCATCATCAGCCCCGACGACATGTCGCGGGTGAACATGGCCTTCTTCACCCTGAACGGGGTCATCGCCTTCATGGTGCTGGGGGGCGTGCTGCTGGGCCTGTACATGGGATAAGGCGAGCCGGTCGCAGGCCGCGTTTCCTGTGTGTACCGCCGGGAGGTCTTGCATGCGACTGACCATGGCGCAGGAGTACAACCGCCGCAGGGTGCAGGCCATGTACGGCTGGCAGGTGGCGGTGCCCGTGCCGCACGACGGCATCGGCATGGACGGCGAGGCGGCCGGGCGGCTGCGCGAGGCCGCCGCGCAGGTGGCCGCCGATGCGGGCGTGCCCGTGGCGTTGGTGGCCCAGCGGCTGTTCGACTACGCCTACCGGCTGGAACCCACCGGCACCCTGGTGCTGGTGGTGGGGGTGCCCGAGCGGGGCGTTGAACTGTTCGTGGAGATGGGCGCGCAGCACTGGCGGCCCGTGCAGCCCGGCGAGCGGAACGCGGACGGAGAGCGCCGGGAGGGCGAGTCCGACGCCAGCGGGCGGGACGGGGGCGGAGCCGAAGGCTCCGTGGACCCGGATGGAATTTCCGATGCGCCCGCAGTCCCCCACGGGCTGCCCGTGGTGGAACTGGCCGACCTGCTGGCCTACCTTTCGGGTGGTCGGCGCGGCGGGTAGACCCGGCGTCGCCCGCGCGTCCGCCCGCATTCGGCACGGTCGGCCCCGTGCAGCCGCCCGTCCCCGCAACTCCGGGGGCGGCGTCATTCACGCATATACAGCACGCAGACACAGCCCACAGACACAGCAAGGAGAACGCGCATGGCGCGACGCAGGATACCCGATGCCCTGCCCCCGTCCGGGGTGGCGGCCGACAACGACATACGCGACGTGAGCCGCTCGCAGAAGAAGCGGGAAAGCAACGCCATGCAGGCCCTGGGCGAGGAGTTGGTCCGCCTGCCCGTCTCGAAGGTGCGGTCCATGGGCCTGCCCGGCGACCTGGAACGGGCGGTGCTGGAATGGCATGCCATGCCCACGCACGAGGCCAGGCGGCGGCAGTTGCAGTTCATCGGCCGGGTCATCCGGGAAGGCGACTGGGAGGCCGTGGCCGCGCAGATGGGCGAGGTGCGCGCCGTGAAGCAGGCCGAGGACGACGATTTCCACCGCATCGAGGAATTGCGCGAGGAATTGCTGACCGCCGGGCCGGACCGCCTGCACCCCTACCTTGAACAGTGGCCCGACGTGGACCCGCGCCACCTGCGCCTGCTGGTGCGCGACGCGCTGGCCGAGCGCGCGGCGGGCAAGCCGCCCCGCGCCGGGCGCGCCCTGTTCCGGCTGCTGCGCGACGTGGCGGAAGAATAGCCGCTGCGTTCCTGCCGTCTTCGCAATGAAAACGCGCCGGGTGCTTCCGCATCCGGCGCGTTTTGTCGTCGGTTTCGCCAGGGATCGCCTAAATACCCGCCTGCCGCCACACCTTCAGGGTATGCCGGGCCACGGTGAGCACGTCGTGCAGCACGGTGCCGCCCAGCATGCGGTCCAGCAGTCCGGCGGATTCCTCGTGGCCGTCCACGTCGATGCGGCGCGGCGTGCCGAAGCGGCCCAGCATGCGGCGGTGCAACTGGCTGCCCAGTTCCGGATCGGCCCCGGACAGGGCGCGGCACACGGCGGCGGCGGTGCGTTCCGGCGCGCTGGTGAACTGGCAGGCGCGGGCCACGTGCTCGTGCAGGGGGGCGCCGGGGGTCAGTTCGCGCCCGGCCAGCAGGGCGGCGGCGGCATCGTCGATGCGCCCCTCGCGCAGCAGGCGCGCGGCTTCCGCCAGCAGGGGGTTGGGCGTATCGCGGGGCGCTTCGGCCAGCAGTTGGGCAAAGACCTGCTGGGCGCGCCGCCACTGCCGGGCGCGGGCGTAAATCTCGCCCGCGCGGCGGCGGAATTCGTGGCTTTTGTCCATGTCGCCCTTGCCGCGCCAGGCGTCGGACATGCCCAGGCACGCCTCGGCATGCTGGGCGTTGCAGCGCAGGGTGCGGCCAAAGGCGGTGATGGCCTCGTCCCACTGTTCGCGCAGCAGGTGGGCCGTGCCTTCCAGGAAATGGATTTCCGCCTCGCCGGCCGCATCGGTGGCGGCGGTGGCGAACCGCTCCAGGGCCAGGTCGAATTCCTGGTCCGAAAGCAGGCGCGCGCCGTCGGCCACGGCGCGGGTGGCGCCCGTTTGCAGCGCGCGGCGGGCGCGCAGCAGTTGCCCGTCCAGGGCGGCCAGGGTGTACGGGCGGCCCAGGAAACCGCTGCATCCCGCGCCGATGGCCGCCAGCACGGCCTCGCGCGTGGCCGCGCCCGACACCACCAGCACCGGCAGGTCGAGCAGGCGCGGGTGCGCGCGCACCAGCCCCAGGAATTCAAGGGCGGTCATGTCCGCCAGGTGTTCGTGGCAGATCACCACGTCCACGACGGGGCGCGCGTCGTCGTCGTCGGCGGCGTGCGCGCTGCGCTGCCGGGCCAGACGCCGCGCGGCGGCGGCGCCCGAGGTCAGCACGCTGATGTTGCGGGCGCCCGCCAGGCGCAGGGCGCGGCGTTCCACCGCGCTCAATTCCTCTCGCGGGGCCAGGATGAGCGCGTGCGCGAATCCGTGCGCGGGAAGGGCGTCCGCGTTGGGCGCGTTGACCGGCAGGCTTTCGGTCCGCACGGCCTCCACCAGGTCGGCAAGGCTGGCGGCGCCGCGTCCCGCCCTGCGCCATGTGGGCTCCACGCCAAGGGCCGCGAGGCCAGTGGCGGTGATGCCGTCGCCGGGGCGCAACGCGCGGGGCAGGGGGGAGCTTGCAACCACCGCCGCCGTAGCGACCAGGCGGGCGGGGGACGTGCTGTGTCTGGGGGCGGAGTGCATGCCGGTCCTTCCTTTCGGGGCCTTGCCCCGTGTACCGGATTCATCGGCGCGGCGGCGGGAAACTTTAGCGCGGGCGGTGCGGTACGGTGCACGCCGCCCGGCCCCGGAACGACGAAGGCCCGCGGGAAGCGGGCCTTCGGATGCGTCCGGCATGCGGGCGCGGGGTCATTTGACGAAAGGCAGCAACTTGCCGGTGCGGATCGGGCGCACGGCCTGCGCGCCGGGAGGCGGCGCGTCCGCGGCCAGGCCGTCGCCAGAGCCGAGACCGGCTGCGCGGCCCGCCATTTCGGCAAGCCCGGCAAGGCCGGTGCGTCCGGCATCGTGGGCCGTGGCCAGCGCCGCCCCCAGCCCGAAGCCGGGCACGGGCATGCCGTAGTGCGGTTCGCGCTCGTGCACGGTGCCGCAGGTGGCGCACCGCCACATTCCCTCGTGGGCGGCCAGGCGCACCAGCACGCCGTCGCGGTTGTAGCAGCTCTGGCAGAACGGCCCCTGCTTGATGTTGCCGGTGATGAGCCAATAGCAGAACCCGTCGAAGACGAGATTGCGCGACAGGTAGAGGATGTCCTCGAATTCCTGCACCTGCATCTTCAGCATGGTGTTTTCGTCGCACAGGGAAACGTAGCGCGACTGCATCTCCATCAGCAGGTGGCGCGCTTCCTCGGTCTTGCCTTTCATGAACAGGTCGTGGATTTCCTTGAATCTGTAATAGTCGAGCATGGCCGCACCTCTGCGGGATGGGGAACCGGCGGCCGGACAGCCGTGGTACATGTCTCCCATCGGCAGTTCGAGGCGGAACTTTAGGCCGGGGGGCGGTGCTCCACGCGGAGGGGAAAAGGCGAAAGAGTAGTGTGGACAGCCCCTAGCGGGCGGCGCGCACAAGCCGTTCCACCAACTGGCGCTGGGCCTGCTCGGCGGCCTCGATCTCGGCCGGGGCAAGGCCCGCGCCCAGGGCCACGGCGCGGCGCTTTTCGGCGGACACGAAGTCCTCCTTGCGGTGGGCGTCGTTGTTGATGACCAGCCGCGCCCCGGCGGCGCGCGCGGTGATGGCCACGTGGCCGTTGGACAGCGCGTGCGAGGGGCGGGTGGTGATTTCCAGCAGCACGCCGCGTTCGGCGGCGTAGGCGGCGTCCTCGGCCGTGAGCAGGCCGGGGTGGGCCAGCACGTCCGCGCCGCCCTCGATGGCGGCGAGGTTGGTACCCGTCTCCACCACGTCGGCCAGCGACTGGCCGTGCACCACCACCAGTTGCGCGCCCAGGGCCCGGGCCTCGCGGATGGCGTCCGGGATGAGGGCCGGGGGCACGTGGGTCAGTTCCACCCCGGCGAAGACCTCGATGCCCGCGTACAGCCCGTACTGGCGGGCCAGGGGCAGCACCTGGCGCAGGATGAGGTCCATGTTCGATCCGTCGGCATGGTCGGTGAGGGCCACGGCGCGGTAGCCCGCCAGGCGCGCGAAGCGCACGGCGGTGGCGGGAGTCATGGAGGAATCGCTGAAACAGGTGTGCACGTGCAGGTCGATCATCTGGTGGCTCCGGTCATGGGGTATGCGCGGGGGGCATGTGCGGGGGGCGTGTGCGTACGGCGGCGGTCGGCGGGCGCCGCGTTGTGGGCCGCAAGGGGGCGGCCGTGACGATGCGGGTGGAACGGTGGGCCACCGGTACACCACGGGCGGAACGGGCGCAACCGGACAAGCCCCGAAGGGACTGGCACGTTTCCGGGCAAGGGGGCGGCGGTGGTGGCGGCAGCCCGCGCCGGTGCGCGGGCTACATGCGGTACTTGGTTTCCGGGTCCAGCGAGCGCAGCAGTTCGGCCAGCTGTTCTTCCAGATCGTGCGGGTCGCGTGCCGGACCGGTGTCCTCGCCGCCGGCGGCGTCGGGCCGAGGCTCGTTCCCGGCGGCCCCGGCATCCCGCGCACGGGCCATCTGCTCCACGATGCCCGCCACCCCGACCTCGCCGTCGGCCCACGGGGGCTGGCCCGCCTTGCGGCGCACGTCGCGCCGGGCGGCCTCTTCGCGGGCCATGGCCGACGCGGCGTCGGCCGGGCGGCGGGCGGCGTTCTCGTCCAGGTTGGGGCGCATGCGGTCTTCGGCGGCGCGGCGCAGCACGTCCTCGCTGACGAAGATGGGCACGTCGGCCCGCAGGGCCAGGGCGATGGCGTCGGAGGGGCGACAGTCCACGCGGGTGCGCGTGCCGCCCTGCAGGATGTCCAGTTCCGCGAAGTAGGTGCCGTCGCGCAGGTCCACCACGTCCACGGCCACCAGTTGCGCACCCAGCGAACGCAGGGTGTTCAGCAAGAGGTCGTGGGTGAGCGGGCGCGGCACGTCCACACTGTTCAGGGCGATGGAGATGGCCATGGCTTCCATGGCCCCTATCCAGATGGGCAGCAGTTCCTCCCCGGCCTCGCGGCGCAGGACGAGGATCGGCGCCTTGGTGGCGTCGTCCAGCGACAGCCCCACGACCTTCATTTCTACCATGGGATACCTGCCTGTGCGCCCCGGCGGGCGTCTTCGCATGGCGCGTGCCCCGATCCGGCCTGCCTGGCCTGTCCGGTCCACCTGGCTTGGCTGACCTGGCTGACCTGGCTGGCCGGTACGGGACGTCGCATCCGGCACGTTCGCCGGTTCCCGTTCGGACCGTCCTTGCGGGCCGCGACGGCGCCGGAAACGGATCATGCGCGCATGACCCCGCGCAGCGAATGCTTCTTGGCCTCGACGATGGTCACCGGCACGATTTGGCCCCGCCAGCCTTCCGTCCAGCTTTCGGGGCGAGGGGGCAGCACCACGTTGACGGGCTGGCCGTAAGGGTCGCGCCCCTGCCAGCTTTCGCCGTGGCGGGGTGCCGCGCCGCCGTCATGCGCCACGGCGCGTTCGCTGTCCTGCCTGCCGTCGCATCCGGCGTCGGATACGTCCGGCGGGGACTCCGGGGGGGCCATGCCGGGCTTCTTGCTCATGCCGTCCAGCAGCACCATTGTGTGCAACCCTACCATGTTCCGCAAGCATTGTTCAGTATAATCATTCTGCCATTCCTGCAGGCGGGCCAGGCGGGCGGCCTTTTCGGCGGCCTCCAGCTTGCCGGGCAGCATGGCGGCGCGGGTGCCCGGCCGGTCGGAATAGCAGAACGAAAAGCTGGCGGCAAAGCCCACGGCGCGCATGGCGGCAAGGGTGTCCTCGAAGTCCTGTTCCGTCTCGCCGGGAAAGCCCACGATGATGTCCGTGGAAAGCTGGATGTCCGGCCGGGCCGCCTTCAGCCGGTGCACGATGTCCATGTACCGGGCCATGTCGTACTTGCGGCCCATGGCCTTGAGGATGCGGTCGGACCCGGATTGCAGGGGCAGATGCAGGCGCGGGCACAGGTTGTCCAGCGTGCCGAAGGCGTCGATGACCTCGGGCGCGATGTCCTTGGGGTGCGGGGTGACGAAGCGCAGCCGGGCAAGGCCCGGCAGGGCGGCCACGCGGTGCAGCAGTTCGGCGAAGGCCACCGCGCCCCCGTCCGCGCCGTTCCCCGTCGCGGCGTGGCGGGCGGCTTCCGCGTCCTGCCCGTAGGAATTGACGTTCTGGCCGAGCAGGGTGATCTCCTTCGCGCCGCGGTCCACCAGTTCCGCGCATTCGCGCACCACCGCGTCGGCCGCGCGCGACTTCTGGCGGCCGCGCGTGTACGGCACGATGCAGTAGGCGCAGAAGTTGTCGCAGCCCTGCATGATGTTCACGAAGGCGGAAGGCGGCACCGGCCCGGAATCCAGTTGGGCGTCGCGCTCGGGGTATTCCTCGGAAAAATCCAGCAGCGAGACGCGCAGGCCCGGTTCCGCGCACAGCCGTTCGATGGCCTGGGGGGCCATGGCCGAGCCGTCGCCGCCGAACACCAGGCGCACCTGGGGAAAGCGGGTGAAGAACCCGGCGCCGATCTGCTGGGCCACGCAGCCGCCCACCACGGCAAAGGCGTCGGGCAGCTTGCGGGTGGCCTGGCGGATGCGCCCGAGCACGCTGTACACCTTCTGTTCCGGCTTTTCGCGCACCGAGCAGGTGTTGACGATGTTCACGCGCGCCTTGCCCAGGGGGGCTTCCGTGAAGCCACGCGCCACAAGGGCCCTGGCCAGCCAGTCGGAGTCGTTGACGTTCATCTGGCAGCCGAAGGTCAGGATATGAAATGTACGGTCGCTCATGGTCCGGGGGTGTGCTGGTGGAGGGCCGGGATGCGCCCGGCGCGGGTGGGTGGTGAGGAAGGTGCCGCGCTGCGGCTATTCGTTGTTGTTGCTGTCGCCGTCGGCAGGGGCCTGGGGCTGTGCATGCTCGGCCCGGCCACGTTCGGCCTTGTCGCGTTTGGCCAGTTCACGTTCAGCCCGGTCGCGTGCGTCCACGCGTCCGCCGTGCTCGCCCGCCAGGTAGAACAGGGCCACCGGGGCCAGCAGGCAGGCCACGCACCACAGCGCGGGGTTGCGCCCCTGCCGCCGGGCCAGCACCACGGCGATGAGGCCCACACCGGCCCAGATGAGCGCCATGTAGACGTAGCCGGAGGTGGTGAAGTCCAGTTCGAGCATGGGGGTGCGGGGGTTGCGGTGGAGGGGGCGTGGCGGCGTCGCCGCCGTCGGCCGTGCACCGTCGGCATGCCATCAGGCGCATGCCTCGGGGGGATCGCCACGGATTGCCGCGAATCGCCATGGACTGCCACGGACTGGCGGTCCCTTGAGGTAAGGCATTCGCAAGGGGTGCGCAAGGGGTCAAATCCTACTTGCGCAGTAGGATAAAGCGGTATAGTCTCGGCATTGAAGACGAAGCGTCGTCACGCGCCGGTGGCTGTCCCGGCGTTTCCCTTCACATCGTGCGCCGCGCCTGCGGCATACCGCCCACGCGGGGAGGATTTCCCATGAAGAAGTACAGGGTGAAGGGGCTGCAAAGCCCGGACTGCGCCGCCACCGTGACCACCTCCATCAAGACCCAGGCCGGGATCGAGGAAGTGAACGTGAACCTGGCCACCGGCGAGATCACCTACGGCCCGGCGGTGTGCGTGGACACGCGCATCCTGCGCGAGGCCGTGGAGAGCGCCGGGTACACGCTGGAGGAGGAAGAGGCGTAGCCGTATTTTTCCGTGGTGCGCGCCGGACGGCGGGCACCGCGGCGCCGGATTCGCTTCGCATGAAGGGGCGGGGGCACAGGCCCCCGCCCCTTCGATCTTTTCATGCTTCTGATGCGTTCATGCTTTTCATGGGGGGGCGCGGCGTCCCGCCCTCTTTGGGCCACCCGGCCCGCTACACGGCCTGCGCCGGTTCCGGGCCGTCCTTGACCAACTGGTAGTAGGGCAGGATGTCCGCCCCGAAGCTGAGCTTGAACCAGCCCCGGCGGGGGCTGTTCACCCCTTCCAGGTCCACCTCGGCCACGCCCGCGCGGGCCAGTTCGCCGAAGGCGTCCCACAGCACGGCCGTGCCGCAGGGGGTGTTGCGCAGGTGAGGGTCGCCCGCGCCGAACAGGTAGTAGGCGCGCTTGCTGTCCATGCCGAACAGGGCCATGGCCGCCAGTTCCCCTTCCGGGGTGCGGGTGGCGAACAACCGGCCGAAGCCGCCCGCCAGCACGGCGGCGGCCAGGTCGCGCAGTTCGTCCAGCCGTTCCCGCTCCACCTCTATGCCTTGGCGGCCCATGGTCAGGGCGTAGAAGGCGGAAAGGTCGTCCGGGGTGGCGTCCTCGGTGGTGCGCACGCCGGTCTTCAGCGCCTTGCGCACCTCCTGGCGGCGCGAATAGGAAATTTCCGGGAACAGGGGCACGTCTTCGGGCGCGGCGGCATCGGCAAAGCCCGCGAGGCTGACGTAGGCGGTGTAGCGCACGTCGGCCGCGTAGCGGGGGGCGTCGTCCTTGCCGTAGTTGTGCCACAGGAAGGGCCGGATGTCGGTGACCTGCGGCGACAGGGCCAGTTCCACCCGCTCGTAGCGGCGGGACAGGGCGGCGGCCACGTCCACGGCGATCTCGAACCGCTCGGACAGCACCGTGGAGCGGTTCTGCTTGTTGGCGGGCGGCGCGAAGAGGATGCCGTTGTGGATGACGAAGTCGTGCAGCACCGCGCGTGCGCCGTCGGCCGATTCGGTGACGGCCACGGCGGCGCGGCGCTCGTTGCCGTTCAGGCACCAGTACAGGCGGCTGGGCTGGCGCACGGCGGCCAGATAGGCGGACAGCGAGAAGATGGTGCCGTTGGGGGATGCCTCGACAAAGGCGTCCCACTGGGCGCCCGGGGCGGTCTCTTCGAGACGGTATTGCGTGGTCACGGGGGCTCCGTTGGATGGCGCGGGAAGGCTGCCGGGCCGCGCGCAACGCGCGGCGCACCGGAGGGCGCGGACGCGTCGCCCGCCGCCGGGCGGAACATGACACCGCCGCCCCCCGCCGTCAATATGCGGGGCGTGGCGGGCCGGATGGGACAAGGTGGGGGGAGGTTTTTTTGCGCCTCCGGCGGGCAAGGGGCTTCGCCCCCTGCACCCCAATTACGGGATATTGGTCACAGACCTACAGAAATAGACCGAATTACCCCCGCCACGGAGTATGTCCCGAACGTTCCTGCCCCTTGTAGGGGGTGCAGGGGGCGAAGCCCCTTGCCCGCCGGAGGCATACAAAAAACTGTTCCCTCCGGAGGCAAACAGAAAAGTTCCACCCGGTTACGCCACCAACACCCCCGCGTACCCCACCACCCGCTGCATGTCGCCACTGACCTCGCCCGAGGTGGCGTAGGCCACCACGCGCGCGGTCTGGGCGCCCAGGGCCAGCGCGGCGAACAGCCCCAGGGTGGCGGGCAACACCCCGCACATGGAGATGCCCCGGTCGCGCACCGTGGCGTACAGACCCACGGGGTCCAGCGCTTCGATGCGGGCCAGGGCCATGCGGTCCAGGCGGGCGGCGTCGGCGTGGGTGACGTAGTGGCTCATGTCCGAGGACACCACCATGGCCACCCGCCGCCCGGCGGCGGCCATGCGGCGCAGCGTGTCGGCCAGGGCCTGCGACGCATCGCGCAGGGACTGGGGATGCGGCTCGGCCACGGCCACGGGCACGATGGACAGGTCGGGCGTGTATTCCTGCAGGAAGGGCAGGACCACCTCGATGGAGTGCTCGCGCACGTGGGCGGCGGTGTCGCGGGTGAAGCCCGCGTCCGACTCGGCCAGGGCGTCGGCCAGTTCTTCGTCCACGGGCACGGGGCCGAGGGGGGTGTGCCAGTGCCCGCCCGGCCAGACCGACAGCGGCGCGCCGAGCCCGGTGTGGTTGGGGCCCAGCAGCACGATGGTGTCGGGCAGGTTGGCCGCGCCCAGGGTCTGTCCGGCCACCTCGCCGGAATAGACGTAGCCCGCGTGGGGCACCATGGCCAGCAGGGTGGGGGCGGCGTCGCGGGGGGCGGCGGCAAGGTGTTCGCGCACCTCGTGGCGCAGCAGGTCCGGGTCGTCCGGGTAGAACATGCCCGCCACCACGGGGTTGCGGTCGATGGCGTGTCCGGTGTCCAGATGCCTGTCGTGCATGGTGGCCTCCTGTGGCGGAGCGGGCCGCTTACTGCTGCGCGCCCTGGGTGAACCCGGAAAGGCCCTTGGTCACGTCGGTGGTGCGCAGTTCGGACGCGGCCATGCGGCCGTACAGCGACTGCGGGTCGCGCCGGGCGAGGTCTTCGAGGATGGACTTCCACGCGTCCATGTTGCCCATCTTGCGTTGCAGGCGCGCGGTCCGGAAGCGCATGGCCGGGTAGCCGGGGTCGGAATCGGGCACGTACCCGGCGTACTGCTCGGTCCAGTCCAGCGATTCGCGCAGGCGGCCCGCCGCCTCGGTGATGTCCATGAGCGAGATCAGGCAGTCCTTGATGCGCGGGGCGTCGGCCTTGTCCGGATTGGCCTGGGCCACGGCCAGGAAGTCGGTGAGGGCCTCGCGCGTGAGCAGGTAGGCGTTTTGCAGTTCGCGCTTGCGCTCGGCGTCGCGCGACAGGAAGAAGCTGACGTAGGCGCGCTGCTCGGGGGGCAGGCCCTTGCGCTCGTGCAGCCGTTGCCACAGGGGCGCCGCCAGGTCGGGATGGTCCTGGTTCTCGTGGGCCAGGGCCAGCGCGTAGTCGGCCTGCCCCTGCACGGGATCGGACAGGGTCCATCCGGCCACGCTCTGCATCAGGTCCACGATGTTCTGCCAGCTCTGGTTTTCCAGGTACACCGACAGGGCCAGCGACAGCGCGGTTTCGCCGTGTTGCGCGTCCTTGGGGCCTTTCAGGAAGCCGTCCAGGATTTCCAGCGCCCGCCGGGGCTGGCCCTCGCGCGAATAGCTGAGGCCGAGGGCCACGCGGGTGTCGGCGGACAGGGCCTTTTCGTTCTCGCGCAGCAGCGGGTACTGTTCCCACAGTTGCAGGATGCGGCCGTAATTACCGTCGGCCACCGATTCGGCGGCGGCCTGGGTGAAGCCTTGCAGGGCCACGTCGCGCACCTTGGGCAGCATTTCGTTGCCGGGATGGGCCTGGACGAATTCCGCCGAGGTGGCCAGCGCTTCCGGGTACTGGCGGTTCCACAGGTACCACATGGCCAGCTTCAGCCGGGCCAGCGGCACCAGCGCGCTCTGCGGATGGCCCGAGATGATGGTGGTGTACGCCTGCACCGGACGGGTGTTGTCCGGCCGCTGGAACACCGAGACCATGTCCCCCAGGTTCGGCGCGTCGTGGATGCCTTCCTCGGCCAGGCGCATCAGCGAGACGAGGCCGCCGTCCTTGTCCGGGAAGCGGCGCACCGCCTCTTCGTAGATTTCGCGGGCCGCCTCGGTCTGCTTCTGCTTGGCCAGGATGTCGCCGATGCGGGCCAGGGCGGTGTCGGTGTCCTCGCCGTCGGGAATGAGGTTGTAGTACAGCCAGTAGTGGCTGCGCGCGTCATCCAGCTTGCCCACCTGGTAGGCCACGTCGCCCGAGATGGTCAGCAGCGGCGGGTATTCCAGGTAGAAGCGGCCCCAGCGCTTGTCCACGAAGTCGAGGATGGATTCCGCCTGCTGGTAGTAGCCCATCTTGTGCAGGGCGCGGGCCAGGCTGACCGACCCTTCGCGCACGTACTTGCTTTCCGGAAAATCCTGCACGATGGACTGGAACTTGTCGGCCGCCTTCTGGTAGTCGCCGCGTTTGTAGGCTTCTTCACCGGCGTAGTAGAGGGCCAGGGGCACGTTTTCGTCGTGCGGGTACTGGCGGCGCAGCAGGTTGAAGTAGCCTTCCGCCTCCTGCGAGTTGCCGATGCGCATGTTCACCACCCCGAGGCGCAACAGGGCCTGCGGCACCCGGTGCGACTTGAGGTTGTAGTTCATGGCCTCGTTGGTGGCGGTCACGACCTTGTCGTAGACGGCCAGCATGTTGTCCTTGCCCTGGGCGAACAGCACGTCGCCGATGAGGTACAGCGCTTCCTCGCGCATTTCCCTGGGCGTGTCGTGCAGGCCCTTCAGGGTTTCCAGCAGTTCCAGGGCCTTGGGGTAGTCGCCGTTGACCATGAAGGTCTTGACCTGTTCCATCAGCTCGGCCGGGACCGGCGGCGGGGGCACGGGATTGCCCTTTTCGTCCACGTAGACCACCTGCGTGGCGTTGGTGGCGTTGCCCCCCTCGGCGGCCTGCCTGGCCTGCGGCGAGGTGGCGTCCACCTTTTCGGGCGTGCCGGGCTGCGCTTCCGCCGTGGCCTGCCCCGGCGTCTGGCCGGACTGTGGGGTGGACGGCGTGGAGCCCTCCGGACGTTGCGCGGCGGATTTGCGCGCCTCGCCCTGCGAACCGTCGGCCGGGATGGCCGGAGCAGGCGGGGCAGGCGGGACTTCGGCGGCGGCCTGCTCGGCGGCCTGCGGAGCGGACTGGAGCGCGGGTTGCGGCGTGGCGGGCTGCGCGGCCTGCTGGGCGGTGGCGGCGGGGCCGGCCTCGTCGCGCGAGGGCACCGGCGCGGGCGGGGTGGTGGGCGCGGAGGCAGCCGCCTCTTCCGGCCAGTCGGCCGGGCCGCCGGGGTTGATGCGCGCCCGCACGGAGTAGGGCACGGCAAAGAAGCTGCGCTGCGGCTCGGGCGGTTGGGCGGGGGATGCGGCCCCGATCTGCCCGGTGACCTGAGCGGGCGGGGCGGGCGGCGCGGTGCCCGGACCGGGGGAAAGCTGGCCGGTGACCGCGTCTTGGGGAGCGGACTGCTTCGCATCTTGGGGAACGGTCTGCTTCGCGTCCTGCGGCGCGTCCTGTGCCGGAGCCGGGGGGGCGGCCTGCTCGGGGGCGCCGGGTTCCGTGGGTACCGTGGGCAGCGGCGCATCGGCCTGCGGGCCGGTGGCGTCGGTGAGGGCGCGTTCGACGACGCGCGGCTGACGGGCGCCGTTGCGCGCCGGGGCGGGCGCGGTGGAGGGCAGGGGAGCGGGCTGGGCCTCAGGCTGCGTGGGGAGTTGGGCGGGGGGCTGCTCTGTCGACGGGGCGGTCGTCTGGGCAGGAGCTTGGGCAGGGGCCTGGGCCGCATCGGAAGGCGCCCAGCGTTCGCCCATGGGGTCGCGGAAGATGTCCACCACCACCCGGTCGGGCGCGGGACGGGTGACCACGTAGCCGAACCCCGGCGTGCGCGTGTCGATGCGCAGGCCGCCGGGCTGCGGCGCAACCTCGCCCACCAGCGCCGCGCGGGCCGGGTCCGCCCCGCCCATGCGCGCGGGGGCCGCGCCCACGGCGCGCGAGGTCAGCGACAGGGTCTGCCGCCCGGTGCGCGCCACGTCCACGTCGCCGGGCCGGTCCAGGGTGATGGTCACCCGCTCGCGGTCGGGCAGGCCGCTCCACTGCCACGAGGCCGCGTGCGCGGCCGTGGCGGGCGGCCCGGCAAGGGCCGCGATGAGGAGCAGCCGGGCAAGACCGGCGGCGGAGGGTCGTTTCACGCGGAAATCCTGTGCATGTACGCGTAGGTGTGCGCGTGCGGGGGCATGCCCGCGCCCCGGCGTCGGTTCCGTTGCGGACGCCGTGCCCCGTGCCCGGCGGGAAAAAACCGACACGGGCACTTGTTCATAGCAAAAAACGTGCAGCGGCGGATAGCTGCGCGCATCCCGCCTTGCCCTGTCCGCCCTGTCCGCCCGGTCCGGGCCGGTCCGGTCCGGGCGCGCGCCGCGATCACGAGTCCGTCCGCTTCTTCTTCAGCTTTTCGATGAGCGTGGTGCGCTTGATGCCCAGGATTTCCGCCGCCTGGTTCTTCACGCCCTCGGCCATGCCCAGGGCTTCGTCCAGCAGGCGTTCCTCCACGGTGTCCAGGAAATCCTTGAGGTTCATGCCCTTGTCGCGCAGGTCGGTGATGGTGGGCCAGCTGAAGCCGGCGGGCATGCCGCAGGGCGCCGCCCCGGAGGCCACGGGCAGGGGATCGGGCGGGGTCGGCTCCGGCAGCGAGACGATGTCGCCCACCTCGTCCAGGATCTTGCGGGGCAGGTCGGCGGGGGGCACCACGTCGTCGTCGGCGAGGATGCTGAGCCGCTCCATGAAGTTTTCCAGTTCGCGCACGTTGCCCGGCCACGAATAGGCGGCCAGCACCTTGCGCGTGTCGGGCGCCAGGACGAGGCAGCGACGGCCCTTGCGCTCGCAGAAGCGGCGCATGAAATGCTCGGCCAGCACCAGGATGTCGCCGCCGCGCTCGCGCAGGGAGGGCAGGTGCAGGGGAATGACGTTGAGCCGGTAGTACAGGTCTTCGCGGAAGCGCCCGGCGGCCACCTCGCGTTCGAGGTCGCGGTTGGTGGCGGCCACGATGCGCACGTCCACCTTCTTCACCCCGGCGCCGCCCACGCGCTCGATTTCCTTTTCTTGCAGCACGCGCAGGATCTTGACCTGCAACGTCAGGTCCATCTCGCCGATTTCGTCCAGGAAGATGGTGCCGCCGTCGGCCAGTTCGAACCGGCCGGGCCGCGAGCGGATGGCATGGGTGAAGGCGCCCTTCTCGTGGCCGAAGAGCTCCGATTCCAGAAGTTCCTTGGGAATGGCCCCGCAGTTGATGGGCACGAAGGGCATGGCCCGGCGCTGGCTGTTGGAGTGCAGCGCGCGCACCAGCAGTTCCTTGCCGGTGCCCGATTCGCCCGTGACCAGCACGGTGCTGTCGGTGGGGGCCACCTTGGCGAGAATGCGGAAGACGTCCCTGAGCGATGTGCTTTGGCCGATGATGCCGCTGGTGTCGAGATCCATCCCCTCTCCCGGAAGGCTCGCTGAATGTGTCCCGCTTCCCCCCGCGCCACCCCGGTGCGCGCCCCGAACCGGCCCGACCGGCCCGCCCTGGCCGTCCCGGTCATCCCCGGTTACTCTCGGTCACCCGGTCGCGGTGCCGCGCTGCCGCGCGATGGTGAAATGCCCGGAACACCGGACCGCGCGGGCGGCATGGCACGTCTGGCTTCATCAGTGTCAATTCGCTGACGCGAAGTCAAGTAGAGGGGCGAAAAAAGCGGATTCCGCGTGCCGGGCCGGGGGAGGAGCGCCATCCCGCCACCCCGCCGCCACGCGGGCGCGGCGGCGCGTGCGCGTGCGCACGCACGGAAACAAGGGCGGAAGGCGGCGCGTGCCGGAGCGTGGCGCCCGGCGGGGCGGCATGGGGCTGGACGGTATCCGGCAGGTGCGTGCCTTGCCCACGCCGCCGCGCGGTCGTATGTTCGGGGTTCACGCCATCATCCACAGCCGTACCGGCCAACGTCTGGCGGCCGCGCGCCCGCCGGGGAGTTTCCCGTGCTCGACATCCTTTCCGCCCTGGTCCCGGTGTTCGGCATCATCGTGCTGGGCATGTTCGTGGAACGGTTGGGCAGCCTGCCCAGGGGCACCCCGGCCGCCCTGAACCAGTTCGTGTTCCGGGTATCGCTGCCCGCGCTGCTGTTTTACGCCGTGGCCCGCAAGACGCCGGAAGAACTGGCGCGCGGCGGCTTCGCCGCGGGCACCGTGGCGGGCATGCTGCTGGCCTTTGCCCTGGGCTACCTGCTGTGTTCGCGCGGGGGGCGGCGCAACGGCCCGGACATCGCCGTGCTGGCCCAGGCGGGCAGCTTTCCCAACAGCGCCTTCCTGGGGCTGCCCATCGTGGTGTCCCTGCTGCCCGGCAACGACGACGCGGTGCTGGCCGGGGGCATGGTCTCGGTGCTGTGCCTTGCGGTGCTGCTGGTGACCATGGCCCGGCTGGAGGCCATCCGCAAGGGCGGCGGCCTGTCGTGGCGGGTGCTGCGCGAGGTGTCGGCGGCCCTTGGGCGCAACCCCATCCTGCTGGCCTCGGTGGCCGGGGTGGCGGTGAGCCTTTCCGGCCTGGGACTGGCCCGGCCGGTGGCTGCCATGGCCGCCATGCTGGGGGCCACGGCCTCGCCGTGCGCGCTGTTCGGCATCGGCATGGTGCTGGCCGCGCAACTGACCGCCGAGGGCGCGGGGTGCCCGCCCGAGAGCGGTGGGATTGGCGGGGGCGGTACCGGCGAATGCGACCCGGAGGCCCTTTCGCCGCTGGCCCGGCAGGTGGTGGTCAACGCGGTGAAGCTGTTCGCCCATCCGGCGCTGACCTGGCTGTGCCTGTGGGCGTTCGGGGTGCGCGGGCACTGGCTGGGCATGGGCGTGCTGTTCGCGGCCATGCCCACGGCGGCGGTGGCCTACGTGGTGGCGGAAAGCTACGGCGCGGGCGCGCGCGACACCTCGCGGGCCATCGTGGTGAGCACCATGCTCTCCGCGCTGACGCTGTTCGGCTTCGTGGTGCTGCTGCGGCATCTGGAACTTCTGTAGCGGCGGGCGGAACGGGAGAGCGGAAGAGAAAAGAAGCGCACCGCGTACCCTTCCGGGTGCGCGGCGCGCATGTTGCCCTGGCTCTGCCCGGCGCAAGCGCCGGTGGATTGCGGGGCGATGCCCCTCGGTTTCGGTCGGCCTTCCCTTCTCCCGTTCCCTCTCTTTTCAGCTAAGCACGGTGGAGTTCCCGTGCAAGACCTGTGCGCGTGAGGAAACAGCCCCTAGACGAACCTGTCCACC
Source organism: Nitratidesulfovibrio sp. 1201_IL3209 (assembly GCF_036763125.1). Taxonomy (NCBI): domain Bacteria; kingdom Pseudomonadati; phylum Thermodesulfobacteriota; class Desulfovibrionia; order Desulfovibrionales; family Desulfovibrionaceae; genus Nitratidesulfovibrio; species Nitratidesulfovibrio sp. 1201_IL3209. Next base: position 64,105 of record NZ_JBAIYT010000012.1, read on the forward strand.
AGTATCCCCGTCATCTCGTCCCGCGCGCGCACCACGGCGGCATTGGCCTCGAAGGCGCGCTGGTCCGTGAGCATGTCCACCATCTCGTTGGCCACGTCGGTGTTGCTGCCCTCTATGGCGCTGGTCTCCACCGAGACGGAGCCGTCCTCGTGCAGGATGCGGCGCAGGTCGAGGCGTACCGGGCCGTGGGTGGAGCTTTGGCGGATTTCCGCCACCTCCACGCCCTGTTCCCGGCCGTCCTGACCGGCAGGGCCGGTTTGCAGGCGCACGTCGGAGGCGCGGAATTCGTCCGTGTTCATGTTCGCCACGTTGTTGGCCGTGACGGCCATGGACGTTCCGAAGGCGTCCAGTGCGCTGAGCGGCGTGCCGAATCCGTCGATCATGGCGTGTCTCCCGTGCGGTCGCGCGGTGGCGGTACCCCCCTGATCGCTCCTGCCCCCTGCGGGAGAGAATAATGCCGATGGCCTCGCCTGTCACGGGGGAGGGGGTGCGGGTAGCGCGGCTACCCCTTGCGCACCTCTCGCTCGATGCTGGCGAAGGCGTTGTGGCAGTGGATGGATTCGAAGCTCTCCACCTCCACCCGGAACCAGGCCACGTGCGGGTGGCCTTCCAGGCGCTGGGCCGCAGCGCGCACCACGTCCTCCACAAAGGTGGGATGGGCGAAGGCGTCCTCGGTGACGTACTTCTCGTCCTCGCGCTTGAGCAGGGTGTACACCGGCGACGACCCGGCCGCCTCGGCCAGTTCGATGAACTCCTCCATCCAGCTGAACCCGGTCATGCGGATGGACATGCGCACCACGGCGCGCTGGCTGTGCGCCCCCTCGTCGCTGATGGCCTTGGAGCACGGGCACACGGTCATCACCGGCACTTCCAGTTCCAGCAGGAACGAGGGCTTGCCGTCGCCCATCTCGCCGGTCAGGCGGCATTCGTACCACACCAGGCCCGAACTGGCCGTGGCGGGCGCGCCCTTGCGCACGAAGTAGGGAAAGCGGAACAGCGCGTACGCCTTGCGGGCGTGCAGCCGTTCCTTCACGTCTTCGAGCAGGCGCTTCATGGAGTTGTAGTCCAATTCCTCGGACCAGTTCTCCAGCGCTTCGACGAAGCGGCTCATGTGGGTGCCCTTGAACTCGGCGGGCAGGTCCACGCCGATGTCCACGGTGGCCACGGTATGCTGGCGGCCCTGCGCGCGGTCGCTGACCACCAGGGGCAGCTTCAGGTTCTTCACGCCCACGCGGTCGATGGGCATGGCCACCTGCGCCGGGCTGTTCTGTACGTCTTCCATGTGATGCCTGAAAAATCCTTACGTCAGATCCTGACCGGTAGTGGTGAGCGAAAGCTTGCCGTGCTTCACGCCCTTGGTGGAGATGAGCCGTTGGGACAGGGTGCGCACGTCGGCGCCGGGACCCTTCAGCACCAGCACTTCAAGGCAGTTGTGGTGGTCCAGGTGCACGTGCAGCGAGGTGATGATGATGCCGTGGTGGTCGTGCTGGATTTCGGTCAGCCGCTGGGCCAGATCGCTCTTGTGGTGGTCGTACACGATGGTCAGGGTGCCCGCGATCTCGCGGTCCGTGTCTTCCCATTCCTGCTGGACCAGGGTGTTGCGGATCAGGTCGCGGATGGCTTCGGACCGGGTCTGGTAGCAGCGGTCGTCGCACAGGGCATCGAACTTTTCGAGCAGGTCGGAATCGAGGGAGACGCCGAAGCGGATGGTGCGGCCCATAACGGCTCCTGTGGTTGCGGTGGCGGTGTCCTTCGCTGGAACGGTCGGCCTGGAGGCGGGGATATCCGAAAAATGTCTTTCAGAGGGTGCCGTCACGAGTAGGATTTTTGTTCTCTGCCAAGGAAGAATGATTTTTTATGGAAGGAATATACTCTGATGGTATTTGACTGGAATAAAAAATCATTCTGACAGCTCTGCTCTCGATGCCCGTACGGCTCGCGGACTCGCCAACGGGCACGCTTCGCGCCCTTCGGGTCGGTACGGCAGAAGGCAAAAGGACACTCGTGGCGGTACCCTCTAGGCGTGCGGGGGGCGCATCTCCCACAAGTATACGGTAACACGTTCGGCCTGCCGGTACAGCGCGTCCACCTGCATGGTGCGGGCGCAGCGCGTGGTCCAGCCATGGGCCTCCAGAGTTTCGCGGAACGTAGCGTACACGTTTCTGCCCGGTTCCGCCACCCAGACCACCCCGTCCCGTGCCACGGAATGATCCAGAAATTCGCTGACCGGTGTTACGAACCGGCGCTCGTACATGATGTCGCCCGCCCAGACCGCGTCCAGCGAACGGGGGGCCACGGCGGGCACGCGCCAGTCCATCACCGTCCACAGGGGCTGCGCCACCCCGTTGCGCGCGGCGTTCAGCCGGGCGAAGCGCAGGGCCGCCTCCTCGTAGTCCATGCCGATGACCCGCGCGCCCAGCCATTGCCCGACGATGGCCGTGAGACCCAGCCCGCAGCCCAGGTCCAGGCAGCGGCGGCCGTGCAGCGCGGCGCGGTTTTCGGCCAGCCATTCCGCCAGGGCAAGGCTGGCGGGCCACAACTCGGTCCAGTAGGGCAGCCGTTCGTCGTCCACGAAGGCGGCGCGGGCCGCGTCCGCCGTGCCGGTGGAACCCGCCACGGGGTTTGGGCCGTCGCAGGCGGCCAGTTCTTCCCACAGCGATTCAAGGTCGGCGTGGCGCTCCAGCGTCCAGGCGCGGCCGCAGGCGTGCACCTCCACGACGGGAGCGTACGTGCCGGGGCGGCAGGGCGCGGAGGGGGGTGTGGCGGGGGCGGACATGGGTGTTTCGGATAGCAGGGTCGTGCGCCCCCGTCCAGCCTCGGCATGGAGCGCGGGCGCGGGTTGGGGGAGGGGCGGCCGGATGCGGACCAAGGTCGCTGCCGGGCCTCCTCGTTGACCGGCGCGGGCCGTGGCCCTATGTTCGGGCGCGAACCACAACCCCGCGCGGACGCGCGGACGGGAGCCACATGCACGATGCCCCGCTGGCGGGCCTGCACCGCCTTGTCTGGACGGCCCTGATGGCCGCGCTCATCGCCGTGGGGGCCATGGTCATGCTGCCCGTGGGGCCGGTGCCGGTGACCTTGCAGACCCTGTTCGTGGCCCTGGCCGGTCTGGTGCTCGGCCCCGTGCGCGGTGCCGGGGCCATGCTGCTGTACGTGCTGGCCGGGGTGATGGGGCTGCCGGTGTTTTCCGGCGGCAAGGCCGGGTTCGCCCACCTGCTGGGTCCCACCGGGGGGTACCTGTTCGGGTTCGCGTGCATGGCGTTCATCGCGGGTTTCGGCGGGCTGGGGGGACTAGGTGGGCTGCGCGGACGTGAAGCGCGGGACGGTGTGATCGGGTTGCCCCGCGTCGCGCTGGCCCTGTGCTGCTGCCTTGCCGGGCTGGCCGTGGCCTATCTGGCGGGCGCGGCCCGGCTGATGCAGGTGCTGGACATCGACGTGGCGTACGCCGTGGCCGTGGGCGTGCTGCCCTTTCTGCCCGGCGACGTGGTGAAGGTGGCGCTGGCCGTGGCCGCTTGGCGGTTCCTGGCCGCGCGAAGGCTGCTGCCTCGATGATCGTCGCCAGGGGTCTGCGCTACACCCATCCCGGCACCCCGGCCGGAACGCCGCCCGCGCTGGACGGCGCGGACTTCGCCGTGCCCCCCGGCGCGCTGCTGTGCCTGTGCGGGGTCAACGGCAGCGGCAAGTCCACCCTGCTGCAACTGCTGGCCGGGCTGCTGCGGGCGGATGCGGGTACGCTGGACGTGGCCGTTCCTCACTCCCCCGGCGCGGAGGCCGTCCTGCACTGCCCCGGCGCGGAGGCCGCCCTGCGCCGCCACGCCGCGCTGGTCCTGCAGGACGCGGACATGCAGATGCTGGGGGCCACGGTGGCGGAAGACCTGCTGCTCACCGCGCCGCCCGCGCACACCCCTGACGGCGCGGTCGCCCTGGCCGCCGCGCGCGAGGCGGCGGGACGGTTCGGCCTTGCCGCGCACTGGGACAGCCCGGTGCACACCCTGTCCTACGGGCAGAAACGCAAGTTGTGCCTTGCCGCCGCGCTGCTTGCCGCGCCGGGCCTGCTCTTGCTGGACGAGCCGTTCAGCGGGCTGGACCACCCGGCCGCGCTGGAACTGCGCGACATCCTGGCCCGCAACCGGGCCGCCGGGCTGACCCAGGTAGTTTCGGTGCACGAACTGGAGCCGGTGGTGGACATGGCCGACCTGATGCTGGTGCTGGATGGGGGGCGGCAGGCGCTGTTCGGTCCGCCCGCCGCAGTGCTGGACCGGGTGCGCGCCCACGGCATCCGCCCGCCCTGCTCGTGGACGGCGCGGCGGGAGATCGTTCCCTACGAGTAGCAGGCCGCCCGGCAGCCTCGCTACCGGCGGCGGCCGGTGCCCAGCGCCACGCCCACCATGACCACGGCGGCGGCCAGCATCTGGGTGGCGTTCAGGGTTTCGCCCAGCCACAGCCAGCCGAACCCCACGGCGGTCACCGGCACCAGGTTGATGAACGCCCCCACGCTGCTGGCGGGCAGGTGGCTGGTGGCCCAGTTGAACAGGCCGAAGGCGCCCAGCGAGGCCCCCGCGCCCAGGTAGACCACGGCCAGCACCACGTCGACGGGCCATTGTCCGGCGCCGGTGAGCGCGGCGTATGCGCCCGGCGCGAAGAACAGCGCCCCGGCCACGGTCTGCAATGCCGTCAGGGTCCACGGATTCCAGCGAAAGCCGCCGCATTCCCCTCCTTGGTGTCCCCCATGCGCGGACAGCCTGCGCACCAGCAGCATGTTGCCCGCCGCGCAGGCCATGGCCAGGAGTTCCAGCATGTTGCCCAAGAGCGGGTCGGGCGCGGATTCGGTGCCCGCGCCGCCGGACAGGGTCAGCCAGGCCACCCCGGCGCACGAGAACGCCACTCCCACCCACAGCCGGGGCGAAGGCCGCTCGCCCAGCAGCAGCCACGCGCCCGCGCCCACCAGCAGCGGCACCGAGGCGGAAATGACCCCGGCCTGCGAGGCCGTGGTAAGCTGCATGGCCTTGGATTCGAACAGAAAGTACAGGCAGGGCTGCAACAGCACCGTGGGCAGGAGCAGCAGCTTGTGCCGGCGGGGCACGCCGCTCCAGAACCCGCGCCGCGCCAGCGTGCCGGAAGGGACCACGGCCACGGTGCGGGCGGGGAACAGCCGGGCGGTGAACGGGGCCAGCAGCGCCATGGCCACCATCATGCGCGCCCACATCAGCGGCATGGGGCCAAGGGCCTGCACGGCCACCTTCATGGCCGGAAAGGACAGGCCCCACAGGGTCACCGCACCCAGGGCCGCCAGACCGGGCAGCAGCAGGGAGGGACGGGCGGGGGCGTTGCCGGAACGGTTCGCGGCATCGGCGATGTCGGCAGCGTCGGCAGAACAGGGGGCGCAGGATGCGGAATCGGACATGGAAGGCGTCTCCGTGTGGTATGGTATGCGCCGGATGTACCGCGTTGCGGGGCGGTGCGTCTTGCACGGAGTTTTTGCAGGAAATTGCGGTGGCGGTGCGGGGGGCGGCGAAGCGAGGGCGCGAGGCCGCCGGAGAGGGGCGTGCGCGCGGCAGGTGCGCCCACGGGCCTTGCGCGCCGGGGCACGCGTCTCAGCGCGACAGGTACTGCCCCGGCGTGGCCCCCACGTAGCGGCGGAAGGTGTTGGCGAAATGGCTCTGGTCCACGAAGCCGGTCTCCTGCGCCGCGTCGGCCATGGCCCAGCCCCGGCGCAGCAGCAGCTTGGCGCGGTCCACGCGCAACTGGGTGTGGTAGGCGTGCGGGGTCATGCCCGTGGCGTCGCGGAACACCCGCAGCATGTGGAACCGGCTGAGGCCCGTGGCCTCGGCCAGGTCTTCCAGGGTAACCTTGTGGGCCAGCCGTTCGGCAAGGTAGGCGCGCACCCGGCGCACGGCCGCGTTGCCGTCGCGGGTGGTGACGGTTTCCGGCCGCACCCCGCCGTGGCGGGCCAGCACCAGCGAGAAGGCGCCCACCATGGCCGACTGGCGGGCCAGCAGTTCCGCTCCGTCGGCCACCAGGTCGCTGAGGCGCAGAAAGGCGCGCAGCACGTCGGCGTCGGGCACGATGAGCCTGCGGAAGTCGGGCGGGCCCGCGTCGCGGCCGCCCAGTTCCGCGGCCATGCGGCGCAGCCAGCGCGGGTCCGCGTAGAACATGCGGTAGGTGGCGGGCACGCCGCGTTCCGGTTCGCCGCTGTGCACCTCGCCGGGGTTGAACAGGCAGACCTGCCCGCCCACCACCACGGAACCGCGCCGGGAACGGCCGTGGCAGTAGTTGGCGCCTTCCTCCATCAGGCCCACGGCGTACTGGTCGTGGGTGTGCTTGGGGAAGGTGTGCGCGCTGCGGAGCACCCGGTTGGTCTCCAGACCGTCCAGGTCGTCGCTGCGCCAGTAGCGCACGTTTTCAAGGGGCTGTCGCATGCCGGGGTCCGCTACCGGTACGCCTTCTCGAAGATGGCGATCACCGCGTCCTCGCGCAGGTCCACCGGGGTGACGGCGAACAGCCCGCCCATGGTTTCGCGGGCGTTGCGGGCCAGGGCGGGAATCTCGTCGCGAGTCACCCCGTAGTCGGACATCTTCAGGCCGTCCAGCCCCACGGCGGCGATGAGCTTGCGCAGGGCGGTGACCAGGGCCAGTCCCTGCGCGCGCAGGTCCATGCCCTCGATGTCCTCGCCCATGGTCACGGCCAGGTCCGCGCAGCGCTTGGGCTGGAAGCGGGCCATCACCTCGAAGTAGGGCAGGGACAGCATCACCAGCCCCGCGCCGTGCGGCAGCGCCGGGTGGTGGGCCGACAGGGCGTGCTCCAGCGAGTGGTGCGAGATGCACGACGACAGCGATTCGCACAGCCCGGCCGCCGTGGACGCCCACGCCAGCATGGTGCGCACCTGCACCGAACTGCCGTCCTTCACCGCCTGCGGCAGGAACTGGGTGATCAGGCTGACCGCCTCCAGCGCCAGCAGGTCGCTGGACGGCTGGCGCGCCGTGGAAAGATACGCCTCGGCCGCGTGGAAGAAGGCGTCCATGCCGGTCATGGCCGTCACCGCCGGGGGCACGCTGACCATCAGCATGGGGTCCACGATGGACAGCGCGGGGTAGGTGGAATCGTCGCCCCAGCCGGTCTTTTCGTTGGTGTCCTCGCGGGTGATGACCGTCCACGGGTCGGCCTCGGTGCCGGTGCCCGCCGTGGTGGGGATGGCCACCACGGGCAGGGCCGGGCGCTCCGGCCGCTTGCGCCCGCCGGTGCCGCTCTGGATGTAGTCCCAGTACGAGCCGGGGTTGGCGGCGGCCAGGGCGATGGCCTTGGCGGAATCGATGCTGCTGCCCCCGCCAAGACCCAGCACGAAGTCGCAACCTTCGGCGCGGGCCAGCGCCGCGCCCTCGTCCACGTGGACCAGCACGGGGTTGGGCTGGATCTTGTCGAAGACTACGGTGGCGCAGCCGTTTTGCGCCAGCAGGGCCAGCACCTTGTCCAGGTGCCCGGTGCGGCGCATGGAGCCGCCCGCGCTGACCACCACCAGCGCCTTGCGGCCTGGCAGGCGGGTGCGGCCAAGCTCGGCCAGCCTGCCCGCGCCGAAGACGATGCGGGTGGGCATGTGAAAGGTGAAGTCGAGCATGGCGGTCTCCTTGGGCTGTGGCGCCGAGGGGCGCGGTGCTGGTTCGGATGGGGATGGTGCGGCCGGGTATGGTGCGGCCGGATATAGTGTGGCCGGATGCGGTGCGGGAAAGACGCCAACGCGCCGGGCGAACAGCGTCGTCGCGCGGGCGGCTACTTTTCCAGAAACGCCGTGTAGGCCAGGCGGGTGGCGTACAAGTCGGCCACGCTGGCCAGTTCGAACGGGCTGTGCATGGACAGCACGGCCGGGCCGAAGTCGATGATGTCCATGCCGTAGGCGGCAAGGTACATGGCCACGGTGCCGCCGCCCCCGCCGTCCACGCGGCCCAGTTCCGCCATCTGCCACGGAATCCTGCGGCCGTTCAGCACGCCGCGCAGCCAGCCCACGTATTCGGGGTGGGCGTCGTTGGCCTCGTACTTGCCCCGGTGTCCGGTGAACTTGCAGAAGCACGGGCCGTGACCGATGACCGCGGCGTTGAGCTTTTCGTGCAGTTCTTGCCAGTCGGGGTCCATGGCGGCGTGCACGTCGGCGGACAGGGCGCGGGTGGCCAGCATCACGTCGCTGAAGCGGGCGGCGGGCTGCCACGCGGCGATGAGGTCTTCCATGCAGTATTCGAAGAAGCGCGACTTGGCCCCGGTGGAGCCTTCCGAGCCGATCTCCTCCTTGTCCCAGAACAGCACGCACTGCGGCTGCTGCGGGTTTTCCGCCGCCAGCAGGGCTTCCAGCGCGGCGAACACGCAGATGCGGTCGTCCTGCCCGTAGCCGCCGACGAGCGAACCGTCGAGCCCCACGTAGCGGGCGGGACCGGCGGGCACGGCCTGCAACTCGGCGGAGTACAGGTCTTCCTCGCGGATACCGTACTTTTCGTTGAGCAGGGCCAGCATGCGCGCCTTGATGGGATCCTTGGGGGCGTCCTTCTTGGCGGCGTCGGACGGGGCGTCGGGAGGAGTTTCGGAGGTGGCGGCGGAGGCGTCCGCGCCGTTTCCTTCCGTCGCGGCTTCGGACGTGGGCTTGGGCATGGGCCGGTGGCCCAGCACGATGTTCAGCTTTTCGCCCTCGAAGGCGTCGGCGATGGTCTGCCCGGCCTGCTTCTGGGCCAGATGGGGCAGCAGGTCGGCGATGGTGAACACCGGCTCGGCCGGATCCTCGCCCAGGGTGACGCGCACCGATTCGCCGCTCTCCTTCACCACCACGCCGTGCAGGGCCAGCGGGCGGGCCAGCCACTGGTACTTGCGGATGCCGCCGTAATAGTGGGTCTTGGCCTGGCCGATGCCCGCCTGTTCCTGCAACGGGCGCTGCTTGAGGTCGAGGCGGGGGGTGTCCGCGTGCGCGCCGATGAGCCGCAGGCCCTGCGACAGCGGGGCGCGGCCCTTGCGGGCGATGAACACGGTCTTGCCCTTGAATACCCGGTAGACTTTGTCGTGGGCGAAGTTTTCGGTGTAGCCCGCCGCGCGCAGACGCGTGACCACGTAGTCCACGGTTTCGCGCTCGGTCTTGCAGCGGGACAGGAAGTCCACGTAGCGGTCGGCCAGTTCGCGCATGGCGGCCTGATGCTCGTCGCCGGCGTAGGCTTCCCAGCAGTTGGTGGTCTCGAAGTCGAGTTTGTCCATGAGGGATCCTTTCGGGGAAGATGCCCGTATGTGGTGCGGCGTGGGGCCGCGAAGGTTTGCGGGTGGCGCGCGGTGTTGTGCAACGCGGCGAAGGACTAGGTAATATCTCTTGCGGCGGGGGGCAACAGGGGGGGTGGGGTGGGGACGCGGGAGCGCGAAGATGAGGGGGAGAAGAGCGGGGCAGGTTGTGCCTTGTTGGGGACGGCTTCTACGAAGACAGTTCAGCTTTATTGTTCCCGCTCGATTTCGTTATGCCTCCGGCGGGCAGGGGGCCATTGAACGATGGCCCCCTGCACCCCCGCGTTCCAGGGGCTCCGCCCCTTGGAACCCCGTGTTATCTTGCGCCGCGTTCTTTCCATCGGCAGCTTCCCTTCGGCGCAGGGCGCCTTCGGGCGATCTGCCGACGGGAACGCGATGCGCGTGAATCTCCCGTTGCCCCGACTTCACTTGGGCGCCTTTACCCATGCCCCCGTTGCGACGCATGTGCCGCCGCCAAAGCCCGGCGTCACACGCTTCTACGCACGCGACGTTGTCGGTGCCCCCTGCTAGACTTCCCGGCGTTCGAGGCTTCTTGCTTGCGTACACTTTGGCTGGACCTTTGCCACGCGACCTGACACCCCAAAAGGGCTGGGGCTACCTGCTGCGGCGATACGCGTCCGCAGCCGGAGATCGCCGCCGGAGGCTTTGCGACGGCGGAAGCTCCGGCGTTGCGGATGCGCGCCGCCGTGTCCGTGGGGCCGGGGCACCCATGTGGGGTTCAAAGGAAATGTGATGCGCGTAGAAGCGTGTGACGCCGGGCTTTGACGGCGGCACATGCGTCGCGGCGAGCGCCGGGGGACCAGGGGGCGGAGCCCCCGGAGCGCGGGGATGCAAGGGGCCATCGCTTAATGGCCCCTTGCCCGCCGGAGGCATAACGAAATCGAGAGTGCTCAAAAAGGCAGAACTGTCTTCGTAGAGGCCGTGCCCAAGAGCGCGCGGCCTCTCTTTTTTCCTCACGTAATGACGTTACACCTCCGCTCCTTCCTCCCGCCGCGACCTCAGCAACCCCTCGAAATACTCCACGGTCTTCCGCAACCCCTCCTCCATGCTCACCTTGGGCTCCCAGCCCAGCTTTTCCCGGGCCTGCGCGATGTCCGGGCGGCGGCGGCGCGGGTCGTCCTGCGGCAGCGGGCGGAAGTCGATGGTGGAGCGCGAGTTGACGAATTCGATGATGAGCTCGGCAAGGTTCAGGATGGTGCGTTCCTCCGGGTTGCCGAGATTCACCGGCAGGTGGGTGTCGTCCGGGGCGTGCATCAGCGCGGTCAGGCCGTCCACCATGTCGTCCACGTAGCAGAACGAGCGGGTCTGGCTGCCGTCGCCGTAGATGGTGATGGGCTTGTCCTGCAATGCTTGCAGGATGAAGTTGCTGACCACCCGGCCGTCGTTGGGGTGCATGCGCGGGCCGAAGGTGTTGAAGATGCGCGCGATGCGGATGGGCACCCCGTGCTGGCGGTGGTAGTCGCTGAACAGGGTTTCGGCGCAGCGCTTGCCTTCGTCGTAGCACGAGCGCGGGCCGATGGGGTTCACCCGGCCCCAGTAGTCCTCGGTCTGGGGATGGGTTTCCGGGTCGCCGTACACCTCGCTGGTGGACGCTTGCAGGATGCGCGCCTTGACCCGCTTGGCCAGCCCCAGCATGTTGATGGACCCGTGCACGCAGGTCTTGGTGGTCTGCACCGGGTCGAACTGATAGTGGATGGGCGATGCAGGGCAGGCCAGGTTGTAGATCTCGTCCACCTCGACGTAGAGCGGAAAGGTGATGTCGTGGCGCAACAGCTCGAAGCGCGGATGGTCCTGCATTTCCTGCACGTGGTCGCGCGAGCCGGTGAAGAAGTTGTCCACGCACAGCACTTCCGCGCCACGGTCCAGCAGGCGGCGGCACAGGTGCGAGCCGATGAAGCCCGCCCCCCCGGTGACCAGGATGCGCTTGCGGGCCAGTTCCTTGAATTCGCCGTTTTGCATGTAGGCTCCGATTCTAGCGGGTGCGGTGGGCGCGCGGCGCGCGTTTGCCGCGCCTGGCGGCGGGCCGCGCCGCATCCGGTGAGCCGGGCAGACCAAGCGCCTGCGCCAGCGCGGCGGCCACCAGGGGAAATTCCGGGTCGTCCAGGGTGCGCGGGTCCAGCCGGAAGGTGTCGTCCTCCAGCCTGCCGACCAGCGGAAGGGCGGGCGGGGCGACATCCAGCAGCCGTTCCTTCAGCGTGGTGGCGGAACACCCCGCCGGGGCCACGCTGACCAGCGTGGTGGGCAGGTCGCGCTCGGGAAACGAGCCGCCGCCCACCCGCGACATGCCGGGGGCCAGGCCGATGACGGCCGCATCGCCCAGCGCGGCGCGCAGCCGGGCGGCCAGTTTGCGCGCCCGGCGGGCCAGTTCGTCGGCCGGGGCGGTCATCATGCGCAGGGTGGGCACCTTGCGGCGGGCCAGTTCCGGGTCCAGGTACAGGCGCAGGGTGGCTTCCAGCGCGGCCAGGGTCATCTTGTCGATGCGCAGGGCGCGGTTGAGCGGGTTGCGCTTGATGCGCGCGATGATCTCGCGCCGCCCCACGATGAGCCCGGCCTGCGGGCCGCCCAGCACCTTGTCGCCCGAAAAGCTGACCACGTCGGCCCCGTCGGCCACCACCTCGCGCACGGTGGGTTCGCCGGGCAGACCCCACGGGGTGAAATCCAGAAAGCTGCCGCTGCCTAGGTCTTCGATGACCGGCAGGTCGCGCGCCCGGCCCAGCGCCACCAGTTCCGCCAGGGGCACTTCCTTGTGGAAGCCGGTGATGCGGTAGTTGGAGGTGTGCACCTTCAGCAGGGCCACGGTGCGGTCGGTGATGGCGTTCTCGTAGTCGCGCAGGTGGGTGCGGTTGGTGGCGCCCACCTCGCGCAGCACCGCGCCGCTCTTTTCCATGACCTCGGGAATGCGGAAACTGCCGCCGATCTCCACCAGTTGCCCGCGCGAAACCACCACCTCGCCGCCCTTGCACAGGGTGTCCAGCACCAGCAGCACGGCGGCGGCGTTGTTGTTGACCACAAGGCCCGCCTCTGCCCCGGTGACCTTGCACAGCAGTTCTTCCACGTGGGAGTAGCGGCTGCCGCGCTCGCCGGTGGTCAGGTCGAATTCGAGGTTGGAGTAGTTGGCGCAGGCTTCGGCCACGGCGGCGGTGGCTTCTTCCGCCAGCAGGGAGCGCCCGAGGTTGGTGTGGATGACCACGCCCGTGGCGTTGAGCACGCGGCGGAAATGGGGGCGCGCGGCGCGCAGCACGTGCGCGGTGAGGGCGGGCAGCAGCGCGCCCGTCGAGAGGGCGGCCGCGTCGGTGATTTCTCCGGTCCGGATGGCCTCGCGGCACTGGTCGAGGAAGGCGTTGGTCAGGTCGCGCAGCAGGGGGCGCGGCAGTGCGGTGAAGTCCGGCGCTGCGGACGTTTCCGGCCCGGTCCGTTCCGGATGTGCCAGGGCGGTGAGCAGGGCGTCCATGGAGGGCAGGGACCGGAACAGGTTCGACACGTGGGGCTCCTTGCTGGCGGTACGGCGGAGGCGGGGCCGGTCAGTTTCCGGAGGGCGGCTGGCCGTGCGGCGTTTCCAGGGCGTCGTCGGGGGCGTCGTCCGGAACTGTGTCCGGGGACGCGGCGGCCACCTCGCAGGCACCGCCAGCATCCCGCGATTCCAGACAATCGGGCCGAAGTGTAAAGAACTCGCCGAGCAAATACAAGGAGCCGCACAGCAGCACGGGGCCTTGCGGGGCAAGGGCGGCGGCCTCGCGCAGGGCGGCGGCGATGTCCGGCACGGCGCGGGCGGTGGAGCCCAGCAGGACGGCCAGGTCCTCGCCGCGCGCGGCGCGGGCGTTGCCCTGGATGGTGGGCACCAGCACGGGCGCATCCCCGGCCAGACGCCGCACCCCCTCGGCCACGGCGACAAGGTCCTTGTCGGCCAGGCACGAGAAGATCACCACGGCGGGCCGCGTGCACTGGGCGGCCAGGGCCTCGCGCAGGGCGGCCAGCCCGTGGGCGTTGTGCGCGCCGTCGATGACCAGGCGTGCGGGAAGGGGGGGCTGCGTTGCCGTCCGGGTGGCATCGGGCCGTTCCACCCATTGCAGGCGGCCGGGAATCCACGCCTCGGCCAGTCCCCGGCGCACGGCGTCCTCGTGCGATTCCCATTCGTTGGCCTCGGCCAGCGTGGTCCATGCGGCTAAGGCCAGCAGCGCGTTGCCGCGCTGGTGCGGCCCGGAGAGGCCCAGTTCCGCCTTGGCGGGCAGCTTTGCCACGTCGTCGGCCTCGTGCAGGGGGGCGCCGCAGGCATCGGCGGCCGTGCGCAGTTCGGCCATGGCGTCCGATGGCTGCGGCGCGGTGACGGCGGGCACGCCCGGCCGCAGCGCCCCGGCCTTGTCGGCGGCGATGGCGGCGATGGTGGCGCCCAGCACGGCCTGATGGTCGAGGCCGATGGGCGTCACGCAGACCACGTCGGCGGCGATGGCGGTGGTGGCGTCGTGCGCGCCGCCCAGGCCCGCCTCCAGCACGGCCAGTTGCACGCCCGCCTCGCGGAAGGCCAGCAGGGCGAGCACGGTGAGGAATTCGAAATAGGTCAGCGCCTCGCCGCCCGCCGCCATGATCCGGTTGGCCAGGCCCGGCCACAGATCGGAGGCCAGCATGGCCCCGTCGATGCGGATGCGCTCGCGCGGGGTGACGAAGTGCGGCGAGGTGTACAGGCCGGTGCGCAGCCCGTGCACCGTGCCGATGGCCGCCAGAAAGGTGGACGTGGAGCCCTTGCCGTTGGTGCCCACCACCTGCGCCACCGTGAACGGCGGGGCGGCCAGGCCCAGCGCGTCCAGCACGCGCTCCATGCGGCCGAGGCCAAGGTCCATGTGGAACATGCCCAGCCTGTCCAGGTGGGCCTGCACGTCGTCGTAGGTGGCGAAGCTGGTGGGCGTGGGTGCGTGCGTCATGATGCGTGTGCCTGTCGAAGGTGCGGTGGTGCCCCCGGAGTGTGCGTGCGGACGTCCGACAGCCGGACGCCGCGCGCGGGCGTATCCATTCCGGTAGGACGCCCGGCCGGGTGCGTCAAGCGGTGGGGCGGATTGCACGCGCCCGACAGGAGGCGGAAAGGACGGGGAGAGAAGGAAAGGAGGGCCGCCGCCCACGGTCCAGGTGCATCCGGACAACCCACGCGGCCCGCGCACGCGGCGACAGCATGAAAGGCATGCCGCGATCGCCTGTGGGTACTCGCCGCCCGCCGCTCTTGACCGGCGGCACCGGCTCGGCTAGAAAAATCCCCTCTCGTCACGCGCCCGTAGCTCAGTCGGACAGAGCAGGAGCCTTCTAAGCTCTTGGCCGGGGGTTCGAATCCTCCCGGGCGCGCCAGTAAAATGAGCCAGTTATGCAGATATGCACGACTGGCTTTTTTGTTTTGTGTACATCTCTCCCACATCTCTCCCACCTTTGTCCGTGACGCCCTGTGATGTTGAGTGAATCTTAGGCGTCACAACCTATCCAGGGAGGGCTGTGGAAGTGGCTTGAGTGAGGTCTCGCGACGAAGAGCTGAATCAATATTGTTGAATGGAGTTGTAGGGTTGTGCCAAGGGTGTTGAATGCAGTTGTAAGATCTGGAAAAAGGTACGGAGGAACTGGAGAGCGTGTTTGAGACTCAGACACATCTTCCCAGGGCGAAGATCTGTTGCATGGGATGCGCTTAATGCTGGCCATGCGGCTAATGGTATGAAAGGCGATGTGTTACTTGTTACCTTAGCGATGTTAAATGTGAGAGGATGCTATGGACATTTCTTATGGTGGCGTTGGGTATGAGTATGACAAATTTCTTGCATTCTGGAGAGGTGAATATAGGAAAAGAGATTTCTTATTAAAAAATATCAATAAAATTAAAGATATTAGGGCGGCATATAGGGCTGTGGGGCGTATTTTTGAGGATCTCTGCGCTGAAGGGAACAGTAGTAAAACAGAAAAAGAAGATTTTATAGACTGTTATTGCATGCAAGTGCTGGCTTTACGAACTGGTAGGCCTGTAGAAGTTGAAGAAAAGTTTATCATGCCAATCATCAGAGTTGGTAATATTGTACATCGTCATGATGCTATTAAATATGGAGTTGATGAAATATGCGATGCAGTGTTATCTTATAATCTTCTACCTAGCTTTTTGTTGCGTGAGTTAAACTCTTATAAAATACTGAAAGATTGTTCTGATGGATGCGAAAAATGGGATGTTCCGCCTACATTGTGTATAGAGAGTAGCGGTACTTTTGTTCCTGATAGCAGCGTTAAAGTAAATTTAAATTTTTATGATGATTTTGGTGAAATTGAAAAAGAAATTTTGGAAGAATATCGGAAAAAAATGAGTAGTGAGAAAGGGTACTTTGAAACTTTAATAAGAGGATCTACTGCTTCGTACCATATTGAATTAAAAGCATACATATATGACAATAGCTTCGATATTGATAGCGCTATTGAGAAGTTTCATGAACAGTTGGTATGGGCTGTGTACGATGTAAAAAAGCAGCGTTCGATGCCGCTTACGGAGCGAGAGCGCAGTCTTGTTGATGCCAGTTTTCAGAAGCTCGTAGTTGGCTCTGCGGGCCCAACTCACGCTGTTGGCAGGGCCGTAGGTTTATGGTTATGGGACTATTTGCAGGAGAACCCTTCTTCAACACGAACACCTGCCTATATTGCTTTAAATAAACTTGGTTTGAATATTCCTTACCGATTTGAAAAAGATAACCCTTCTATCCGGAAAACACTCGATAGAATTTTTAATAGCACGAAAAAGTGTATCGAAACCAATCAAGTACTGCCAATAAAAGGTGGGACCGGCAAATGATGAAAAAGGTGCCTTAGATTTTTGCGCAGGAGTGAGGGTAGGTAGGATGCCGAGCGGGGTGAACTCGCTCGGCATCCTTTCTTTGGAGGTGTGTATGTCGGTTAGCCAAATTATTCAAAAACTCCGGAAGGAACTGCCGGTCTGTTTTGTTAGAAAGGAGGTTCCTAGGTTGTTGGGCGGGATTATTGCGGTTGGCACCTTAGCAAATCTTGACTCGCAAAAGCTGGGCCCCCCGTTTCATCGGGTAAGGGGCAAGGTTCTTTATGAGCGAGATACGTTTCTGGATTGGCTAAGCATTTATATCGAAAAATCTGTGTAGTAGGAGATTAATATGCAATGGAGTGATGTAACCCAATGTGATGACGGCATGGAATCGAATTGTAAATTCCCTGGGCCGTTTGGTTTAACAGCATTTTCGCGTATCACCAATGCGATCATGCGTGCTTATGGTGTTCGTAGGGATATGTGTGAAGTAGCATGCCTAGCTGCAATCAACTCCGCCCTGCGCGGGAAGGTCTCGGTCAGGGTCAATGCTGACTGGGTAGAGCCAGCCAACGCCTTTATCGTGCTCTGTGCGGAGTCAGGTGCAGGGAAATCGCCGGTAAATGCGTTTTTCAAAGCCCCGCTACTAAACTTTCAGAAAAATTGGAACGACACCCACAAGGTACGGTTATGCCTTGAGCGTAGTCGTCAAACGCAGCTGAGGAAACGCGTGGCAGCGTTGGAGCGGAAGATTGCCAAGCTTGAGGACCAGGCACAGATCGAAAAGTGCGTGCAGGAGATGGCAGAGCTTCGCGAAAAAGCTCCTTGCATGCCCAGTGGACACGAATTGGAGATTTTTGTTGATGAGTGCACAAACGCGTCTTTGATCGAGTGCATGCGTCAACAGGGAGGTCGTCTTGCTGTTATGGAAGGTGAGGCAAGTCTTTTTAGACATATTGTCAATGCCAAACCAATGAGTCCTATAGTTGACACGCTGCTTAAAGCATTCTCCGGTGAACGCATCCAGTCGAGGAAGAGCGGTGAGGATTCTATCGTCATTGAGCACCCTGTATTGGCGCTGAATGTCATGGTCCAGCCTCCTGTGATTGTCCAGTTGGGACGAAATAAGGATATCGTGGGGCGCGGGTTGCTCGGGCGCATTCTGTTCGGTGTGATTGAGCCGCCAGTGGCGGGGGAGGATGTCGGAGGTACCGTACCCGAGGAGGTTAAGGTCGAGTACTCCGGTATTATCCAGGCGATTCTTGAGCGTGTTGAAACGTCAAATGAGCAGATTGTGCTGGAACTGGATACGGATGCGTTACGGCTATGGGATCTATGGCGAGATAAAATTGAGAGAGTGACCTGCCTGCAAGATGAATATGCCCCAGTCTGGGGCGAGTGGAGAGGGAAGGCTGCTAGACACCTTCTCCATATTGCCGTGTTTTTGCACATGTTTGAATGCCCAGAAGGTAGAGATCGCATTAACGCCAATGTAATGCAGTTTGCGGTGCAACTGGCTGATACTTTTCATGAGCATTACGAGGAAATACTGAGGCTGATTTACCCGGAGCGTGGTGAAAAAATTGCAAACAAGGTTTTGGGTTCATCGATGCGCCGCAAGCTTAGGCGTTTCCAATCTCGTGACTTGCAGAGGATGTTCGGCGTTCATAGGCAAGAAGCCAATGCGGCCATCGATTGGTTGTGGCGCAAGGGTGCCATCATAGAGCTTCCTATGTCGGTCGGTCAGCGATGTGGCCGCCCGTCATCACCAGCATACGGAATCGTTGATTGTGTATGGGATGGTCTTGTTGCTGAATGTCATGGAGGGCGGCGGGGGCGTATGGGCGGTCTGCGCTAATGGGGCGATTTCTTTTGGCGCATCTCCTTGTAATTGTCTGCTTGCTCCTCCCGAGGAATGGCCTTTGGTCATTCCTCGGGAGGGTTGGAGGTACCCCCGTAGTTTGTGAATGCCTTGAGTTCAAAACACTTGGATATAGCGTCATGAAGGCAAAGCTCATTCCATATGGAGGCGAATCTTCAATGAATCGAATTTATTCGGCACTGTTCCAATGACGACGTTGAACCTTGGTCGACTCGACAGGGGAACTCTCTTTAGATACATGTCTGTACTACATCTAGCACTACCTCTTCGGTTGGCAGAGATGTCCTGTTCAAATGGGCTACTCCAGCTGTTTTGATTTCGCACAAAATGTTTGAACGATTTTTGGATCGTGAATTACGTAGAGCCTGATATGGATCTGATCATTTTTTTGTCAGCACAGCAAATGTATCACCGTCTGCGACACTAACAAACTTACATCCCATGATGATGTACATTGTAATGTCAATAGAAAAAAATCTCAAACATAAAAAAACATCATGAATAAGAATAATTTTTTCATTAAAACATTTCTGCATCAGTATTCTCATGCATTGCAAATCAAAACAATATGAACATAGCAATTCCACTATATTATAAAATAAGTCTGACAAAAATAAAAAAATAAACAACCACACAGAATGGACAAATTGATTCACAAACAGCAGCACATCAAGATACTCAACATCATGCTAAAATAGGTATATTTAATATCAACACAAAACATAGTACATAAACTAAATATAATACAATATAAAACATAAAGCTATATGCAATACAAGCTTAACACAAGAGCAGAAAAGCCCAATATCATCAAGACAAGCCTTCTTAATGTAAACTACGACACGACATCTTGATTTAATAAACAAGGACACAGCAATGATTATCACTGATCGAAATATATACAGGAACTATACAGTACAGGCATACGAAGACAAACCAATTCGTACAGACATCATTGATGCGATTGTGAATCGCATTGAATATATGGCTTCACGGTTTAGCAGAGTCCTCTTTATACGATTCGATCTGCACTACCCTATTGATTTCATAGCTCCTCATGACAATAGCCATCTGAGCAAATTTCTTAATAGCTTTACACGCTATTTGTCACGTGAAGGCATCGCCTTTCAATACGTCTGGGTACGTGAGCAATCCAGAGAGAAGCATCAGCATTATCACGTGATGCTCCTCCTAAATGGCAACGTCACTTGCCATAGCTGGAACCACATGAAAAAGGCTGATGCCCTTTGGCAGAGAGCAGTGGGAATCAACTACCCTGGGTTATTACAGAGATGCAACAGAAGCAGAGATGGTCGCTCACATCCTGACTTTATCCATTTGGATCGTCATGATGCCAGCTATCAACGAGACATCGAGAGATGCGTGGAGTGGGCCAGCTATCTGGCCAAGACGAGGACCAAGGGCTATGCCCCCTTGAATGTACGAGAATGGGGAGCGAGCGCACTACGACAATTTGCAGCAAGCACATCGTGCATAGCACATCATACGTATCGATTGCAGGAGAAAGCGACATGCTGATTGATTTTTCCCGATGCCGCACGATACCCTTCCAATACGGTGGGCGCTCCAGCCGG
Organism: Nitratidesulfovibrio sp. 1201_IL3209; assembly: GCF_036763125.1. Classification (NCBI taxonomy): domain Bacteria; kingdom Pseudomonadati; phylum Thermodesulfobacteriota; class Desulfovibrionia; order Desulfovibrionales; family Desulfovibrionaceae; genus Nitratidesulfovibrio; species Nitratidesulfovibrio sp. 1201_IL3209. The sequence goes on from NZ_JBAIYT010000012.1 coordinate 83,624, forward strand.
AAGCAGTGCATCATCTACAAGGATGAGCCATACATGCTCAAGCTGCCCTGCCCACTGCCGGGGACAGAGATTGAGAACGATGTCGGAATTGTCGTTCGCGAGTATCTGGGATCCCAGATCTATGCCTCATTGGGTGTCCCTGTCCATGAGACGTTACTCGGCACGCTGAACGGACTCGTGGTCGTCGCTTGTCGACATATGCAGCTTCCGGGCGAGGATTTCGTCGATTTTTCGACTCTAAAAGAGGACTATCTGAGTACAGGGGGGGGCTGCAACGCACCGTCAAAGAGTAGGGATCTGCGGGACACGCTCGAGATCGTTGGCAAACACCCTTGGTTGATCGCGGCGGGCGGGGCCGTTGAGCGTTTCTGGGACATGTTCGTCATCGACCTCCTAATCGACAATTTCGACAGGAACAACGGCAACTGGGGAATCCTGACCGACCGAAAGGCGTTTCGGTTAGCACCCGTGTTCGACAATGGCTCTTGTTTCGGGCAGATTCCAAACAGAGCAGCAGAGGGAAAACCGATGATCGGCCCCCATACCCGTCGCCTCGTGTTCGCGGGTCATAACCTGACGCCCTTTGAACTCATGCATGGGCACGGCATCACGGCCTGCAACCATGCACTACGGCGGGTCAAGGAAAGATTCGATCTGTCGGGTGCTGAGGCGCTCATCGACGAACTCGGATCTGTGGGACTCGTCGCTTCGACGCAGGCCGACGCGTACTGTGCGACCCTTGAAGAGAATTTTAAGAAGTACTTTCTGCACTGTATCGGCACTGCTTGAGGTTCCAGCGTTGGCATGACTCCTACATTGCCCGCGATACACAGAATCGTATGAGAACACCCCATGAGCGTCACAAGCATGTAGCAGGTTCGAGATGCCTGTTGCGAAAGACAATAGATACGTTCAACTTCGTAGTTTCTTCGAAATATTAAAAACTTATTTCTAAAAATCGAAAAGGATTTTGTTTAGCCGAGCGAGGTATTCTCAACTTGACTCAAACATAAAAAAACATTTATCAGAATAGATATATTAATCTAATCCTTGGAGGCACACCATGGAAGATGTCGTAGTTTCCCTCGAGAATGCCGTCCGTGATGAGCAGAAGGAACTGGAGTTTTGGAAAGGCCTGAATCGTCAATGCTGCGACCATGAGAGCGTAGTGAGCGCCGGTGCTTGGCTAGAAGCCGACAAGACCGGTTTCTAACTAGCGGACGGTCCATCACTGGGATCGCCCGAGGGTAAAGAAACACGAGAGATTGTTTCACTAGACACCTTGCGACCGTGTGCCCCGCCTGCCGTTCTACGGGGGCAGGGCACCGCTTTTATTAAAAAGATATGGGCCGACTGAAAGAATGTGATCCTTACGATACTGTCCTGCGGATCCGCCGTATTCTTGAGGAGTTGAAGATATTCACCACAGAGTCATGGATTGACAGTGCCGTGTCTTCGCTGTTCTCCGTTCGTGTCGTGCTCTCCGGTACGCAGGTGGGTACCAACGGCAAGGGAGTCACCCGTGTCTTAGCTTTGGCGAGCGCCTACGGTGAATTCATGGAGCGACTCTCCAACGGCATGCTCCTCAGCAAGTTCGGGATAGACCTCTGCCCCCATTATTCCTACGGGGTCACGCTGCAGTTCGAACAGGTGGCGCAGGGGGGGCGCCTCATCGACGCAGTGCTATTTGCGATGCAGGAGGGGGTGCGTGAGGAGTTCTCCATAGTGTTGGACAGGGCCTCCGATCTCGACGTGCATCCTGAGGAACGGGTGCGCCGCCTGTCAGCGTGGGGTATACGGCCGGGCCAAGATTTATTCTGCCTTCCCTATACCGGGCTGCTGTCGGGTCGGAAGGAGATGGTCCCTATGCCGCTCGTGCAGCATTACGGCTCCAATGGCATGGCTGCAGGAAACACTAGGCAGGAGGCCGTCGTCCAGGCTATCTCCGAAATCTTCGAGCGCTGGAGCCTGTACTACATTTTCACGCGCAGGCTCACGCCACCGGTCGTCGAGCGAGACGTTATTCAGGCCCACTTCCCTGCCATAGACGCCATCATGTCGGAGATTGAATCCTTTGGCCATTTTCACGTGGAGGTCCGAGACTGTTCGCTTGGCCGGGGACTCCCCGCCTACTGCGCCTGCCTCTGCGACCGTCGCAGCCACCGCTATGCGATCTCCTTCGGGGCCAGCCCGAACATCTCCACTTGCTTGGAGCGGTTGTTTACCGAACTCGTGCAGGGCCGCAGGCTTCACGAAACGGCATGGAGCAAGATCGGTGCCCCGCTGCTCATAGAGCCTTTCGAACTACGTAGGCTTTTCCGGAACTCCACCGGCAACTATCCTCCAGAATTTTGGCTAGGCGAGCCTTCATGGGAGGTCGACGAAGCACTGCTGAACCGCTCCTGCGAGACCAACCAAGACGCTCTGAACTGGTTCTCATCCCTTTGCGCCGAGGCCGGCACCGACATCTTCGCTCGGGACTGCAGCGTGTTTGGCTTCCCCAGTGTTCATGTTGTCATCCCCGGCTTTAGCGAGGTCATGGGCTGCAGCCCACTCTACCTGCATTATCTCTCAGCCTTGCGTCGTACGGGTGACGTACTCGACGGCATGGCAGGGGCTTCCCGAGAGCAGATTGCATTTCTGCTCGAGTTTCTGGATTTTTGCCGCAAGATGAATGCCGCCGACATGGCCCCCCTCACGCGGATCAGAGGCTGGAAAGGCATGCAGGTCCACGAGGGGGTGCTGTTCTTCCTCGCTCGAGGATACGCCGAACTGGGCGACTTTCGGAAGGCCGCCGAGTTCTGCTGCAAACTAAAGGAGCTTTCACCTGCCTTTACGGGGCCGATCTCCTGCCTCGCGGACCACTATAACCTGTGGGCTGCCCGACCGGACCATCCAGTGGAAAAACTGCTCGCGAACCTCTACGAAAAGGACGTCATCGTTCTCGCCCGGAGGATGCATAAGATTCCTCTCAAGGAGCTTGTCGCTGTTGCGGTTCAGGAAATGCCCGACATCCCGCTTGATGTCACGAGATTGCTCGCACGTGTGAAGGGCTATGTGCCCGAGGGACTTGAGAGGATGGTCTGATGTTTTTCTATTATTTGCTTACTCAGCGCTGCAACTTGGCGTGCGGACACTGCATCCGCGGGAAGTCAGCTCCGCACGACATGGATACGAGGCTTGCTCTCAGGGGCATGGACGAACTCTCGAGCTGCGTTCCCAATGGTACGCTTGTACTGACGGGCGGCGAACCGACGCTCCATCCCGACTTCATGCTGCTGGCCAGCCACGCTCTAAAATGCTTCAACGAAGTCATCCTGACCAGCAATGGGACCACGCCTCTGTATGCGGAACAAGCGGAAGCATGGCCGACGCTCCAGGCGGCTGGATTGCATGTGCAGTTCTCCATTGACGGCGACGAACAGGCTCATGACCTGCTCAGAGGGGCGGGTAGTTGGCACACGGCCTTGGAACATTTGGAACTCCTTTCCCAGGCAGGTGTTTCCGTGTGGGTGTCCACCGTGGTCACACAGGACAACATTGCTTCCATGCCTGCCCTGCGCGAGGAACTGCATCGCCATCGAGTCCGTAAGTGGCATATCAGCCCCGTGTTGCCCTTCGGCTGCGGGGCCGGGCTCAAAGGGCTTTCAATCGAAGAGTGGAACGCGTTCGTGGAAGTCATGCTCACCACCTGCCGCATGCGCTTAGGGATACGGCGTCTCTATGACTTCACGCAGCTAGATGCGCTGTCCGATGATCGAATCACTGAAATCTCCCAGGGACTGGCCGGGAAGCCGAGCAACCGCAACTGCGGAAGCGGCATCACCAAGATTTATGTTTATCCGGACTTCTCGGTCTATGGCTGCTCCTGCCTAAGCAGCATCCCTTTTGGGGACCTGAGCCGTGAACCCCTGCAGGACATTTTGGGCTCACCGCAGGCCCTGCGCATACGCGACTACCGGGTGGACGACACTTCCCCTTGCCGGAAATGCCGCTATCTTCCACTGTGCAACGGAGGATGCATCGGCATCTCGCTCCACAAGGCGGGCCGGCTGGGCATAGGCGACATACGTTGCCCGCTTTGGCAGCGATACGCTTCGGAAGATAGGGAGCAAGGGCTATGACTATCTTAAGGAAGGCCTTTCGCGTGCTTGTAACAGAGCGGTGCAACATGCGCTGCCCCACGTGTTTCAACAAGGACATCCGCAACGGGCGGGAACTTCCGGCCGATGACTTCGCCCTCCTATGCAACTGGCTGGCAGAACAAGGACACATTGAGCGCATTAAACTGATGGGCGGAGAGCCCACGGTTCACAGCGAGTTTCCACGCATTCTTGCGACAGCAATGGACCATTTTCCGCACGTCTACCTATTCACAAACGCAGTCAACGAGGCCGTCGAAACCCTGCAACTGCGGGGGGGGGACGCGGTCATCTACAATCTTTCCTGTCTGTCGCCGTCCATTCCGTCCTGCAAGCTGCTTCCCGAGCTGGAATGCGGCCACCTTTTCGAGACTCGCATCGACGCCCGTACCGACGTGGGCAGGGTGTGCCGCAAGCTACGCCACGTCCACGATTGTCTCGGGCAGCGGATGGTGGTCAACCTAACTCTCAACTGCGTGGAGGATATCTTCGCCGCTCGAGACGTCATCGTGCGAAACTGGAACGCCGTGGGGCGTTTCTGTCGAGACGAACTGGGCATCACGATCAACCTCGACCACGACGCGCCGCACTGCTTCGTTCGGGGGGCGAACATGCTACTGGACCGATATCACCCCCTGTGCTCGCCAGCGTGCGCAGGACTCGTCACGGCGGACCTGCGGCTACGCTTTTGCAACCAGACTTCGAAGGATCTCCTGTCGCTGAAGGATGGACAGGGCCTCGTTCCATACGCACAGGTAAGCGCCTGCCTCGAACGGCAGTTTTCCCTACGCATAGAGAGCAATCGGAACAGCTTCTGCCGGGGGTGCTTAGACTTCCCTGCAACCTGCAACGGAAGCTGCTTCGCCCATCGTTTCCCAGAAAGGGCTGTACATGCCACGAGTGTTTAATCTGAACCTTCATTACGCTTGCAACAACGCCTGCAAGGATTGCATCTCCCACAACACGAGGGCAAGCTCTCGGGGCGGCCTAACACTTGGGCAAGTGGAGAACATGCTCTTGCGCTATGACCCGCAGGAAGGGGACTTGGTAATTCTGAGTGGCGGTGAGCCGTCGATCTATCCCGGACTGCGCTCCCTTCTTGAGACGATACGCACGCACAGCACTTGCGCCATGGTCATGTATAGCAATGGCTCTGGACTATGCTCGCCGGACACGGCGGAAGCCGTCGCCCATTACGTAGACCGGGTCACGTTCTCCTGTTACGGCGATGAGGTTGTACATGACCGGCACGCGGGCCGGGAGGGCGCATTTGCCACGCTGGCGGAAGCAGTGGACAGGCTGTGCAGGGCACGAAAGAACCTAGAGAATGCCTGCGCTCTAGAGCTCAAGTACGTCCGTGCGGTCGAAAGCGTCCCGGTGCTACCGTTGCTCAATGAACTCGCCTTGCCGGAGCAGGTGGGGAGCGTAGTATTGTCTCGCATGCTACCTGTTGAAAACGGGAACAGTGCTGTGGTGGGGCATGATGCCGCGGCCGTGCGCGATATCATGGCCCTGCAAACCCACGAACGCTGGAGCAGGGTTCCGTTGAAGCTGGTTGACATGCTGCCCTGCAGCCTGAGCCGGGATCTTTTTGACGCGATCCGGGCCGACAGTCCGCAGCGTGCTATGCAAGAAGTCATATTCTTCGATGGGACGCATCCGCACGGAAAACCCATACGCTTTGCTCGTTTGGCCTCATTTACGTCGCGATGCGCTTCCTGCGATTTGCAGGCCATCTGCGGAACAACGGTCACCTGCTATGGGGCCCTGCGTCGCGAGCAGGGCCGTTGGGGCTACGCCGAGGAGTAAGGACTCAGGGCTGAAAGAAGGCAGTACCCAACCCCCCGTCGACGGGATAGATGCCGCCCGCATTGAATGATGCCTGCTCCGAGCACAGAAAAAGCATGAAGTCGGCCAACTCTTCTCCGCTTCCGAAGCGGCCGATCTTCTGGTGCTGCTGAAGGAATTCCTGCGTAGAGCCGGGATCCGTCTGCGCGATCCTGTCCCAAGTGCTTCCTGGGAAGCGAAAGGCCCCCGGCAGCACGGCACTCAGTATAACGCCACGTGCGGCCTCCTGACGTCCCGCCGAGCGGCAGTAGGCTGCGAGCATGGATTTAAAGATGCAATAGGGTACGGGCCCTTGGGCCTCCAGCGCAGCTACGGATCCCGTGAGGACGATGCGTCCCCAACCCCGTGCGCGCATGGCTGGCAGACAGGACTCGTTGATGAGCAGCGGGATCTCGAGCAGGGCCCGATACAGGGTACGCCACAGGATTGCCGTGGGAATGTCTTTAGTCGACTGCTGCCGTCCTCCCATGCAGTGAACAACGATGTCCGGGGAAAAATCCCGTTCCTGTAGAAAGGTGAACAGTTCATCCTCTGCGCCTTCGGGTAACAGGTCGACGGCATGGAGCAGCAGCCTGTCGGAGGGCGCGCAGTGGCGCAGATCCTCCAGTCCTTCCCGCCTTCGGGCGACCCCGCAGACGCATGCGCCTTCCTGTATGAGTTTTCTACTAAGGCAGGCCCCGAGCCCGTGCCCTGCCCCGATGATCAATGCCTTCCTGCCCCTGATTTCAAGTTCCACGTTTCTCTCCGTTGTCGTTGGGAAGGATTCGAGGATACTCCTCCCCTTTTTAGGCAGCCTAGATAGTCGCGGCTATGCAGCCTATCCGCGTTGTCGCCTTGGAGTACTGCCGCCAAGCCCATGTAGGGCCATTCGTTGTTGTAGGTCCATATGCCATCTGGTGGCGAAGTACCTGACCTGCTCAATGTAACTAAAGATGTACAAGTTACAAAGACATGTGTCAGTCAGAAAAGAAAAGCCCCCATGTGGACATGAGGGTATAATCTGGTGGCGTCCCCAAGGGAGTATAAGCCCCTTTTGACGGCGTAAAAAAGCGTTTTCTCACAAGAACAGGACAGTATACCACCGGAACCGCAAGGGGCAGACCTATTGAACCGTTGCAAACCGTACCCAAAAACGTCCTAGGAATTGTTGCAACTTCTCCAGTATAGTCCTAATGCGTCAAAATGCCACCTATAGCTTCCTCTGCTTGCTTCAGAAGCTTAACGTCTCTTTCGTCAAGCATAAACTGTATCCGTAGATCCTGAATCTTTCCCTCTATATTCTGTTCCACGGGCAGAAATACGTCATCAAGAATACATTTCATTTCAACAGTATACGTATTCTGCACTGTAGTAATTACAGAGTTTACAGCGTCCTCCAAGGCTTTAGCCCTGTTGATCGCAGCGTTTTTGTTGTCCTCTTCCTCCTTCACGGCAGAATAGAATTCATAAACAGCTATACCTGCAGTTAAAATAGGTCCCAAAGCAGCCGTAAACCTGCTAGCCCACTTGGCCATAGTTTTTTCGCCAATGCCTTTAAAAATCTTGGGTAAGAATTTTTTCCCCATTTCCAGAATTTTAATAACGGCACTATTTATACTTTCTTCCCAATTCACATGCTGCAGCATGTCTTTCCAAGGAAGTGTCTGTAAAGTAGACACTTCTGAGATTGTGGCGTTAGTATCATCTGCTACAGCCGTGGTGTCCACATACACAGAAGAAAGCTTATCAATGTTGTCGCAGATATCTTCTACCCTTTTCTTGGCATGGGACAGAGTTTTTCGTATGCACTCCTCGAGATTGCCGCCAACCTCTTCCATTATATCAGATAGTTGATTTCTGAGCTGCTGCTCATCGTGAGTGGATTCAAAAAGTGTATATATTCGCCCACGGTATGTTGCCAGCATCCCTTCCAGGTCACGCTGAATTTTTAAAGCCGCTGCATTGCGCACTTCACTGACTTCGCGGAGAGAAGCCTGCGCTTCATTGAAAATTACGGATTTTTCCACGGGGCACAGGCTACTCTCACATAGTCTCAATAAATCTATAAAGTTACGTTTAAGTGTTTGTATTACGTCATGTTCAGAAACATTTCTGACCGCATCATGTATGGCATGTTCGAGTTCATTGATGCCCGATGCAGCGAGGAGAATTTCTTTATTCTCCAGTTTACCTTTGAGAGCGCTTTTCGCGTTAACAAAGTATATGGGCACGTAATCGCAAATCGAGTCGATTCCCCTTGCCGCACCTTCTTTTTGTAAATTTGTTCTGTAGCCATCCTTGAGCCGAGTCATGAGCTCAGGCTTCGTCCGACACTGGTTAAAGTCGTTGACCACTAAAATAGTCTTTTGCCTACGCTCGACATTGTCCGCCAACTCCTTCCAGGCACGGGCGTCATCCAAATCGGTGCTTTGAAGAACATAGATGACAAGCTCACTCTTGCGCAGTTGCTCTTCGGCAATGACCTGATGTTCAATGGGGGCATCAATGCCAGGAGTATCCAGCAAATAGTAGCCACGCCATGGATATCTTTGTACAACAGCAGTTGTGGGTGCTATGCCCATTTTTGCAGATTCTGCCCCACACAACGCGTTCACCAGCGTACTTTTACCGTGGCTATATATACCATATACAGTTATATCTACAGATTCTGCGGCCTTTTTTTCCTGTAAAGCATCCACTAGTTGCCTGAAAAGTTCGGGCTGATGCTTTTGTGCAATAGGGCGAATTTTTTCAGCCCACTGCTCTAGAATACTGATTTCGTATGCACTCATTTAGAAATCTCCAGATCAATTTCTTTTTGTTGCCTTGTGATGATGCTACGCAAAGAGCTTACATTGTTTTGCAGGGAATCAAGCCACTCCACCAGTGGCAGTATGCACTCTTTATTAATGCCTTCGACGGTATGAGAAAGGTCTTCTTTAATCACAACTTCCAGCTTTTCCACAGCAGCTCGACGTACGTCATCTGCATTATCACCCACACGTGCTTTCCCTGTACTTGTCCCGTCAAGGGCCTTGCCTACCTGTGAGCCTACAAAGCCACCGGCAGCGGCACCGGCAGCGGCATAGGCAGCTGCACCGGCTGCCCAACCAGCTGGGTTGGAAGCGCATACCAAGCCAATTGCAATCCCTGCCAAAGTTCCCAAAAGCCTCCCACCCCTTTTCTTGCGTGTAGATTGATATTCTATTTCTCTATAGACATCATCAATCATAGGCAGCTCGACATGGAATGTGTTATGCGTACCGACAAGAGCAAGCTGGTTCTGTACATTTTCCATGAATGCTGACAAAATGTTGAGTCGGGCTTTATGTAAAAACTTCTCCCCAATCTCATGTACTGCCTTGGCAAAATCTTTGTCCTTGCCCTTGGCGCATTCTTGTAACCCTTCTATGGCTTCCGTGAGGTGCAAAACAGCACTGTCGACTTCACACTCTTTGTGTCTTGAGATATCTTCAATGGTCTTGGCTATCCACTCATGGTTAACTGAGATGGCAGCCTCAAGAGTGGTGAGGCTGTCCAAAAGCGCACTGTTGTAATTTTGCAAATTCTTAAGAGGCGTGTGCTGCTTGATTTGAATTCCTTGGCTTTTTGCTACTTTGTGGACCTGAGCAAGCAATGCTTGCATGCCACTTTTTCGCCAGCCCTCAGTTGTAGCATTCTCTTCTGCGTAAAGGGCTGAGATGGCGATGACGTGCTCCTGTAACTCTTCTTTTTTTAAACGCTTTTCCGTATCACCATGAAGAAGTTGATCCACACAATACATGCATACTTCTTTCTGATCATGGTCAGGCAGCATAACAAGCTTGGTTACGATATTTCCATCTTCATCTTCATCTTCATCTAGAGTATCGGCAGCCGTAGAAACTATAAAAAATGTTTTTCCAGACTGTACTATTTCGAGCAGCTCTTTGATATCGCTGGCACGTGTACTACTTTTAGAAGATGTGGCGTAAATTATAATATCAGCACTCTGTAAATATTCCTGAGCCAAAGCGCCATTTTCAGGGGTCATGGAATGTATGCCAGGCGAATCTACTAGTGTAATGCCAGGCAAGATGTACCCTTGGATGGCGCTAGTTGCCTCAGCATAATCGACACGCATGCGACGCTTTTCTTCCAACTCATTCTTCTGGGAATCATATTTCCCAGAATCATCCTGAAAAAAAACTTGCACATCGGATGCAATCTGTTCTTGGGTGGGATTAGTGTAGCCGTGGGCAAGGTAGTTGAGCAAAGAACTTTTTCCTGACTTTACCTTTCCGTACACATAGACCATGAGAGAGCAGGAATGTTTTCCACGAAAATTATCACTTTTTTCGAAGGCATCAATGGACTTTTTCCATTTGTCAGTTTCCGTCCGTAAAGTTGCGGCCATAGCCTCCACTGTTTTGTAGAGAGGATTGTCGGGCTTCAAACGTGTCTGTTGCAGCACACTGCCCTTGCTGGCCTGCATTATAATTTCAATTTGCACATTGCTTTCTTTTCCTCGCAAAAGTGCCGACCTTGCTACATTTTCGAAATCATCTCGTAGCGATTCAAAATATTGAATGAATTTTTCACGAGAATCTATCATCATCATCCCTCCATTTTGTCCAGTGACGCAATTTTTATCTTAAAGCCACCCAAAAGAGCCTTCATGTCTTTAATAAGACATTGCAGAGCAATGTTGTCTTTTTTTTGAGCGAGTTCGATAGCCTCTCGAATTTGTTCTATTTCTACAGAAACGTGGCCAGCAAGACGGTTCTGTAAGCTCTGCAAGCGGGCGACTCTTTCTTCTTTGATTTTTGCACGGTCAAGCCCGCGGCGTAGAGCCTCTTTCAAAGCGTCAATTCCAGCAGACTTGCGTAAATTATTTTTACCTTCAAGGCAGCCCTTCATATACGAAGTATTAGACACGAGGAAAGCGGGAATAGCCACCTGCGTGATATCCTGGAAACGCTTTTGGAGCATTTCCAGTGCCTGCTGACGTTTGTCTTGCGCTATGCCGCGAGTTTCTGCATAGGTCCCTACCAGGGTGCAAATTTGTGCAAAATCGGGGCGTAATAGGGCAAGACGCCGGAGGCTCTCTATTTCTTTATCTTCAAATTCATTGGCTATATTGTGAACAAAAAGAATATGCTCGGCTGAGGCCATGGCGCTCCATGTAGTTTTTTCATCATCTTCAGGAGCATCCAATCCGGGGGTGTCAACATAGCAAATACTATCGTATTCTAGGGTGTTAATCGCTACCGTCTTCCGGGTGCGCGCAGAAGGGAAATACTCATCGGTGAAATGTTCGGTCAGCATGTTGAGCAAAGTGCTTTTGCCAGCTTTGAGCATACCGCAGACAATGACACGCGGAGCGTCATCCATTGCGTCGTAATTTACACGCCATTGCTGCAATGTTTCTGCAAAATCAGCATGTTGTCGCGCGCGGCCAACAAGTGCGTCTTCGGCGACTTTATTTTCAATATCGTTGCAGTGTTCACGAACTCCTTCTAATTGATGCAATACCAGAAACAATTTCATTAGGTCAGGCGATATACGTACTACATGGCGTGCTGCAGACGTATCGGGGCTAAGTCCAAGAATCTCACGCATCGCCCCTACCCCGCTATCAAGTTCCGCACAAGGGTCCATGATCTCAGATTGATAGCAGTGATAAGCATCTTGGCCATACAGGTTGTCCAGCGCATCTTCGACGCTTTCTGCTGTATCTATAGCCATTTGCGAGGCTTTCCGTACACATTCCATCCGAGGCTCAAAACCTGATGTATCCGGAGAGTTACTTGCAGCCATAAAATCCAACATATTTGCGTATTCACTACTTAGTGAACAACCCTCCACGACACGTGCAACAAGTTCTTTGTAGATTTTTTTTTCACTGTTACTATGGAATTGAAGTATTTCAGAATGTGTCTCAAAAAAACGGGCCAATGATTTGTCCACATTGCCCAATAGATTTTGTTCTTGTTCTTTTTTAAACTTTCTTTTTGCATCTTCGGATGAGGAGGTGCTTTCCTCAGACGAGCTACTATCACTTTTTGCAATCACTGTACCAATTGCTACGATTGCCGCCCCAACAAGCCAAGGCCATGCCATACCATTACTCCTGTATTTTTTCGATTATACTGCAAAATCTAGAAGTCATCGCAAAATACTCTTCTAATGTCATCCGATCTGAAAAAAAGGCCCACCCCTTCATGACATCACAAAAAAAAGGCCTATTTTCGTATATTTTGCAACTCTTATTTCCACTATCATAGTACATACATACGCCGTCTCCATTATGAAGTTCTAAAAATATAGGATACCTATGTAAGTTGCAGCAGCATTTTCCGCATCTTTTGCATTGAAACTGCATTACTGAAACCTGTTCAAAAGTTGTAATATAAATTTGGGTCTTCGACGTTAGCTGTGGAATTCACGCCTCCAAGAGTTGGGTGATGGGCGCTCCGATCAGGTAGATCATGGTGATGAAGGTTGTTACGTTCCGATACCCTCTGGCCCGCGAGCGAGCAGC